>JAUMWN010000047.1 GCA_030529625.1 Coriobacteriales bacterium
TTCGAGGTGTCCGTGCGGGCCCACGCTAAGGTTTCGACCCAAACCGATCAACAGGGCAACCCCCCCTTGATTGGTCGTGTGCGACCTATCAAGGGGGGTTGCCCCTTTTGATCGGCGGCTGCCTCGCTATGCGTTGAATGCGGCGCAAATCGCGTCGAGCAGCATGACCGCGTACGTCTGAGCGTCGCTCACGGTAAACGTGCCGTTGTAGTCTGGGCCTCCCAGCGAGAGCTCTATGCGCACGGTGGGCACGCTCTCCTTGGACACCTCGCACGCAGTGCGAATGCGCATGGCAAGCGTCTGTGGGTCGTCCACCACCACGTTGGGGATGCTCGAGCCGTCCTCGAGTGGGGTGGTGGCCAGCACCAGCAGGGCGTGGTCGCCGGGACGCTTGTGGTCCGGGGACTCCACGATGTCCAGGCCGCTCTGCTCGTTGGTCGCCGAGGCGAGGTTCCAAATGCGGCCGGCGACGTTGCGGGAGATGGGGTCCTCTGCGGTAATGGAGATGTGCACGCTCTCCAGCACGTTGGCCGCGCGGGCAAACCCCATCGAGCCCAGCGGGTGCGGACCGGAGGCGGACTTGCCCTTCCACACGTGGTGCAGGCGCTCGATGGCGTCAAAGGTGTCGGGGAACGCCATGCCGTCCGCAAGCTCGCCCATGCTCTCCTGGAACTGCTTTACCGCGGCCTCGGTGTGCGGTCCGTAGAAGCCGTCCTCCTCGCCTGCCGAGAAACCCAGGATGTTGAGGCAGTGCTGCAGCTGGCGCACGTCGGCGCCGTGGAAGTTGGGAAGCCTGAGGTACAGCGTGCGGTCGCCCATCTTGTAGGTCTCGTCCACCAGAGCCACCCACGTGGCGTAGTCCACCTCGTCGCCCAGCGACATCCCGTGGTCCAGCCTAAAGTGTGCCACGGCGGTGGCGGTGGAGATGCCATACGACTTGGTCGCGCGCTCCTCCTCGTCTATGCCGTAGTCGATGGAGCACAGACGCTCCTGGATGTCCTCGACTGCGGCTCCTGTCATGCCTCGTGTGATGGGTTCCATCGCATTTCCTTATCTTGGGGAGTGCGTGCCTTGCCCGTGGGCTAGCTCGCGCGTTCCACGAAAAAATCCGCCATAGAGATTAGCACCTTACGAGCGTCTGCATCTATGGGAAGACTGTTAAGATTTGATTTTGCCGTGCCAACGAGCTCCTGGGCGTATGCCTGCGCGTGCGCAAGTGCGCCGCACGACTCGGCGAGCTCCACGGCGCGCGCAAGTGCCGCGTCGTCGGAGGTCTTGCTGGCCAGTATGCCCAAGAGCTCCTGCCTGCCCGCGTCGTCCAGGTGCCTGAGCGCCCATACCATCACCAGCGTGCGTTTGCCCTCGGTGATGTCGGACCTATAGTCCTTGCCCTGCGCGCTTGCGTCACCCACCAGGTTGAGCAGGTCGTCTTGGAGTTGAAAGGCCAGGCCGCAGCTCATGCCAAAGGAGCGCAGGCCCTCTATCTGCTCCTCGGTGCCGCCACCGCAAATGGCGCCCATGGCAAGGGGGATGGCCGCGGAGTAGTAGGCCGTCTTGCGCGTGGCCATGGCAAGGTAGTCCTTGTCGGAGATGTCCCATCGCTCGTCGCGCGCCCAGCCAAGGTCGAGCGCCTGTCCCTCGAGCGTGCGGTTCTCCATAACGACGATCTCGTCGAGGAGGCGCAGTCGCGTGGTCTGGTCGAGGGAGTCGTCGGCAAGGATCGCCGAGACAACCGACACCAGGATGCCGTCGCCCACGTTGATGGCGATGCCCGTGCCCTCGGCTATGTGCAGGCAGGGCTGCCCGCGGCGCAACTCGCTCTTGTCGGCGATGTCGTCGTGTATGAGCGCGCAGGCCTGGAACAGCTCCACGGCGGCGGCCACGCTGTGGGCCCGCTCCTCCGGCGCGCCAACCGCATGGGCGCCGAGCAGGCACAGTGCAGGCCGGGTGCGCTTGCCACCGGCCATGACGAATCGGGCCGCGGGACCGTATAGGTAGCGGTCGAGGTCGTCTGCCTGCGCGTCGCGTGACGCTATGGCCGGCACGCGTGCGCCCACGCACTTGTCGATCTCCTCGCGATGCTGCCGTAGGTACGCGACGAAGGCGGAGTCGGCGGAGGCCACGTCTAGCCCTCGTAGCCGTTGGGGTTGTGGCTCTGCCAGTTCCAGCTGTCGCGGCACATATCGGCGATGCCAAACTCGGCCTCCCAGCCCAGCTGCTCGCGGGCCTTGGTGCAGTCGGCCCAGTTGGCCGTCACGTCGCCCGCGCGGCGCGGCTCAATAACGTAGGGCAGATCGCGTCCGCAAGCCGCCGAGAAGGCCTTGATGATCTCCAGCACGCTGGTTCCCGTGCCAGTGCCTAGGTTGAACACCTCGCGGCCCGTGCGGCCAGCCATCCATGCCAGCGCTGCGACGTGGCCTGCTGCCAAGTCCATCACGTGGATGTAGTCACGCACGCCCGTGCCGTCGGGGGTGTCGTAGTCGTTGCCAAACACGTGCACCGCGTCGCGCCTGCCCACCGCGACCTGCGCCACGTAGGGCAGCAGGTTGTTGGGAATGCCCTTGGGATCCTCGCCCATAAGGCCCGAGGGGTGCGCGCCGATGGGGTTAAAGTAGCGCAGCAGCACGACGTTCCACTGCGGGTCGGCCACGACCAGGCTGCCTAGGATCTCCTCGATCATCCACTTGGTCCAGCCGTAGGGGTTGGTCGCGGGCTTCTTGGGGGAGTCCTCGGTAAGGGGCAGCGCGTCCGGGTCGCCGTACACGGTGGCGGAGCTGGAGAAGATGATGGACTTGCAGTCGTGCTCGCGCATCACGTCCACCAGCGTGAGGGTATTGCCAATGTTGTTGGCGTAGTACTCTATGGGCTTTTGGACGCTCTCGCCCACGGCCTTGAAGCCGGCAAAGTGGATCACGGCGTCTATGCCGTTCTCGCCAAAGATCTCCTCCAGGGCGGATCGGTCGTTGACGTCGGCACGATAGAACGTGAGGTTTTGTGCGGCGTCCCCGCCAACGATCTGGTCGATGCGCCCCAGGACCTTCTCGGAGGAGTTGGACAGGTCGTCCACGATTACCACTTGGTAGCCGCCTTCCAGCAGCTTGACCACGGTGTGGCTGCCAATGAACCCGCAGCCGCCGGTAACGAGCACGCAGGTGTCCTGCGGCAGTTTTGTATCGCTCATGGGTACCTCCGTATGCGCCTATGTGAGAGTGAGACAAGTATACGCCACGCCCTCTGCCCACGCTAAAAGTGCGTGAGGTCCACATGGATGCCCCCACCTGCACTGGGGGGACAGTCCCCTAAACTCAGGGGACTGTCCCCTGTGTTTAGGGGACAGTCCCCCCAGTATATGTGGAGCTAGGCCTCCCAGGCGAAGTGCTGCAGGTCTACGCGGCCGTCGGCAAGAAACCCCACACCCTCGGCCTCGAGCAGGCGGCGCTGCTGGTCCTCGCCCCCAAAGGCAAACCCGGGCGCGAGCGAGCCGTCCCTAAACACCACGCGATGGCAGGGGATGATGCCGGGCTCCGGATTCACGTGCAGGGCATAGCCCACGAACCGGGCGTTGCGCGGCCTGCCCACCATGCGGGCGACCTGTCCGTACGTGGCCACGCGCCCCGCAGGGATTTGGCGCACCACCTCGTACACGGCATCGTTGAAGGCACCCATGGCGTCCCCGTCTTTATCCGTGCGTGTACGTGGTGGCGGCGTTGCGCATGTTTATCTCGGCGAGCTCCATATGGCCATCGATGTAAGGTTGGTACATCGCCTCCACCCGAGGCGCCCCCAGGCTGCAGCCGCTGCAGTTCTCGCAGCTGCCGTCACCGCACCAGTCCAGCCCCTTGGCAACGATGGCGATGCGCTCCTCGCGCGTGGTGTCCCGTATGAGCTTGCTTTTTGGCATGGCGTCCTCCAGCGTCTGACCTCGGCGTCCTTGTGGGGAAGACGGGCCTTTGTGCGTGTCCGTTGGGGAAGAGGTACCTTTGGGACACTGGGCAGGGGATGCCGTGGCGTGAGGTTTGCCAGACGTGTCCCAAAGGTACCTCTTCCCCAACGGACACACGTTTTCCGGCTTCTCGCAAGAAGTGGCTGATGGTTGTATGCTCTACTATAACAGCAGGGCAATGGAGAGGGGAGTGAGCATGGACTTTTTGGAACTCGTGCGCAGCCGTTGGTCGGTGCGGGACTACGACGCCCGGCCCGTGGAGCAGGAGAAGGTGGACCGCATTCTGGAGGCTGGTCGTCTGGCACCCACAGGCGCGAACCGCCAGCCGCAGCGCATCTATGTGCTGCAGAGCGAGGAGGCCCTTGCGGCCGTGAGGGCTGCCACGCGCATGGCGTTTAACGCGCCGCTCGTGCTCATGGTGTGCGCCAAGGTGGACGAGGCGTGGCACAACCAGCGCGAGACGGTTATGCGCGGCATTACCTGCGACACCTACAACGTGGCCGAGATGGACGCGTCCATCGTGTGCGACCACATGCAGCTCGCGGCGACCGAGCTTGGCCTTGGCACGCTGTGGGTGCGGGGTTACAACACCCAGGTGCTGCTCGACGCGTTCGATTTGCCCGAGGGCGTTGTGCCCATGTGCCTGCTCGACGTGGGTTATCCCAGCCAGGAGGCCAAGCCTTCGCCGATGCATGCCAGCCGCAAGCCGATAGGGGAGACGGTCGTGGTGTGGTAGCGCCTACCAGTGCCGGAGGCCCCAGGGAACAAGGGCGTCTTTGGCGGGCGCCCACACGCCGAGCGCCTGCAGCATGCTGTCGAGCGCAAACAGGACGACCAGCGCGCTTGCCACGACGCCTGCGGTCTTGGGTTGTCTTATGACCCAGCCACGCACGTACGGGAACACCACGTAGAGCGCCACCAGGCCTAGCACCACAAAGCGCAGCGTATAGGCGGGGGCAATGCGTCCGTCAACGTTCAGCCACGCCTGGGAGTAGTCCCAGGGAACGTATCCCATAAGCAGCTCGCACACGTAGCTTCCGGCAAGCTCCACCACGGCGGTGAGCGCATAGATGGCGATGGCCACGAGCACGAGCTCCAAGGCCTTGGGCGCGCGCGTCGCGAGCGCCTCGCGTACTGGCTCCACGACGGCAACGACGATAAGTCCGCCGATGCCATAGATGGGACACCAGGGGAGCATAAACGAGGCACGCAGATACAGGCCGCCAAAGGCGACCAGGTTGTCGATGGTCTCGTACAGCCAGCCGACAAACGAGAACACCGCAAACAGGATGATAGCCACGCTTATCACGGCGCTTGGTGAGAGTTGCCGATTGGCCTGCATGGTCCCTCCGCTCGTTTGGTCGTGCTCTGTCTACGATATCCCATGGTAACAGTTGCGCGGTCGTTGCCAAAGCTGTTGCTTTACCCGGATAGAGGTTCAAAAAACGGTCACGTGGCGTGTCCTGTTACACAAAACCCCTGTTGGGAGCGGAACGGTCACGCAGCGTGACCGTTTTTGGCGCTAAGACAGAGGCCAACCACCCATGCTCGTCTCGGCATACGACGTGGACGCTATACTAAAACCGTGGAAGGGAGGACGCGTGGACAGGAAGTTGCTTGCAAGTGCCCTTGCAAAATACGTGGCCGGTGTCGTGCTCATGGGCTTGCTGCTGTTTGTGCCCGCCGGCACGCTGGGCTGGTGGCGGGGCTGGCTGCTCATGGCTGTCCTGTTCGTGCCCATGTTCGTTGCGGGCCTCGTGATGATGGCAAAGGCCCCAGATCTGCTGCGCAAGCGCCTGGACGCGCGCGAGCAAGAGGCAGAGCAGCGCACGGTCCTCGCCCTGTCCGCGCTCATGTTCGTGGGCGCCTTCGTGCTCACAGGACTGGGGCACCGGTTTGACTGGCCCACGTTTCCCAGCTGGGTCTCGTGGGCGGGCGCTGTCGTGTTCTTGCTCGCGTACGCGCTCTACGCCGAGGTGCTGCGCGAGAACGAGTACCTGTCCCGTACCGTGGAGGTGCAACAGAGACAGCGCGTCATAGACACGGGACTTTATGGCGTCGTGCGCCATCCCATGTACGCCGCGACGCTTTTGCTGTTCATGTGTATGCCGGTGGTGTTGGGATCGCCCTTTGCCTGCGTGGTGATGCTCGCCTACGTGCCCATCATCGCAAAGCGCATTCGCAACGAGGAGCAGGTGCTCGAGCGAGAGCTTGCGGGCTACAAGGCGTACGAGCGTCGCGTGCGGTGGCGACTCGTCCCGCGCCTTTGGTAGCTTGGCCGGCGAGGCCAGGGAGGTCCGGTCGCGCGGAGGCCCTGGCCGCAAGAGAGAGGAGACGAACATGTCCAGCAGCAAGCGTGTTGCTGCTGTGCAGATGATTGCACGCACGGAGGGGCGCCTGTACGACGCGAACTTCGATCCCAAGATTCTGTTGGCTCTCGACGAGTGCAAGGAGCTGTGCTACGACTACAACCAGATGCGACCCACGTTGCGAAACGAGCGCATGGAAGCCTTGCGCGGCATCGTGGGGAGCATGGGGGAGCATGCCACGGTCGTCTCACCGTTTTGGTGCGACTACGGCGCCAACATCTCCCTGGGAGAGAACTTCTATGCCAACCACGGGCTGGTGGTCCTGGACGCGGCGCCCGTGACCTTTGGGCACGACGTGTACATTGCGCCCAACTGCGTGTTCTCCACGGCCGGACACCCCATCGACGCCCCACGCCGAAACCAGGGCCTGGAGTATGCACTGCCCATTACTGTGGGCGACAACGTGTGGTTTGGCATGGGCGTGCTGGTGTGTCCGGGCGTGACCATTGGCTCCAACGTGGTCGTGGGCGCGGGCAGCGTGGTGACCCGCGACATCCCCTCGGGCGTGGTGGCCGTGGGCAACCCGTGTCGGGTGCTTCGCCAGATTGGGCCCGAGGACGCGGCTCGCTACGAGCTCTTCGAGGAGGAGTAGCGCACTTGCCTGGCCGTGCGCTCGGTGTGCCATATGCCACGTTGGGGGAGGTAAAACGGCAATAATGGATGTGCCGCGCTTCGTGTTTGCTAGACTAGGCGCATTCGGTGTGTCGTCAGTGCAAGTCGTTCGGAGTGATTGATCGTGTTGCAGCGCGTGGCAAACCTGCCGCTGTCCAAGTCGGGCAAGGGAGGCCCACACAGGTCGTACAAGACCCGTTCGGATTACGAGGCGGAGCGCGACGCCTATCTGCAGTCGCTCAAGCTGGGTTGGTACCAGATCACGATCGTGTTTTGCGCGTGGTCGATTGTTGGCCTGTTTTTGGAAGAGACGTGGATCCGCGTGAGCATGGGCCTTGCGCAGAGCAGGGCCGGCCTTGTGTGGGGCCCGTTTAGCCCCCTGTATGGCGTGGGTGCGGTCATTCTCACCGCCCTGGCGCTGTTCCTCTTCAAGCGGGGGTGCTCCATGGGCCTGCTGTTCGTCTCTTCCATGCTCATGGGCGCGCTGCTGGAGCAAACGGCGGGATGGGGGATGCAGACTTTCTTTGGCGCCGTGTCGTGGGACTACATCGCGGGCGGCATTCCGGGGGCCCTCACCCAATGGGTCTGTCTGCCCTTTATGCTCATGTGGGGTGTGTTGGGTTGCGTGTGGGGGCGCGTTGTGATGCCCAACCTACTCTTTGCCATTGGGGAGCCCTCGACGCGGCTGAGAATGGCGTCGGTCGCGTTGCTGGCTGTGTTCCTGGTCGCAGACATCGCCCTCACCCTGCTCTGCTTTGAGCGCGTCGTGGAGCGCAAGGCCAGTATGCCGCCCAGCAACCGGCTGGAGCAGCTTGTGGACAAGCGGTTTAATGACACGTTCGTCTCGCAGCGCTTCCAAAACATGTGGATCGCAGGCGTCAACGAGCATCCCTTCGGCGAATAGCCGACATATGCACTGGGGGGACAGTCCCCTAAACTCAGGGGACAGTCCCCTGAGTTTAGGGGACTGTCCCCCCAGTGCATATGAGGTGGTTCAGTTGCCTATGCCGTGGTGCGGGACGCATGTGTCGCGGTCGATGGGGGCAAACTCGTAGCCCTCCTCCTGGAAGTACTCGATCATGCGCGGCAGTGCCTCCACGGTAGTGTCCTTGCCCGCCCCGTCGTGTGCGAGAAAGACGATGTTCTGGTAGCCGTACGAGGTGTCGGCCATGGTTGCGTCCACCAGCTCGTCGGCCGTGTGGTCGGCGCCGTCCCCGCAGCTGGCATCCCAGTCGAAGTACTGGTACCCCGCGTCAACCACGTCCTGCGACAGCTGCGTCATAATGCCGGGCGTGTAGTTGGCCGAGATGGTGTTGGACGAGCCGCCGGGAAAGCGAATGAAGCACGGCACGTAGCCAATCTGCTCGCGTACCAGCTCGCCAATCTGGCCAAGGTCCTCCCAGTACGCGTCGACCGACGCATAGACCTGCTCGTAGTCGTGCGAGTAGGTGTGCAGGCCTATGGTGTGACCGCGCTCGTAACACTCCTTAATCATGTGTGCGTACTCGGGGTTGATGTTGGTCACGAAGAAGGTCGCCTTAATGCCGTAGCGGTCCAAGATGTCGAGCACCTCTTGGGTGTTGTAAGAAGGACCGTCGTCGAAGGTGAGGTAGACGGTCTTGGTCTGCGAGGGCTCGAAGTTCCATTCGGTGCGCTCGGGATCCACGGCAAAGTCCGCATCGCGCGTATCGATGCCAGTCGCCGTCGTGCCCGTGCCGCCAGACTCGCTGCCGTCCTGCGCGTCGCCCGCGTCCGCGTCATCCGCGTCCGTGTTACCCTGCGTCTCAGTCGTCGCGGCTTGGGTACCGTCGTCTGGCTGTGGCTCTGCCTGCCGGTCCGCGCAGCCCCACAGCGAACCCGACGTCGCAAGCAGCGCCACAAGGACCAGCACAAGAGTGAGAAGCGAACACAAGCGCCCGCCGTGCGCCCATGCGTGTTGGCGTGTCATGGGTGTCTCCTCGCTAGCGCCTGTTAGCGCGGCCCAGCAGGTACAGCAGGTTGAGCACCGACACGAGCGCGCTGGCAACGTAGGTGAGCGCCGCGGCGGTGAGCACCTTCTTGGCGCCCTGCTGGTCGATCTGCGAACCGGAATCGGCTAGGAAGCGCACGGCCCGGCGGGAAGCGTCTATCTCCACGGGCAGCGTGACCAGCTGGAACAACACGGTAAAGGCGAACAGGAAGATGGCGACCTGCACCAGTCCCACCATGCCAAAGAATACGCCAGCCAAGAACACGAGCATCCATACAGTTTGCGAGAAGTTCACTACGGGCACCAGCGCCGTGCGGATCTTGCCGGGGAGGTAGCCCTTGGCGGTTTGCACGGCATGGCCCGCCTCGTGACAGGCAACCGCCACCGAGGCCACCGAGCCTCCCTGGTAATTCTCGTTCGAGAGGTGCAGGTTGTTGTCGCGCGGGTCGTAGTGGTCGGTAAGGTGGCCGTCCACACGGCCAATACCGCACTCGCGCGCGCCGTTCTCGTCCAGCATGCGCCTGGCAATGTCTGCTCCGGTGCTGTTGAGGCCACTGGGAACCTCGGACCACTTGGCATACGTGCTCTTGATGTATGCCTGTGTGCCCCACCCCAGAATCAGTGAAACAATAACGATAAACCAATAACTAAGGTCACCGTACAGGTACATGGTGTCTCCTTTCCTCGCCGCTCTCCCAATGATATACCCAAATGGCGTCCCGGCAGAACGAGAGGATAGCTACCCAAACCACATGGACTGTGCTCGTGGTCGCAGCATCGGAAACGGGTAGACAAAGGGGACAGTCCCCCGAGTCTACCTACCGCGGCGCAGCGGCAAGGTCCGCGCATGGTGGTAGACGCGGGGGACTGTCCCCTTTGTCTACCCCCCATTGTCGTGCGTACGCCTTACATTTGCCCTTTGTTTGAGTCGCCCGCGGTACCTTCGTCGCCCGCGGCATCGCCCACGCATACCTCTTCCTGCACGAGGTAGAGCGGCCGATGCTTGGCCTCGGCAAACGTGTTGCCCACGTAGATGCCCACCACGCCCATCACCGACACCATAATGCCGCCAACAAAGAAGACTGAGGCGATGGTGCTGGGCCAGCCCATGGGAACGTCGGAATCGACGAAGTGCTGAATCACGAGCGTGATGAGCACGGCTAGGCCCAGCAGGGCCATAAAGAAGCCAAACTTGACGGCAAGCGTGAGGGGCTTGTTGGAATGGCTGGTTATGGTCTCTATGGCAAGCGACATCTTCTTGGCAAACGTGTAGGAGGACTTGCCCTCAAAGCGCTCCTCGGCCTCAATGTCCACGTAGGCACGCTCAAAGCCTACCCACATCATAAACAGCGAGTAGTCGCGTCCCTGCTCGCGCATGCTGAGGTAAGCGTCCAGCGCGCGCCTGCTCACGATGCTAAAGTTGCCCACGGACGGGTCCACGGTGGTCTCGGCAAGATAAGAGAACACGCGGTAGTAGGTCTTGGACAGGGCCAGGGTGAGCTTTGAGTCCTTGCGGTCCATGCGGCGGGCAAACACTACGTCGTTGCCCTCCTGCGCCTTGGCAAAGAGCTCTGGGATCATCTCGGGAGGGTCCTGGCAGTCGCAGTCCATAACCACGGCCCACCTGCAGTTCGCCTTGTCCAGGCCGGCGGTTATGGCGCGGGCCTGGCCAAAGTTGCGTGCCAGGTGTATGCCCAGCACGTGCGGGTCCTGCTCGGCCAGCTCGCGCACGGTTGCCCACGAGCCCATGGGGCAGCGGTCGTCCACGAGGATGATCGAATACGAGACGCCCATGCCCTCAAGCGTCGTGCTCAAGCGGCGGTGCAGCTCCGGAAGCGCCCCCGGGCACCCATACACGGGCACCACGACCGCAATGTCTACCTGCTCTGTACTCATCTGCGCCATTCCACCCAACGCCATGTCGTGAGAGGACCCAAAGGGCGCAAACACGCCCGCGGGCCTTCCCGGTATCACACAACCAAGTGAGACTGCATTCTACCCCAAGAGGGCAAAGACACAAATGCCCCCCACGATAAGTGCAAGAGCGAGAAGCTTCTGCTTGGTGACCCGCTCCTTAAAGATGAGGGCGCCAAAGGCCGTCACGTACAGGTAGCTCGTCGCTTCCAGCACGGGGCCAAGCGAGAGGGGCACCTCCTTGTACGCGTACACCGTGAGCAGCGTGGAGAGCACGAACAGCGCGTAGGCGCCAATCACCAGGGGGTTGGCGTACTCGCGCACCGCACTCGCATGCCCCTGGTTCGCCGAGAGCTTGAGCATCACCTGCGAGATGGCGCTCACCAGCACGCTGGCGAGCAGGATGAGGGAGTAGAGCAGCACCACGTTGCTCATGCGTGCTCACCCTCCTCCTGGGCGTCGGCGCGTGAGAAGAGTGCGATGCCCGCAATGATCATGGCGGCACCCACGAGCTTGGGAATGGTGACGGGCTCGCTAAAGAACACGGCGCCCCACACGATGCCCCACACCACCGTGATGCCGCGGTTGGCGTAGGCGGTGGTGAGCGGCATGCGCTTGATGATTTGCTGCCAGCCAAGCGCATAGCCTGCCAGGATCACGAGCAGGATGCCGTAGCAGGCCACAAAGCCCAAGCTGAGAAAGTCGAACCCGGCCGCGAACTTGCTGGCCACGTCCGCAAGCGAGTAGCCAAGCAGGAGCAGGTGCAGCAGGAACAGCGTCTTTGCGCGGGATGGGGCCATGGGCTATGCCTGCGCCGCTCGGTCGTCTGTCGCAGCTTCTGCCAGCGCGGCCCGTGCGAGCTTGGGGGGCAGGAATGGCGCGAGGTCTGCGGCACGCGGGGCGCTCAGCACGTAGTGACCGAGCCGCGTGGAGCTGTCCGAGACGACCTGCTCGTCCTCCTCTGCCGTCATGAGCCACAGTCGCACGAGCTCGGGATGCTCCTCTTGGATGCGCTCGAACGCGCGCACGTCCTGCTGGTTGAACATAAAGCACGACGCGGCTGCCGCGGGCTCGCTCTTGGGGGTGAGGTTGGGCTCGTTGCCCAGGGCCACGTCCACCACGGCAGACACGAAGTCGATGCCTGTGGACAGCAGCACCAGGTCGCTGCCGATGCAGTCCCCGCCCATGCGCGCGCCAATCTCTATGATGCGCACGTCTCCGTTGGGTGTGATCTTGAGCTCGGTGTGCGAGGCGCCGTATCGAACCTGCAGCGTGTCGAGCGCGTGCGTGGTGACCTGCTCGATGAGCGCGACCGTTTGGGCGGGCAGGCAGGCGGGCTGCAGGTGTGCCGTCTCAATAAAGTGCGGTGCGCCAGAGGTGGCCTTGCGCGTGATGGTGAGAATGTGGTGCTGTCCCTCCCAGCTTATGCCCTCCACGCTAAACTCGTCGCCCTCCACGTACTCCTCCACCATGGCCTGCTTGGAGAAGCTCTGCGAGAAGGCCTCGCTGAGTGCGGACGAGACCGACACGGGGGTGTTGGGCGCCTCTATCTTGGTCACGCCTCGGCTGCCCGAGCGGTCGGTGGGCTTTACGATGAGCGGGTAGGCAAGGCCAAAGGCGGTTGGGTCAAAGTCGCTCAGGTCGACCGCGGCATCCACGACCTCGCCTGCGGCCATAACCGCTACGCGCGAGCCGTCTTGGTCCAGACCTACGGTAAGGCTCTTGGGCGAGGGGTCGTTGCCGCGCTGGAAGGCGTCGCGCATGTGGTGCTTGTTGGTGGACAGCTGCGTGCACTCCAGCGAGTTGCCAATGAGGCCCAGCTCGTGGGCCACGTGGTTTACCGCCACCGTTGCCAGGTCGCTCGCGATGGTGCATATGCCGTCGACGCCCACCTCCTTGCACGTCGCGACGATGTTGTCGACCTCAACGATGCTTATGGGATGGAAGACGTCGGCGACGGTCTCTCCCACATCGCCGCATTCCCACGCGAATGCGTGGACCTCACAGCCCATGCGCTGTGCCGTCTCGATAAGGGGCAGCTGAAAATGCGAGGCACCAACAACGGCAAGCTTCGTTTTTCTCATCGAATGAGCTCCGATCGTACTGATTGAGATTGTTGCTGTGGGAATGATACCGCTATCGCGTCGCTCAGTCCGCGCGCGGCGCTGATTCGTCTGGAAGTTGTGTAGGAAGCTGGGCAACCTGCACTGGGGGGACTGTCCCCTAAACACAGGGGACTGTCCCCCCAGTGCAGGTGAAGGCTAGCGCGTGCGGGAGCGGAGCACGACGGCGAGCGCGACAAGCGCGACGATGCCGACGCCAGTGACGGCAAGTCCGGCGATCAGGCCGGGCGTGCGGTAGCGCATCTCTATGCTGTGGTGGCCGGCCGGCAGGTCCAGGGCCATAAAGCCCGTGTTGGCGCGCAGGACGCTCACCTCCTGGCCGTCCACGTAGGCACTCCAACCGCGACTGTAGGCGACGGGCACGAACAGCAGGCGGGGCTCGTCTAGGTCGATGCTGCCCGATATGGTGTTGGTGCCCAGCTGCACGTCCTGCAGGGTGCTCTTGGTGCTCGCGTCCACCCAGCCCCGCTTGTGCTCGTGCGTTTGCTGGATGACCTCCATCGTATTGAAGGTGTACACGCCGGTGTCGTTAAATGTCACCTTAACGGATGTGGGGGCATCCTCGGAGTATCCCAGCGAGACGAGCCAGGTGTCCTTGCCGCCATACATGTGGTTGTCGGGCAGGTAGTTGTCTATGTAGCCCGTCATGTTGGAGGCGTCGCTGTGGGCCATCACGTTGTACACGAGGGGGGTGCTCTGCGTAGCGTCCTCCCAAAGCAGCCTGAGCTTGAACGGAGGCAACATCTTGGAGCGCTCCTCTGCCGATATGCTCTCCGACGGGTTCTTCTTGCGATACTTGAGGCCAGTCACGTAGAGGAAGGTGTCGGCCTGGGGCTTGCCGGCAAACTCGAGCGTAATGGACGCGCCGCTAAACGCCACGTCCAGCGTCCCGTCGCCAATGGTCACGCCGTTGATCTTCTTTATGGTGTAGGGCATCGACTCGTCCTCAAAGGTGAGCCGTGACGAGGAGGTGCTCGTCGTGTGGGTGGGCGTATCCTCCAGCACGACCGCCTGCAAAAGCGCCTGTTGGCGTTGCGCGGGCGAGAGTGCGAGGTAGTCTTCGCGCGTGATGGACGTGGCAAACGTGCTGCCAAAGGACAGATAGTCGTCGCTTTGCAGCAGGCGGTAGTCGTAGCCCTGGATGGTGCGCTGGGCGACCTCGCGGTCCTTGCTAAAGCCATAGGGCACGGCGTCGCTGCCGTCCTTGCGGTAGGCGTAGTATTTCACGCCGAGCAGGCTCATCAAGTCCGACCTGCTCTGCAGGTCTATGTAGCTAAAGTTGATGCAGTCGCCCGCGATGGCAAGCTCGGTGTGGAAGGCGTCGATACCGTCGTTATATACGCTGTTGTAGAAGTCTATGCCCCGCACTCCCAGTACGAGGCAGTTGTTGCGCGCGCGGTTCGTGGGCTGTCCGGAGTTGACAGCAGGCTGCGCCGCGTCGAATCGCCACCAGCTGGGATCATTGGCGTCCAGCGCGATGCCGTCCAGGGAATTCTTGGTAAGGGTGGTATAGGCGGTGTTGAGACGAACCTGCTGATCGCCTATGCCCGACTCGTCCACCGCCAGGAAGTAGAACCCATTCGCGGCAAGCGTGAGGGCCAATGCGCCGGCAAGTGCGGAACGAGGAACGGACGTGTTGGTTGCGAACACGAGCGCCACCATGGCGGCGAGCATGGCCGCAAACCCGGCCATATTCTGCTCGGTACGCATCTGGGGAATCGCGAACAGCAGCGCATGGCATATCACCCAAATCGCCATCACCCGCCACGTCCGTGGCGTGGGGGCAAGCAGCGTCGGTGTCATGCGGGCGAGTACCAGCGAGACGCACAGCGCGTAGGCCCAAGCCCATCGGTTGCTGGCATAGTTGAGCGCGTTGAGGAAGCTGCCAATAGCCGGGATTAGGAGGAAGGCGGTGAGCACCACGAGCACGCCCTTGAGCGCGCGATTCGAGCCACGCTGAGAGAACAGGGCGGCACAAGCCAGGAAGGCAAGGCCACCAAAGCCCTGGAACGTGTCGCTTCCCACCTCGTTTATCGAGAGGAACGAGCTGAGGATTCTCGTGTAGACCCGGACGGGGTAGAGCAGCGGGGTGGTAGTGCTGCGGTCCACCAGGCGGTCCATCCCCATGAGCAAGCAGGCCGCCGGTACCAAGACAAAGCCGGCTAGCAACAGGCATAGCAGCACTAGCCCGGCAAAGACGCCCACCCATCGCAAGAAGACGCGGGCAGACAGGCGCGATCCCTCCACCATAACGACGCGAATTGCAAGGTAGCCCACGAGCAGGATGCAGGCCATGTAGGTAAAGTAATAGGAGATGATAGCGAGCAGGGTGAGCGAGCCCACAAATACCCAGGGACGCTTGCCCGCAAGAATGCGCTCGGCACCGGCGAGCACGACGGGGAAGAAGATGAGCGCGTGCAGACCACTCGACCAGCGCACTGCGGTAAGGCCAGCGCCGCACAGTGCGTAGAGCAGCGCGCCAAGCACCGTGCCACAACGGTTTTCCCCGCGCGTTCGCGCGTAGAACACAAAGGCGAGGCCGGCCAGATAGAGCCTGAGCACCACCAGGAACTGGAACACCCACTCGCTGGCCCATCCCGGAGTGATGGCCGAGACAAGGTTGAGCGGGTCCAGGAAGACGTCGAACGTGGTGAGCACGTCTGCACCGTAGCCGCTCGCCCATTCCCACAGGGGAATCTGCAGGCCACCTCCGCCAAAGAGGTTGGAGACGATGTCCCGCAGCCACTGTCCCTCGTACACGAAGAAGGGGTAGTACTGGCTCATGCCGTCAATCGTCCAGATTAGCTCCCGCCAGCCCAGGAGCAGCGCCACGAGCACGACGATGGCAAAGGGAAGGAACAGGCACGAGTAGGCATGGTAGCAGCCACGGCCGCGGCGGCCCGGACGCCGCTCCTCCCACTGCACGAGCGACGCCTCACGACGTGCAAGGAAGCGTGCGAACGCGCTTTGGCTAGACGACTGGCTCGTTGTGGGCGCGTGTGTCATATGCGTCAATCACCTGTTGTTGAGCGGACGGTATGTGCCTGCGTTGGGTACAAGAAGCATACGGCAACCGTGTGCGGGCAGGGCCCGACGGCTGTAAAATCGCGGAATTCTCAAGAGATGCGCGGCTCCTTGTCGAAGAGCCGCTTGTGGGCGGCGATGGTGCTGCGTGCCGGTCCTTCGGGCAGCTGCGCGTTGGGTCCGTCTATGGCGCGCACCATCATGTACAGGTACTGGATGAGCTCGGTGGACTCGCGCTTGGTTATCACGCTGTCGGCGCTGGTGAGCGCGCTGCCAATGAGGGCATACACGTTTATGAGCGCGTCGGTGAGCGCCTTGGCCATGTTGGGGACGCCGTTGCGCTCGGCCACCTGTGATGCCGATGGCCCATCGGCATTGGTGCCCTCGTTCTGGATTCGGTTGCCCAGCTCGTGCAGGATGAGGATGGAGGGGGGCACCGCGTGCTGGAACGACTTGTTGCCCACGTCCTTCCTAAACAGGACGAAGTCGGCGTTGGAGAGGTCGATGTCAAAGATCTTGTTGACCACGGTGATCTCCTCGGGCTTGGTCTTGCCGCCAAAGCCGGAGAGGTACAGGGTAAAGGCGAGCAGGTCTCCGCGCATGCGCCCCTCAAGGCTGATTACGTACTCGCCATTTTGCTCCATCATGTGGTCGTAGCTCGCGGCTATGGAGAGTACCGAGGAGAGCTCCTGCTTGATGAGCGCGATGGCCCTGCTGTCCAGTGCCATAACGGAGCGCTTCTTGTCGAATAGCGGCATGGGCACCTCCCAAACGATCGTTGTCCCGTTCCCCGTCTATGCTACCGCAAGTGCGAGGGGTTACAAAGCGCTCCAGACAAACGGACCTGTGCTGAGGGGACAGTCCCCCGTGCACAGGGGACTGTCCCCTAAACACGGGGGACTGTCCCCCCAGTACAATTCGCGTTCGATGTGAGTCGCGGCTACGACGGCATTCCGTAGGCGAGCAGCTCGTTGATGGTCACGAAGGAGTAGCCCTCCTCAACCAGCTTGGGCAGGCACTCCTTGAGCGCCTCCACGGTTTGCTCGCGCTCGCCGCCACCATCGTGCATGAGGATGACCTGGCCGGGCTTCACGCTCATGATCATGTTGGAGATGGCCTCCACGCCGGGCCTGCTCCAGTCCTCGGTGTCCACGTCCCAGCCGATCTCGGCGTCAACGTAGTCCCACAGGTTGGTGATGATCTCGTCGTGGAAGTTTCCGCCCGGGGCGCGCAGGATGTGGGCGGGCTCCTCGCCCAGCACGTCCGCGATGGCCTTGTAGCCCTTTTGGATCTCCTCGACCTGCTCGGATGCGGACATGGTGGTGAGGTCCACGCCGTTGCCGGTGCCGGCCGCGTGGTCCCAGGAGTGCGTGCAGATCTGGCATCCCATCTGGGCGGCGCGCTTTACCGCATCGGGTTGCTCGGCAATCTGGTTGCCAATCGTAAAGAAGGTCGCCTTGGCGCCGTTTTGCTCCAGGATGTCCAGAATCTGGTTGGTGGTCTCGGGCCAGGGGCCGTCGTCAAAGGTGAGCGCAATCACCTTGTCGCTGGGGTTTGCGGTGTAGATGCGATACCCGGCATTGATGGGCTGGGTGGTGACCTCCGACACGGTGCGTCCCGAGATCTTGCCGGTGCGTGTGGTCTTTACGCCGTCCTTGCCGTCGCTGAGCAGGTGGATGGAACCGTTCCAGTAGGCGCCAAAGCTGGTGTCGTCGTCCTTGCGCTCAAACGGGATGGCCTCCTCGCTGGAGTCGGACTCCTCGGTGGTGTCGCCACCGTCGCCAATCTGCACCACGGCGTCCTTGGTGAGCTCGCTGTCGACGCTGGCCTGTGCGTCGTTGATGGTAACCGAGCACACCTCTCCGCCGCCCTCGGTGAGCATGGAGCCGTCCACGGCAAGCAGGTTGCCGGGCTTGGGCGAGACCAGGCCCTCCTTGAGGAGCTTCTCGACCTTGTCGCCGGCGTGCACGGTAGTCTCCTGGCCGTTTACCGTAACCTTAAAGCTCATGAGCTGGCGAACGAGGAAGAAGCCGCCCACGCCAACGCCCGCGAGCACCACCACGATGAGGATGATTGCGAGGGGCGACATGCTCTTGCGACGCCTGGTGTTGCGCGTGCCCTGGGGGCTGCGCTGGCGTTGGTAGCCCTGCTGGCTTGCCTGCTGGCGCGTTTGCGCGGAGCGGTGCTGTGCCGGCGGACGCGTGCGCGTGGAGGTCTGCGTGCCCTGCGCGCGGCGCTGCCTGGGCTGCCGGTTGCCTTGCTCTGCGCGGCTGCCCTGCTCCTGGCGCGAGTCCGTCTCGGGGGAGGGAACGCGGCGCGCGTGGGCGGCGTGGGCCGGTCGCGAGCCTTGCCTGGGGCGTGCGTTTGCGGGGCGCCTCCTGCGCTCAGGCGGCTGCGAAGACGTTGTGTCTGCGTTGCTCATAATGCTCTCTTTTCAGGTGCGATGCCATACGTGTACAGGTGCAAGTAATCATAGCTCATTCGGTTGTGGGAAAAGGGGTCAGGCCCCTTTTCTCATTTTTCACCAAACTGGGCGACGCGGCGGCCGCTGGGCGACGCGGTGGGGTTTCTCTGCGACGTGCTACCATGTGGGTGTAATTGGCGAGCAACGGGAGGCACGATGCAATACCGAGAAGACCGCTACGGGGAGCAAGTGTCGCTTTTGGGATTCGGGTGCATGCGCTTTACCCGCAAGGGAGGCGGCATCGACTACGAGAAGGCCGAGGCGGAGGTGCTGCGCGCCATAGAGCTTGGCGTGAACTACTTCGACACCGCCTACCTGTACCCGGGCAGCGAGGAGCTTTTGGGCAGGGTCTTGGATGAGCATGACCTGCGCGATGCGGTGAGGATTGCCACCAAGCTGCCCCAGTACCTCGTGCGCAAGGCCTCTGCCATCGACCGTTACTTTAACGAGGAGCTGCGCAGACTGCGCACCAACCATGTGGACTACTACCTCATGCACATGGTGACCGACGTCAAACAGTGGCAGAACCTGTGCGAGCTGGGCATGGAGGACTGGATCGCGCAAAAGAAGGCCGCAGGCGCCATCCGCAACATTGGGTTCTCGTTTCATGGCAGCACCGAGCTGTTCCTGCAGGTGCTCGAGGCGTACGACTGGGACTTCTGCCAGATCCAGTACAACTATCTGGACGAGCATGCCCAGGCGGGCAGGCGTGGGCTCGAGGCGGCTGCTGCGCGCGGCATTCCCGTGGTGATCATGGAGCCGTTGCGCGGGGGCAAGCTCACCGACCAGCTGCCGCAGGGCGCACTCGACGCCCTGGCCGCAAGCGGGCGCTCGTGGAGCCCCGCCGAGTGGGGCCTGCGCTGGCTCTGGGACCAACCGCAGGTAACCTGCGTGCTCAGCGGCATGAACTCGCTTGAGATGGTTGAGGAGAACTGCCGCATCGCGAGCGAGGTGCGCGCCGGCGAGCTCAACGCGAGCGACTTCGCCACGCTGGATGCGGTGAAGGACGCCATCAACGCGTCGGTGCGCGTGGGGTGCACCGGCTGCGGGTACTGCATGCCGTGCCCGTCGGGCGTGGACATTCCCGCGCTGTTCCGCTGCTACAACCAAATGTACACGGAGGGCAAGAACGAGGGCCGGCGCGAGTACTGGCAGACGGTGTCGCTGCGTAAGGAGAAGGCCTTCGCGCGCCAGTGCGTGGGCTGCGGTGCCTGCGAGCGCAAGTGTCCGCAGGGCATCGCCATCCGCGAGCAGATCCACGTAGCCGACCGCGAGCTGCGCCCGCTTCCCTGGCGCGTCGCCGGCGACGTGGCTCGCATGGTGGCCGTGCGCTAGCCACATATACTCGGGGGACAGTCCCCTGAGTTTAGGGGACTGTCCCCCGAGTGCAGAGGTGTGTCCCCCGAGTACGGGTTACTCGGTAAAGTAGGCAACGCCGCCCTCGATGAGGGGCTGGAACGCGTTGCCCGGCACGTTTTGGTAGAGGCCCGCGGCCGAGCGCTCGGTGTGGCCCATCTTGCCCAGCACGCGCCCGTCGGGGCTGGTGATGCCCTCGATGGCGAGTATCGAGCCGTTGGGGTTGACGTTCAAGTCCATGGAGGGGACGCCGTTCTCATCCACATACTGCGTGGCTACCTGGCCGCCTGCCACAAGCCTTGCAATGAGCTCGTCGCTTGCCACGAAGCGACCCTCCCCGTGGCTGATGGCAATGTTGTGCACGTCGCCCACCTGGCACTTGGAGAGCCACGGCGAGAGGTCGCTCGCCACGCGCGTACGCACCAGTCGGCTCTGGTGGCGGCCGATGGTGTTAAAGGTGAGGGTGGGGCAGGACTCGGTCATGGGCATGATGTCGCCATAGGGCACAAGTCCCAGCTTCACAAGCGCCTGGAAGCCGTTGCAGATGCCCAGCATGAGGCCGTCCCGCTCGTTGAGCAGGCGACGCACGGCGTCGGTTACCTGCGGTGCGCGGAAGAACGCCGTGATGAACTTCGCGGAGCCGTCGGGCTCGTCTCCGCCGGAGAATCCGCCGGGGATCATAACGATCTGCGAGCGGCCGATCTCCTCCGCGAGCCGGTTGGTGCTCTCCACGACCGCCTCTGGCGTGAGGTTGTTGACCACGAACGTGGTAACCTGCGCCCCGGCGCGACGGAACGCGCGTGCCGAGTCGTACTCGCAGTTGTTGCCGGGAAACACGGGGATAACCACGCGCGGCTTGGGCGCATGCGCGACGATCGTGGGCGGCACGATTGCCTCGTGGTCCTTGCGCAGCCAGCTCACGGGCTCCACGTCCTCGCCGGCCTGGCGATAGGGGAATACGGGCTCAAGGCGCGCCTCCCAGGCCTCCTGCAGGTCGGCGAGGTCGATGCGCTCGCCGCAGGCGCACAGCTCATAGGCCTCGGTGGTAACGCCCAGGGGCGCCACGGTCACGTCGTCTGCCGCTGGTGCGGGCTGGGCGTCGTCTGCGAGTTCCACCACAAAGCTGCCGTAGGCCATGCCAAACAGGGAGTCTGCGGTGTAGGTGTCGCCCAACTCGAGCCCCAGCCGGTTGCCCACGCACATCTTGAACAGGGCTTCGGCGACGCCGCCATAGCCCGGGGTGCTCACGGCAAGCGCGGCACCGGCGCCAATGAGGCCCTCCACGTAGTCCATGGCGTGCAGGAGCGACTGGGCGTCGGGCGTGATGCCGTCGCTTTGGTAGGCGGGCACCACGGCGATCACGCGATGGCCCGCGCCCTTGAACTCGGGGGAGGTCACGCGGTCGAGCGAGCCCACCGCGGTGGCAAAGCTCACCAGCGTGGGCGGGACGTCGAGGTCCTCGAAGCTGCCGCTCATGGAGTCCTTGCCGCCGATGGAGCCAATGCCCAGGTCCACCTGCGCCATGAGTGCGCCCAGCACGGAGGCTGTGGGCTTGCCCCAGCGCTCGGGCTCGTCGCGCAGGCGCTCGAAGTACTCCTGGAAGGTGAGGTAGGCGTTTGCATGCTCAAGGCCGCAGGACACGAGGCGCGTCACGGACTCGACGACGGCAAGGTATGCGCCGCTAAACTGGTTGGCGCTGGCAAGGAAGGGGTTGTAACCCCAGGCCATGCCGCTCACCGTGGTGGTCTCGCCGTCCACGGGCATCTTTGCCACCATGCCCATGGCCGGCGTGAGCTGCGTGGCCCCGCCAAACGGCATGAGGGCACTCGCGGCGCCAATGGTGGAGTCAAAGCGTTCCGAGAGACCCTTGTTTGAGGCCACGTTGAGGTCGTTCACCAGCGAGCGCATGCGCTGCTCCAGGGTCGCGCCAGGCCAGCTGGGCTTCCATTCCTTGGCAGCCTTCACGTGGACGTGCTGGTGCTTGGGCGCGCCATTGGAGCCCAGGAACTCGCGGCTCACGTCCACGATAACGTCGCCACGCCAGTGCATGCGCAGGCGCGGCTCGGCCGTGACGGTGGCCATCGCGGTCGCCTCGAGGTTCTCCTCGCGGGCGTAGCCAAAGAACTCCTCCACGTCGCCTGGTGCCAAGGCCACGGCCATGCGCTCCTGGCTCTCGGAGATGGCCAGCTCGGTGCCGTCCAGTCCCTCGTACTTCTTGGGCACGAGGTCCAGGTTGATGTCCAGGCCGTCGGCGAGCTCGCCTATGGCCACGCTCACGCCGCCAGCGCCAAAGTCGTTGCAGCGCTTGATCAGACGGCAAGCGTCCTCGCGGCGGAAGAGGCGCTGCAGCTTGCGCTCGATGGGCGCGTTGCCCTTTTGCACCTCGGCGCCGCAGGTGGTGA
>JAUMWN010000007.1 GCA_030529625.1 Coriobacteriales bacterium
TTGGCAGATTTCGTGGCGCGACTCGCATTCTCGGCAGATTGGTCACGCGCCCTCATATCGTCGTACCGGTGGAAGCAACGTCTTAACCAGCACGCGTTGCTTGGCCGCAAAGCCCTCCTCACGCAGGGTTCTTCTCACCCGGTACAACTCCCCTGACACACCGCGCTCCATGAGCATCCTCGCAAGCCGCTGAGCGGTCCTGTTGAGCGCCGTAGCGTTTCGCACATCGTCGAACATGAGAAGGACCGGTGCGTATCCGGCCGTGGCATAGTCCTGCATTCGGTTCTTGTCCTCCACGCGAGCCCGTTTGCTCGCATGCTCGTCATCACCAAAGTACTCCCCAAGCAGGCTCTGGTTGGGCCAGTGCATGTCGGGACGAAGCGATGTGTGGCGCAGGCGATGGCGCACCTCCTTGGGCACCTCGATCTGCTGGTTGAGCAGCGGCATACGAAGTGACAAGCCAGCAAGTCGTGGCGGCAAGAAGAGCCCCAGGTCCACATATGTCTCCATGGGAGAGCCCGAGAAGTCCAGCGCATACGCTGCAGCTCTGCGCGCACGCGCCAGTCCGCTCACACCCCGCAAATCCCTCAGTGCCGTTTGCAGCTCGCGCGGGCTTATCAGGCGGTCACACCTCCCCGGCTCATCGTAATGGCAGGGACCACCGCGCGGATCGAACGGTTCACGCGCGTAGCTGCCGCAAAACTCGCAGGCAAGCGCAATCAGACGCAGCTGTGCCTCCAGGTCGTCCATCCTCATGTGTGCCACAAGCTGCTCGAGCCTGTGCGCCACGCGAACGAGCGCCAGTGGTGGCCCGTCCACAAACACACGCGTATTGGGATTCCAGTGCAACGGGTCGCATGGCTCACGTGTGCCATCGCTCGCTTTGTGCCCCTGGTGCTGCACCTGCTTGAGCTCGAGCACCGTATTGGGCGGCAAGCTAGCCCCAAGCACATGCGCACGAACGCCCAACACACGCATGCGCGTATCCGTGCTGCAGGACAGCACGTCCAGGGGCTCCTCTGCCGAGACGCCAAGCCATGTGAGAATGTCCGCTATGCCCAAATCCTCAAGCGAGGACAGCTGGGGCGGTGCGGCAACATGGGGCATGGATGCGACCTGCGCCGCAACGATCCTGCCCGCCCGTGCCGCTCGCATGAGCATGAGCGCCTGGCTACCGGTAATGTGTATCTGTCGCGTATCCATGCGTCAACCATAGGGCACGGGCGGCGACCCCAAAGCGAGTTTTTGTTCTCCTGTTGCAGCAATTGCACGCATACATCGCACGTTTTGCGCGCCCTCGTGCAAAAGCGCTGGTAAACACCAACGCGCTGTTAAGAGAAAAACCGGCAAAATCTCGGTCCACAGCAAGAATTGCCTCGGTTTTGGCCAGGTTCTTGAGTTTTATGCATTGCGTTGTCGAACCCTGCGCATTCTTGCTCACGGCAGCGCGAACCCGGACTCAGGGGACAGTCCCCCGCGCTCAGGGGACAGTCCCCTGAACACGGAGACTGTCCCCTGAGTACGATCCACTTGAGCGAGCTGCGTTCGCCTGCGCTATACCACGTTGTCCCGGATGTACTCGTACAGTCTGCGCGAGGTGTCCGTGTCATAGTGCAAGCCGTCGGCGGTGCGATAGTTGCCAATGATGGCATGGAAGGTGTCCAGGTAGGTCACGTCCTTGGAAAGTCCCGCACGCATGGAGGCGTTCCACGACGAGATGTTGCCGCTGTTGGAGTCGGTTCCATCCGAGTCGATTCCCGTATGCAAGCCAACGGGGGTAATGGACGAGTAGTACACGCTCGCGCCGCGAGCCGTCCAATCGCGCGCCTTGTTGTTGAGGTAGGAGACGTAGCTGCTCCAGGTAGACGTGGAGGGGCCGTCGTTGATGCCCAGCAGCACGATTACGGACGTGTCCGCGCCAATGCGGCTCTCCACGTACGGTACGCCCTGCGAGACCATCCAAGAATAGCCCACGCCCACCTCCGCGGACCAGATGTTGCCCTGGGAGTCGGTGGTGTACAGGCTGTTGTACATGCCGCCATACAGCGCCTCGTACATGCACACCGTGCGCGAGTCGCCAACAAACACCATGTGGGCCCGCTTGCGCACGTTGGTGTAGGCCCGCTGCGTCGAGCCGGGAGCCGCACCCCCCTTGCGCACCAAGCGAACCTGTATCGCCTCGGCACGCAGGCCAAGGTCGGAGGTGCCCGCTATCTCACCGTTGCGCGTCCAGCCCATCCAGCCGAACTTGGACACGTGCAGGCGATACCACACGTCGTACACCCTGGAGAGCGTTCCGGTAAGGCGGATACGAACCGCCTCTAGGCGCTTGCCCTCGCCAGGAAGGCCCGACACGTCGCCAGTGCTGCGCCACGCCTGCCATCCCGTGCCCTGCATGTGGCTGCAGTACTCGATCCCACCATCCTCGCTCGCGGGATCCAAGAACAGCTGCAAGCCCTCGATGCGGCGACCCTTGCCAACGCTGCCTGCGGTCTTGCCTGAGGACACGCTTTGCTGCCAGCCGCTTCCCTGCACGTACGTCGTGTAGGTGAGGTTTGTCGCAACGACGCACGCCGCGCCCGCGTTGGAACCCTCGGCAGACGGACCGCTCGAACCCTTGGGGAGCAGGCACACCTGCACGGCTTCCATGCGCAGAGACAGTCCGGCAGACCCACAGTCCTGTCCGTCGTGTGCCCAGGCCGTCCATCCCACGTGCTGCACGTGTGTCCTATACCACACGTCGTATTTCTCGCCAAAGTCCCCGGTAAGCCATATACGCAGCGCCTCAAGGCGCAGGCCGCTTCCCGTGGTGCCCACGACCGCACCGTCACTTACCACGTCGCTCCAACCCTTGCGCTGCACATGGGCCTGATAGGCGATGCCGCCCTGGATTCCTTCGCCGTTGGCGACGCGAAGCTTAAGCGCCTCCACGCGCAGAGACCTTCCCGAGGTGCCCGCGATGGTGTCTCCATCCACCTCGTTCTGCCAGCCCACGCGCTGGACGTGCGCCTGACACGACACGCGGGCGCCCTCGCGGCGCACCACGCGAATCTCGACGGCCTCCACGCGCTTGGACTTGCCCGAGGTGCCTGCCATGTAGCCGTTTCGCACCCAGGGCTGCCAGCCTATGGACTGCACGTGCGCGCGGTACTCGATGTCGTAGTACGCGGCGTCGGGACCCTCCAGCCACAGCTCGAACGCCTCCAGTCGCAGGCCCTTATCTGTCGTGCCACACAGCTCACCGTCCCGCGCCTCGTTAAGCCAGCCAAGACGCGAAACGTGCGCTCGGGCCACCACGTGGGCATCGATTCCTGCAACGGTAACGCGCAGCGCCTCAAGGCGCAGACCCATGCCCTCGGTGCCGGCCACAGCACCGTTCTCGACCGGGTCCATCCAGCCCTTGCGCTGTACGAAGGGCTGGTAGACGACGCCCACGGTACCCTGTGCGGCAGTGGTGAGGGCGTCTGTGTCCTTCTCGGCCGCAGGCGTATCCCCGCCTGTGGCGGTGGGCGCCTGGGGTGTTTGGGGTGCCTGCATCTGCTCCGGGGACGTGGCAGACTGTTCCTCCACCAGCAGCTCATCGGTCTGCTCAGCCTCGGCGGACACCGTCACCTCCACGTCCTGGGGCTGGGACTGGGCCTCGCCGCCATCCACCTGCTCCACGACCGCAGGCTCTTGCACATCTGTGGCGCCAGGCTCCTCCTGGGCACCTGCAGGCACCGGCATGAATGCACACAGCACCAAAACGATGGCCAGGACACCGTAACGAAGCCGTCCGGCTTGCTTGCGTAGCATGTTCTCTCCTCTAATCGTGGCGATTTGAACAAAAGGGACAGTCCTCCGTGTTTGGGGGACTGTCCCCCGAGCACAGGGGACTGTCCCCTGAGTACAACTTCAGTTGTACTGAGCTATTCGATAGCCTCGTGGATGTCCTGCAGCGCGTTAACGCCAGAGTCGGTGCCGGCTACCTTGGCGCTAATGCCTACCGCCGAGGCGTGTGCCGCCGCAATGGTGGTTACGTAGGGTATGTGGGCACGAATGGCCGCGCGACGGATTTGCGATCCATCGGTCTCGGAGTGTGTGTCGCCCTTGGGCGTGTTTACCACCAAATCGATCTGTCCGTTTGCGATGGCGTCGGTAATGTTGGGGCGGCCCTCTCGCTGCTTAAAGATCACGGTACAGGGAATGCCATTCTCGGCCAAGAATGCCGCCGTGCCGCGCGTTGCCGTAATGGACAGGCCCGCGTCTATGTACTCCTTGGCAATGTCCACGAGCTCGTCCTTGTTTTGGTCCGAAACGCTCATAAACACCGTGCCGGTGGTGGGCAGCGTACTGCCGATGGCCTCCTGAGACTTGAAGAACGCCTCGCCAAAGGTCGGGGCCAGCCCCAGCACCTCGCCCGTGGAACGCATCTCGGGCCCAAGGATGGGGTCCACCTCGGGGAACATGGAGAAGGGCAGCACAGCTTCCTTTACACCGTAGAACTTGTAGGTTGCCTCGGCAAGGTTTGCGACTGGTGACGGCTTGCCCGTAAGCTCGCCCATAATGGCGTCGGTGGCTATCTGCACCATTTGGATGCCGCACACCTTGGACACCAGGGGCACCGTGCGGCTCGCGCGCGGGTTGGCCTCGATTACGAACACCTTATTGTTCTCGATGGCGTACTGAATGTTCATAAGGCCCACCACGTGCATCTCTTCGGCAATGCGGCGTGTGTACTCCTTAATGAGGGCCAGGTTCTCGTCGCTGATGGAGATGGACGGAAGTACGCAGGCAGAGTCGCCCGAGTGGATGCCCGCAAGCTCGATGTGCTCCATTACGGCGGGCACGTAGGCATGCGTTCCATCGCAAATGGCGTCGGCCTCGCACTCCAGCGCATGGCGCAGGAAGCGGTCAATGAGGATGGGACGGTCGGGAGTCACGCCAATGGCCGCCGCCATGTAGGAACGCAGGCTGTTGTCGTCAAACACGACCTCCATGCCGCGTCCTCCCAGCACGTAGCTGGGACGCACCATAACCGGGTAGCCAATGCGGTGCGCAGCCTCCAAGGCGTCCTCCACCGTTACGGCCATGTCGGCCTCGGGCATGGGAATCTCCAGCTTGTCCATCATGGCGCGAAACTCGTCGCGGTCCTCGGCCAAATCGATGACCTCGGGAGAAGTGCCCAGGATCTTAACGCCCGCGGCCTGCAGCTCGCTGGCAATGTTAAGCGGCGTTTGGCCACCAAACTGTGCGATTACGCCCAAGGGCTTCTCTTTGTTATATATGGAGAGGACGTCTTCGGTGGTAAGCGGCTCAAAGTAGAGTTTGTCGGAGGTGTCGTAGTCGGTTGAGACGGTCTCGGGGTTGCAGTTTACGATGATGGTTTGGAAACCAAGCTTGCGCAGGGCGATGGCTGCGTGCACCGAGCAGTAGTCGAACTCAATGCCCTGACCTATGCGGTTGGGGCCGCCACCCAAGATCATTACCTTGTTGCCCTCAAGCGGCTCGCTTGCATCTGGCGCGTTGTACGTGCTGTAGTAGTAGGCCGAATCCGGGGTGGAGCTCACGTGCACGCCCTCCCACGCCTCGGTTACACCCAGCGCCTCGCGCTGATCGCGAATGGAGGTCTCGGAAAGGCCGGTAAGCTGGCTGAGGTACTTGTCGGCAAAGCCGTCCTTCTTGGCCTGCTTGAGCATGTAGTTGGGCAAGGGCATTCCCGGGTTGGAGGCCGCGTAAGAGAGAATGACCTCCTCTTCCTGCACGAGCTCGGCCATCTGCTGAATAAACTCGCGCTTAATGTGTGTGAGATCAAACAGTCGCTCGACCGAGACGCCCTTACGCAACGCCTCGTACATTTGGAACTGGCGCTCGCTCGTGGGCGTGCGCAGCAGCATCTCGAGCTCAGAGGCGGTCTTCTTGTTGAAGTCCTTGGCAAAGCCCAGGCCGTAGCGCCCCTGCTCCAGCGAGCGGATAGCCTTTTGGAAGGCCTCCTTGTACGTCTTGCCAATGGACATGACCTCGCCCACGGCGCGCATTTGCGTGCCCAGCTTGTCCTCGACGCCCTTGAACTTCTCGAACGCCCAACGGGCGAACTTTATTACCACGTAGTCGCCCGTGGGATGGTACTTGTCCAGCGAGCCCCACTTGCCGCAGGGAATCTCGGCCAGGGTAAGGCCGCTTGCCAGCATTGCAGATATGAGCGCAATGGGGAATCCCGTTGCTTTGGAGGCAAGTGCCGACGAGCGCGATGTGCGCGGGTTGATCTCGATAATGATATCGCGGTCAGTTACGGGATCATGTGCCCACTGTACGTTGGTGCCGCCGATTACCTTTACGGCGTCCACGATGCGGTAGCTCTTTTCTTGCAGACGGTCGATTACAGCCTGGTCGATGGTCTGCATGGGGGCGGCGCAGAACGAGTCGCCGGTGTGCACGCCCATGGGGTCGATGTTCTCGATGGTGCACACGGTAATCATGTGGCCAGTGCTGTCGCGTACGACCTCGTACTCCAGCTCCTCCCAGCCAAGGACGCTCTCCTCCACCAGGACCTCGTGGACGGGACTTGCGGCCAAACCGCGGGCCACCACGGTGCGCAGCTCGTTGATGTTGTACACCAGACCGCCACCTGTGCCGCCCATGGTATAGGCAGGACGAAGCACGCAGGGATACCCCAGCTCGCCAGCGATCTCCACGGCCTCCTCCACGGAGTAGGCCACCTTGGAGCGAGCCATCTCTATGCCCAGGTCGTTCATGAGCTCCTTGAAGGCCTCACGGTCCTCGCCGCGCTCAATGGCATCCACCTGCACGCCAATGACCTTTACGCCGTACTTCTCCAGGACGCCCGACTTGGACAGCTCACTGGAGAGGTTGAGTGCCGACTGGCCGCCCAAGTTGGGCAGGATGGCGTCGGGACGCTCCTTCGCGATAATGGCCTCCAGGCGCTCGGGGTTAAGCGGCTCGATGTAGGTGCGGTCGGCGGTGCCAGGGTCGGTCATGATCGTCGCAGGATTGGAGTTAACCAGCACGATCTCGTATCCCAGGCTACGCAGCGCCTTGCACGCCTGCGTTCCCGAATAGTCGAACTCGCAAGCCTGACCAATAATAATGGGACCGGAACCAATGATCATAACTTTGTGTACGTCGGTACGCTGAGCCATAGGGACCTTGCTCCTTCCAAAGAGTGCCGACACAAACTCAACTTAGTTTAGCGAGTTGGTATCCATTTCATTTGGATGTAACGTGATTATTATAAGACCGCGACAATTGCCGCCCGAGCGCGCAAACCACAAAATGAGAAAAGGGGTCCGGTCCCTTTTCTCAGCGAGCGCCAGATCCGTCCCCTATTCACGTGCGTCCATCTTGGGTAAGCTATGCAACAGGGATTCTTACCGCTGGGCATGCAAGCGAAGGAGACGACATGGCAATTCGGTTTGAGAGCGCACGGTTTGAGGCGGCGTATGGTACGGCCAAGCAGCTGCCCGAGTCCACCACGCCCGAGGTCGCCTTTGCCGGCCGCTCCAATGTGGGCAAGTCATCGCTCATCAACAAGCTGGTTGGCCGCAAGGCGCTGGCCCGCACGTCAAGCCAGCCGGGCAAGACGGCCAACATAAACTTCTACGAGGCGGATGGCATCCGGCTCGTGGACCTGCCTGGCTATGGCTATGCCAAGGTATCCGGCAAAGAGCGCCAGCGCTGGGCCGACCTCATCGCCGGTTACTTCGACCAGGAGCGCAGCTTCAACCTCGTCGTGGCCTTGGTGGACATACGCCACGACGCGCAAAAGCTCGACGTGCAGATGCTGAACTTCTTGCGCGACGCCCAGCTCCCCTTTGTGGTGGCGCTCACCAAGGCCGACAAGCTCAGCCGCACCAAGCAGGACCAGCAGGCCGCGTCGCTCGCCCGGCAGTTTGGTATCCCGCGCTCACAGGTTATCGTGACCTCCTCCCAAAAGGGCACGGGCATCAATGAGCTGCGCCGGGCCATCACCGAGGCCTGTGACTGAATCGCTGCCCTGTTCGGGGCCGGCTGTGTCTGCTGGCTCGTAGCCCTTCACCCAAAATGGGCCGCAACCACGTTCCGCGACAGTGTAGAATAAGCATGTAAAACAAACACGACGTATACAGGCGGGACATGGCACACGACACACATGCCCACGAAGGTCAGCAACGCACGCTGCTGGTGGTCGAGGACAACGACATCAACCGCGAGATGCTGTGCGCCATCTTGGATAGCGAGGGTTTCACCGTCATCGAGGCCGAGAACGGCGAGGTGGGCCTGCAGCTGCTCGAGGAAAACTACGTGGACCTGTCGCTCGTTTTGCTCGACGTGTACATGCCCGTGTGCGACGGCTTCGAGTTCCTCGAGCGCAAGCGCGCCGACAAGCGCTTTGACTCGGTTCCCGTAATCGTGGCCACCGCAAGCGAGTCCCGCGAGGACGAGATTGCCTGCCTCAAGCTGGGCGCCAACGACTTCATTGTGAAGCCCTACAACACCGAGATCATGATGAACCGCATTAGCAACACGGTGCACCTGCGCGAGTCCGCCTCCCTGGTAAACCAACTCACCTGGGACAAGCTCACCAACTTGTACAGCCGCGAGTTCTTCTACCGCCGCGTGGACTCTGTGTTTGCGTCCATGGGAAGCGACACGCAGTACGACATGGTGTGCAGTGACATCGTTAACTTTTAAATCACTCAACGAGCGCTACGGGCGACAGAACTGCGACCAGCTGCTACAAGACCTCGCGGTACGTCTGGTGGACCTGCTGCCCGACTACGTGGTTGGCGGCCGCATTGGTGCCGACACCTTTGCCTTTCTCATTGTCCACCAACCGGACCATCGGTGGGTCTCGGTACTGGCAAACATCTCCAAGGGCTTGTTGGGAACGAGCCTGAGCGTTAAGTTTGGCGTGGTGGAGAACGTGGATCACCACCTCGCAGTGTCGCTCACCTGCGACCATGCCATCATGGCGCTGGAGCGTATAAAGAAGGCCTTTGGCGTGGACGTGGTCTGGTACAACGACAAGCTACGCGAGCGGCAGCACATCGAGAACATGATCCTGGAGAGCATGGAGACCGCCCTGGAAGAGCACCAGTTCACGGTGTACTACCAGCCCAAACACGACCTGCGAAACGACCGCACGGGAGGCGCCGAGGCCTTGGTGCGCTGGATTCACCCTACGTTGGGCTTTATCAGCCCGGGCGACTTTATCCCCATCTTCGAGCGCAGCGGTTTTATTACCAAGCTGGACCTGTACGTGTGCGAGGAGGCCTGCAAGCAGCTCAAGCGTTGCGAGGAGCTGGGGCTTCCCATGGTACCCATCTCGTTTAACGCCTCGCAGCTTGACTTCGACGACGAGGAATTTGCACACAAGATCGCCGCGCTTACCGACACATACGGCATCGAGCGATCGCTCTTGCACGTGGAGGTTACCGAGACGGCCTGCGCCGAGAACCCCGAGCACGTGATCGATCTGCTCACCGACCTAAGGGAGCACGGGTTCCACGTTGAGCTGGACGACTTTGGCTCCGGCTACTCATCGCTGGCATCACTCAATATGCTTCCGTTGGATGTTATGAAGCTGGACATGAGCATCATTCGCCAGGCATCGGAGCTCGACGACTTCCGCATCGTGCAGTCGGCCATCCAGATGGCGCAGTTCCTCAACTTGGGAACCGTTGCAGAAGGCGTCGAGACGCAAGACGAGATGCTCAAGCTCAAGGAGCTTGGCAGAGGCAAAATCCAGGGCTACTACTATTCCAGGCCCATCATGCGAGAGGACTTTGAGGCGTACTTGGCTAAGGAGGCGTAATGACACTGCAGGAACTCTATGCGAACATAGACGCAGACTACGCGGAGGCGATTGGGCGCTTGCGCATGGACAAGCTCATCAGCCGCTTTATCGTACGGTTTATGAGCGACTCGTCGTGTGAGCGCGTGCAAGAGGCATGGGCACGGGGAGACGAGGCAGGCACGTTTGAGGCCGCCCACGCCGCAAAGGGCGTATGCGCCAACCTCGCGCTCACCAAGCTCGGCTCGCTGGCCAGCGACATTTGCGAGGCACTGCGTCCGGGAAACGACGCGCTGCGTGCCTCGACCGATGTCGACGCGCTCGTGGCAGAGCTCAGTCAGGTCTATGACAAGACCATTGCGGCCATAAAGGCGTACCAGGCGTCATTGTAAAGCGCATCCTTGAGCCCTATGGCCAAACGCACGGTCAGCCCCTCGTTTGGCCACCGACACTCATGCCGTCTTATGGCGTGGGCTATACTGTAGCATTGGAAAGCAGCAGGCAGCGAGCACGAGCAAAGGAGCCACCGTGAAGCAGCGCAACGATGCGAGCGCCTTCCTCTCCCGCAGGCACGTGTGGGCCCTGTCCTTTGGCTGCATCTTGGGCTGGGGCGCCTTCGTCATGCCAGGGTCCACCTTGCTGCCCATGGCGGGACCCGCAGGCACCATCATTGCCATGGTCCTGGGCGCCCTGTGCATGATTGTGATCTCGGCCTCCTTCCAGTACATGGCCAACCGCTATCCCGACTCGGGCGGCGCGTACTCGTATGCCAAGCATGTGTTTGGGTTCGACCACGCGTTCTTGTGTGCGTGGTCGCTTGTGCTGGCCTACGTCGCGATTCTTTGGGCCAACGCCACCGCGGTCGTCCTCATCGCACGATTCTTGTTGGGGCCGGTGTTCCAGTTTGGGTTCCACTACGTCGTGGCGGGCTACGACGTCTATGCCGGGGAGATTCTTATTACCCTCGCCGTGCTGGGCGTGTTCGGCCTGATTAGCTGCACCAAGCGAAGAGTGGTCATCTCGCTCAACACCGTCATGGCCGCTGGGTTGCTTATTGGCACCATACTGTGCTTTGCCATGGTGTTCGCACAGCATCCCAACCTCGTGCAGAGCCTCAACCCCCCGTTTGTCCGTTCCGGCAGTGTTGCTTCGCAGGTGCTGAGCATCGTGGTCCTCGCCCCCTGGGCATTCGTGGGCTTTGAGTCGGTGTCGCACTCGACGAGCGAGTTTAAGTTCTCCATACGCAAGCTCTTCCCCATCCTCGTGGTTGCCATACTGTGCGGCGCACTGGTGTACATTCTCACCACGGTCATCTCGGTGATGGCCGCGCCCGGCGAGTTTGGCGGCTGGAGGGAGTACGTCTCGAACCTAGGAAAGCTGGACGGCCTGCGGGCGCTGCCGGTGTTCCATGCCATCGAGTCGGCCGCTGGGGGATCGGGACTGCTCATCCTTTCCATTACGGTGCTGTGCGCCCTGGGCACGAGCCTCCTTGGCCTGTATCGCGCGTCGGGCAACCTCCTGCAGCGAATGGCGATGGACGGCATCCTGCCGGAGTGGTTTACCGGTTCCAACTCCGACGGCATACCCGTAAACGCCGTTCGCTTTGTTATGGCGCTCTCCATCGTGGTCCCGTTCGTGGGGCGTGCGGCCATTGGCTGGATCGTGGACGTTACCAGCGTGAGCGCCTCGCTCGCCTACCTGTACGCTTCGATTTGCTGCTTCGTCACCGCACGCAAGGCATCCAACAGGATAATGGTGCTGGTTGGCGCATGTGGCATCGCCATCTCCGGGGCCTTCTTCGTCGCCCCGCTCATCCCCAACCTGTGGTCGGTGAGCTCGCTTGCCACGGAGTCCTACCTCATCCTCGCCGCATGGGCCATCCTAGGCCTGCTCGTCTTTAGGGTGCTGTTCCTGCGCGACCAACACGACCGGTTTGGCAAGTCCACCATCGTGTGGATCTCCATGATCTTTCTCATCCTGTTTGCCTCCACGCTGTGGATGCGACAGGCCTCCTACGACACCACCAACCACGTGATAGAGTCCATAGACGAGTTCTATTCGGAGCAGGACGCCCGGCATGGGGTGCAGCTCTCCATGCGGGACGTCGAGTACGAGGAGGAGTACCTGAGCGAGCAGTCCGAGCTGGTGCATGGTTCGATCCTTCTCAACAGCCTCGTGCAGATGGCCCTCATCATCCTGAGCCTCGTGGTTATGTTTAGCATCTACTCGCTCATGCGCAAGCGCGAGCGAGAGCACGACAGGCAGCGCATGCAGGCCGAGCAGAGCAACCTGGCAAAGACGGAGTTTCTCTCCAACATGTCGCACGACATCCGCACGCCCATGAACGCCATCATTGGCTACACCAGCATCGCCCGGCGCAAGGACACCACCCCCGAGGAGATGCGGGAGTACCTCGCAAAGATTGACGCGTCCAGCCAGCACCTGCTCTCGCTGATCAACGACGTGCTGGAGATGAGCCGCATCGAGAGCGGAAGGATGGAGCTCGACCCCATAGAGATGGACATCGTGGTGGCCATGCACGAGGTGCGCGACATGTTTGCCACGCAGATGAGCTAGAAGCACATTGCCTACACCGTGGACGTCAGCGGCGTGAGACACCGCCACGTGCTGTGCGACAAGGCACGCCTCAACCGCGTGCTGCTCAACCTCATTAGCAACGCGTACAAGTTCACGCCTGAGGGCGGCTCGGTTGCGGTGGAGCTGCGCGAGCTTGCCCAGGGTCCGGCGGACGGTACCCAGGCAGACGACGGTACGACGCTGGGCAGCTTTGAGCTGCGCGTGCGTGACAGTGGCATTGGCATGACGCCCGAGTTCGTCGAGCACATGTTTGAGCCCTTCGAGCGTGAGCGCAGCTCCACGGTGAGCGGCATCCAGGGCACCGGACTTGGCATGACCATCACCAAGAGCATCGTGGACCTCATGGAGGGCACCATAGACGTGGTGACCGCCCCTGGCCAGGGCACCGAGTTCATTGTGAGCATAGCCGTGCCCCTGCTCGATCCCACCGAGTCCGCAGACGACCTGGCAGACGAGATCGACGCCACGGAAGAGGTCGACTTTACCGGCAAGCGCGTGCTGGTTGTTGAAGACAACGACATAAACGCCGAGATTGCCCAGTTCATCTTGGAGGACCTTGGTTTTGAGGTGGAGATCGCCACCAACGGCCAGGAGGCCGTGGACATGATTGGCACGGCCGAGGCCGGCACCTACGACGCTATTCTCATGGATATCCAGATGCCCGTTATGGACGGATACGACGCGACGCGTGCCATCCGGGCGCTGCTGGACCCCGCCAAGGCTCAGGTACCCATCGTCGCCTGCTCCGCCAACGCCTTCTCGGAGGACGTTCTTGCCTCACAGGAGGCGGGCATGAACGGGCATATAGCCAAGCCGCTCGACGTCCCCGTGGTAATAGACACCCTTGCCCGACTCCTGCACTAAAAGGGTCGAATGCGGGTAGACAAAGGGGACTGTCCCCCGCGTCTGCCCCTATGCGCAGGCCTGCAACTGTGCTGCGGTTGGTAGACTCGGGGGACTGTCCCCTTTGTCTACCCCCCCAAAGCGCTGGATTACCCTACTGCAGGGCGGACTCCGCGAGCTCCACCTGCCGGTACAGCACACCGCAGCGGTCGAATACCGACTTGGCGATTGCATTGCCCACGGTGTTGGCGTACTTGTCGTCCAAATACACCACCTCGCGAATTCCGGCCTGAACCAGCATCTTGGCGCATTCCTGGCAGGGGAACAACGTAACGTAGGCCTTGGCTCCCGTGAGCTCGCGCAGTGACCCGCGGTAGTTGAGAATGGCGTTGGCCTCGGCGTGGATCACGTAGTTGTGCTTGTCGGTGAGCGGGTCGTCGGTGGTGTCCCAGGGGAACTCGTCGTCGTTGAGCCCGTGCGGCGTCCCGTTGTAGCCCACCGACAGGATGCGGTGGTCGGTCCCCGCTATGCAGGCACCCACCTGCGTGTTGGGGTCCTTGCTGCGCAGGCTTGCCGCGATTGCCACGCGCATAAAGAACTCATCCCACGATATGACCTCAGAACGCTTGCCGGGCATGCCGCTCCCTCCCCCATAAACCAGGACGCGGGCCTTCCGCCCGCGTCCCCAAGTCCTTTTGCCTACTCGTCTACTGGCGTGCAGTCCTTGTTGAGTGCCGCGATGATGTTGGGAAGCTCGGCATCCACCTTGTCGTTGTCGAGCTGGCAGGTGCCGGCATTCTTGTGTCCGCCGCCGCCATAGGTAAGGCACAGCTCACCGATGTTGGCATCGCTGCGCTTGTCCAGGATCGACTTGCCAATCATCACCGCCGTGTTCTGCTTGCGGAAACCCCAGGCCACGTGCACCGAGATCTGCGTTTGCGGGTACAGCGCATACACCATAAAGCGGTTGCCCGCATAGATGGTCTCCTCGTTGCGCAGGTCGAGTATCACGACCCGGCCCTCCACACGCGCGATGCGGGCGACCTGCTGCTTAAAGCGCTCCTGCTGGGTAAAGTACAGCTCCACGCGCTCCTGCACGTCGGGGTCTTGCAGCACCTCATCCACGGAGTGGTCCAAGCACAGGTCGATGAGCTTCATCATGAGGTTGTAGTTGGAGATGCGGAACGTGCGGAAGCGGCCCAAGCCCGTGCGTGCGTCCATGAGGAAGTTCATGAGCACCCAGCCGGTTGGCTCCAGGATCTCCTCAAGCGTGAAGTCGGCGGAGTCGCCCTTGTCCACGGCCTCCATCAGCTCGTCGCTAATGCGCGGGAGGGCCTCCTTGCCGCCGTAGTAGTCGTACACCACGCGCGCCGCGCTCTTGGCGTCGCCGTCGATGATGTAGCGCCCCTCGTAGTCCACCTGCGCATTGCGCGTGAGTTCCGACTCGTGGTGGTCGAACGCCAGGCCTACGCGCGGGTCGAACGGCAGGTTGGTCGTGATGTCATTCTCGGTAATCTCAACCTTGCCGTCCTGTACGTCCTTGGGGTGCACGAACGTGATGTCGTCAATAAGACCCTTCTCCTTGAGGATCATCGCGCACACCAGACCGTCGAAGTCGCTGCGTGTGACCAAACGATGCTTAGCATTCTCCGCCATGAGTCTCGCTTCCTTTCTTCCTTGTGCAATCGTGTGCCAGCACCTATTGTGCCACTTTGCGCAGCAATGTAAACCAATCGAATGGCCAATCGCATTCACATAATCGTCGGCGGATGTACTCGGGGGACAGTCCCCTGTGTTTAGGGGACTGTCCCCCGAATACAGAATTTTTCAGGAAGCTGTTTCCTGTGTACGGGTGGGCCCCTCGCGCGCCGATTCTGCTAAGCTCATAGCACACAGTTGGAATCGAGCGACCGGGAGCTTGCATGAGAATCGCAGTGATTGGCGGAAAAGGCCAGATTGGCAACTACCTTCTGCCCATGCTGGTGCACGAGGGACACGAAGTGGTGAGTGTGTGCCGCGGCAACATAGACTACTTTAGGGACGCCCCAGAGTTTGCCGAGGTCAAGGAGGCACACCTCAACCGCCTTGACGATGACTTCGCGCAGCGGGTGGCCGAACTCGGCTGCGACGTGGTGGTGGACATCATCTGCTTCACCCAGCCGCAGGCCCAGGCAATGGTCGAGGCGCTGGCCGACTCGGTCGAGCACTACGTGTGCGTGGGCAGCATCTGGATCCATGGGCACGCCACGAGCGTACCGCTGTTCGAGGATGAGTGCCGCACGCCAACCGACACCTATGGCAAGAACAAGCTCGCGATTACCGACTACCTCAAGGAGCAGTGGGAGACGCGCGGCTTTCCCGCCACCATCGTGCATCCCGGCCACATCGTGGCGCCGGGCTTCTCGAGCATTGTGGGTCCGCAGGGCAACAGGGACCTGGGCGTCATCGAGGCCCTGCGCGACGGGCGCGAGGTGACGCTGCCCAACATGGGACTGGAGACGCTGCACCACGTGCATGCCGGAGACGTCGCCGGCATCATTGACGCCGTCATCCGCATGGGCAGGCCAACCTTTGGCGAGGAGTACCACGCGGTGTCGCAACGCGCCATCACGCTGCGTGGCTTTTGCGAGGAGGTCGCGGCGCTCTGGGGCAAGGAGGCCGTGCTCCGGTTCCTGCCGTTCGACGAGTTCGCCAAGGGCGTCTCACCGCAGGATGCCGCCGACACGCTGGAGCACATTTCCCGCTCGCCGTCCTGCTCGCCCACGAAGGCACTGCGCGAGCTGGGCTACTTAAGCAGAACCACCATGGAGACCATTCGCGAGCACCTCGTTGCCCTGGGCATGCTGTCACCAAGCGGCATGCTGCACAGCGAGATGGGGCACAAGCATTCCAGGGTCTCCATCTTCAACCGAAAGGCCATCGCCCAAAACTGCAACGAGTTCTACAGCATCTACGACGAGACCGAGGGCATGACCCACGACATGTGCCAGGCAAAGATCATCCACACGCGGTTCGTGGCGCAAAACTGCAACGACATCGCACGAAGCCTCAAGCTCGACGACTACGACACCGACCTGGCGTGGATCATTGGCGAGCTCCACGACTACGCGCGCCTGGGGCAGATTGTGGTGACCCACACGTTTAAGGACTCCGACGAGTTCAACCACGCCAAGGTTGGCGCCAGGCTCCTGTTTGAGCGTGGCATGGTGGAAGACATCATCCCCAACTACAGCGAGGTGGGCGAAGAGGACCGCGAGGTAATGAGAAAGGCCGTGGCGCATCACAGCGACTTCCATCTGCCCACAGACCTCTCCAGGCGCGAGCGCATGTTTTGCCAGCTCATTCGCGACGCCGACCAGCTCGACATCTTTAGAACCATCGTGGAGAGCGGCTGGAAGACGATCTACGGACGGACGAAGGAAGAGATCCTGGCGTCGGACTTCTCCCCCGAGATCACGGAGGCGTTCTACCGCCACGAGCTGGCAGACTACTCCAAGCGCAAGACGCCCGCCGACTTCCATCTGGCCCACATCGCGCTGTGCTTTGGCCTGCAGTCCCGTGCGGCGCACCTGCGCGTGCTGGAGCAGGGCTACCTGCGCCAGATGATGGACATCGAGTTTACCCAGCCCGAGGTGCAAAGGACCTACGAGGGCCTAGTGGCCGAGGTGGAGGCGTACCTGGGAAGCTAGGTCGCGTGTCCTTCGTAAGGCTGTCCTCCTGGGAAGCGGTACCTTTGAGACAAGCGTCTGTATGTCTCAAAGGCACCTCTTCCTAGGGGGACAACCTTTTCAAGGCAGAGTGGACAGGCAGGACCTATGCCCAAAACGCCAGGCCAAGGTGTTCCAACAGCACCTTGAGGCCAATGAGGATGAGCACCACGCCGCCCACCACCTGTGCGTGGCGCTCGTAGCGCGAGCCAAAGAGATGGCCTGCACCCACGCCCACAAGCGAGATCACGAAGGTGACCACGCCAATGACCAGGGCGGACTGGACGATGTTTACGTTGAGCGCCGCAAGCGAGATGCCCACGGCAAGGGCGTCGATGGAGGTCGCCACCGCCAGCATGAGGAACTCCCCCCACGCAACATGGTCGGTGGCACCCGCGTCCTCGTTCTCTTCACGAACGGCGTCCACGATCATCTTGCCGCCAATAAAGGCAAGCAGGCCAAAGGCAATCCAATGGTCGATGGGCTCGATGAGCCACATCAGCTGGCTTCCAAGGAGCCAGCCAATCACCGGCATGCCGCCCTGGAACAGGCCAAACAAAAAGGCCAGCACCAGCGCGACCGTGGCGTTTATGCGACGCATGCCCAGGCCCTTGCACACCGAGACGGCAAACGCGTCCATGGCAAGCCCCACCGACACGAGCAGCAGCTCCACTATGCCCATGGCTATCCCCTTCTCCTCGTGCCACGCCCGTTTCGCCGCCGACGTGAGCGCTCATCTGTGGTCTTCTCGGCTTTTCTCGGCGTCTGCGCGCGTTGCTGACGGCCGGCCACCTCGCGTTTACGCGCCTTCTTTGAGGGAATCCTGTCGCGCGGGCTACGCGCAGGGTCGAGTGTGAGCGGACGCTCGCCCAGGTCCATGCCCTCCGCGCGCGGATACTCGTCTATCACACGTCCCATAAGGCGCTCAATTTCGCGCAGGTCCCAGTACTCCTCCTCGGTGCACAGGGTGAGCGCCCATCCCCGCTCGCCGGCACGGCCGGTGCGACCAATGCGGTGGATGTAGTCCTCAGCGTCGTGCGGCACGTCCAGGTTGAGCACGTACGTGACCTCGGGGATGTCGATGCCTCGCGACAGTACGTCGGTGGCCAAAAGGACGCCCACCTCCCCGCGGTCGAATTGCTCGAGTGCGTGCATGCGCTGGTTTTGCGAGCGGTCCCCATGGATGGGTGCGCACGAGAACCCCTTTTTGCGCAGGATCCTGCACAGGTGGTCGGCACGGTGCTTGCCCCGCACAAACACGATTACGCGACTGGAGCCCTCCCGGCGCAGCACTTCCACCAGCGTACGCTTTTTCGCTTCTGGCGAGACACCCAGCACGTACTGCGTAACGGTCTTCGCCGCCGTCCCCTTGGGAGCGATCTCCACGCGCACCGGATCGCGCACCAGAGACTGCGTGTGCGCGAGCACGTCGTTAGAAAGCGTTGCCGAGAACAGCAGCGTTTGGCGTGAGGCGGGCGTCTTGCCCACGATCTTGCGCATGTCGGGCAAAAAGCCCATGTCCAACATACGGTCGGCCTCGTCGAGCACCAGGACCTCCACGCCGTCAAGCGAACAGGCGCCCTGGTCGAGCAGGTCGAGAAGGCGGCCCGGCGTCGCAACCAGCAGGTCACAGCCGCGCTTGAGCGCCTGCTTTTGCGGCTCGTAGCCCAGTCCCCCCACCACGGTGGTCGCCCTGTGGTGGGTGTGCGCACACACCGCCTGCGCGACCTGGGCTATCTGCTGGGCGAGCTCTCGCGTGGGAGTCACCACCAGCATGAGCGGACCTCTCCCGCGGCGGGCATGCCCCAGCCGGTCGAGCACCGGCAGAAGAAACGCCGCCGTCTTGCCCGTGCCCGTTTGCGCCGCGGCCATCACGTCACGTCCGTCCAAGATGGCGGGAATGGCCTGCTCCTGGACGGGCGTGGGCTGCGTGTAGCCCATCTCGTCCACGGCGGCAAGCGTGGTGGCACTCAGCCCCAGCGGCTCGAACATGGTTGCACCTTTTGTCATGGCACCTCTCTGTGGTCGTGGTCGAGCGCATACTGTACCGCATCGCGCATCCGCCGCGCCCCACACCCCAAAAGCTGCAGGGGAAAGCCAGAACCCGCGCCCGGCGAAGCTCCATCCTTCTCAAATTACTACCATGTGCGGACGTTGGGAGCTTTTTGAGAAGGATAGTTCCCGCTTTTGCCCGTATCCTTCTCAAAATGCTACCAATCGTCGACGTTGGTAGCAGATTGAGAAGGATTGGGCTCCGGCGAGTCGCATTCGTATGGCGCCCCGTGCCGGGGAACTGTCCCCCGAGTACGAAGTGGCATATACTGTTTTACTAGAAGCATGGGGAACACCCCCTTTCTCTGCATACCGAAGGGAGAGCCATGACCAAGTCGGACGGCAGTCTCATGCTCAAGGTTGGCCTTTTGTCCATCTCCATCACCATGGGCACGCAAATGGCAATCGCCCCGGCGTTGCCGGACATCATGACGACGTTTCCCGAGAAGACCACCACCCAGGTGGAGACGCTCACCACGGTGCAGTCCATCACCGGGCTCATCTTCGTGCTGCTGTGCCCCCTCATCGCAAGCTATCTGGGCAAGAAGCGCACCGTGATCCTGGGTCTTTTGGCCTCCGGATGCGCAGGCATCACCCCGCTGGTCGTGGGCAACATGGGCTTCCTGCAGCTTCCAGACCTCATCGTCTTTCGCATCATGTGGCTGTCGCGCCTGGTGTATGGCGGAGGCGTTGGCCTGGTGTGCGGCCTGGCCGTCTCTATGATCGGCGACTTCTTTGAGGGAGACGAGCGCGCGACCCTCATGGGCGTGCGCACCTCCATGGAAACTTTGGGGCAGGTGGCCACGACGGCGCTTGCCGGAGTGCTGCTCGCGCTTGGGTGGCAGTGGCCGTTTGCGGTCTATGCCATCATCTTCGTGCTGCTGGCGCTCTTTGTGGTGGGCGTGCCCGCCGACAAGCCCGCTGCGCAGGCCGCCAACGCGCAGTCGACCTCCTCCTTGTCGGTTCCCATCCCCGTGCTCACCATGTGCGGGCTCAACTTCCTGTTTATGGTGTGCTACTCCGGCATCAACGTGCGCATCCCCTCCATCGTGACCGAGGGCGGGTTTGGCACCGCCGCGCAATCCAGCCTGGTCATCTCGGTGCTCGCCATCTGCGGCCTGCTAAGCGGCCTGGTGTTTGGCAAGATCTTTGGCCTCTTGCGCGGAAAAACCCCGGCCCTTGGCGCCGGCCTGCTCGCGCTTGGGTGCTTCTTGGGCGGAATCGCAACCTCCCTGCCCGCTATGTTTGCGGCCGCCGTCATGTGCGGCTTTGCGTTTCCGCTGTACATCTCGTACATCATGAACCACGTCAACGAGGTTGCGCCCGCGAACGCGGTAATGATAAGCACGTCTCTGTGCATATCCAGCGGCTTCTTGGCGCAGTTCTTCTCGCCCTACATCCTCGCCTTCGTGAACAACGTGGTGGGAGACGCTGCCGCCGCGCCGTTCGTTCCCTACGCCATCTTGATGGCCGGAATCGCGGCCCTGAGCTTCTTCCTCTTTGGTCGCAAGCGCTCATAGGGTTACACTAGCTGCGTGGGGGCCTGGACGGCCACGCCGAGAAGACCACTGGGGTGAGGTGACATGGGGAGCGACAAGACGGTGCCGCACGACGGCGCATCCTTCTTTCGCAACGTGAGTTGCCCACACTTCCCCTGCCATGAGGGTGTGGACGAGCGTATGTTCAACTGCCTCTTTTGCTACTGCCCGCTTTACGCACTGGGACCGCGCTGCGGCGGCGACTTCTCGTACACGGACGCCGGCGTGAAGGACTGCTCCGGCTGCACACGCCTGCACGAGGGCGCAGACGGGACCCGGCTGGTGCGCGAGCGGTTTGGCGAACTCGCAGAGCTCGCTCGCCCTGGTCGCCAGGAGCCGGAGATGCCGGCATGAAGGCGTTGGTGGTGGGCGGATCGGGTAGCGGCAAGTCGCAGTTCGCGGAGGATCTGGCGTGTACCCTTGGTCCCAAGCGCACCTACGTCGCGACCATGGCGCCAGGCAGCGCCGAGGCGCAAGCCCGCATCCAGCGCCATCGCACGCAGCGTGCCGGTCGCGGCTTTGTTACGCACGAATGCCTTGGCACCATCGCGGGCCACCTCGTTGCAGGCGCACACGACGACGTGGTGCTGTTGGACGACATGGGCAACCTGGTCGCAAACGCCCTGTTTGGCCCGGACGGCCGCATGGGCGACCCGGCGCAGGTGGTCTGCCGGCTTGAGCGCGAGCTGGCGTCGCTGTGCACGTGCCATCGCCATGTGGTGGTGGTAGGCGATCAGGCCGGAAGTGACGGTATCGCCCCCAGCGACCAGACTGCGGCCTGGCTGCACGCTTGCGGCACACTCTGCTGTGGCATGGCCGCACGAGCCGACGTGGTCGCAGAGGTCGTGTGCGGCGTGCCACACGTGCTCAAGGGGGTGCTTCCATGAGCGTACTGCGCGCGATGATAGCCGCGTTCTCGTGCTACAGCGCCATCCCCATGCCACACGTGCGCTGGGATGAGCGGGACATGCGCTACATGATGGCGGCGTTTCCCCTGGTTGGTTTGGTGATAGGAGCGCTCGACCTACTGTGGCTTTGTCTCTGCGGCGCACTCGGCGCGGGCCCGCTGCTTCGCGCAGTGGGCTTTACCCTCATCCCCGTGCTGGTGTCGGGCGGCATTCACCTGGATGGCCTGGCCGACGTGACGGACGCGCAGTCCAGCCACGCCGAACCCGAGCGGCGGCGGCAGATTCTCAAGGACCCGCACGTGGGAGCTTTTGCGGTTATTGGCGTGTGCTGCTACCTGCTGGCATACGCCGGCCTGGCAAGCGAGCTGGATGCGCGCACGGTGACCCTGTTCGCCTGCGCCCCGGTGGCGAGCCGCTGCCTGAGCGGCCTGGCGGTTCTCACCCTGCCCGCGGCGCGGCGCGAAGGCATGTACGCATCGGTTGGGGAAGCGGCCAACAAACGCGTGGTGCGCGTCGCACTTGCGGTGGAGCTCGCGATCGTCTGCGCGTGCATGGTGGCACTGCAGCCCATCGTCGCCCTGAGCGCACTGGCGATTGCCGCGGCGACCCTTGCCTACGTGCGCCATCTGGCCAACAGCCAGTACGGTGGCATGAGCGGCGACCTGGCGGGCTTCTTTTTGCAGCTCTGCGAGCTGGGCATGCTCGCGTGCATCGTGGTAGCGGGAAGGTTGGTGTGACCCATGGTGTTGGTGATAGGCGGCATCGCGTCGGGCAAACGCACCTACGTGCGCTCGCTGGGATACGAAGACGACCACATGAGCGCGCGCGCAGCCTCCCCCGCTCCCGTACTGCTCGCGCTCGAGGAGTCGCTGCGCCCAGGCGAACTCGATGAGCAGACCCTTGCACAGGTGCTGGCTAAGGAGGTGGTCGTGTGCGCCGAGGTGGGCATGGGCGTCGTGCCCATAGACGCTGAGCAACGCGCATGGCGCGAGCGCGTGGGACGCACGTGTGCCCTGCTTGCCGCCCAGGCCACCCGGGTCGTTCGCCTTGTGTGCGGCATTCCCGTCACGATCAAGGACACGGGGGGCGAGTCATGAGGGGAGACACTCGCACGAGGACCTATGCCGGCGCCGTGCGCGCGGCCGTTCTTCTCATCGCCGTCGCATGCGTCCTGTTTGTGCCGTGCGTTTGTGCGGCCCATGCCAGCCAGCAGGAGCCAGATCCCTTCGCACAGGGCGTCTCGAGCGACCTGGCCGACGGCACATATCTAGCGGACGTCGCTTTGGAGGGCGGCACTGGCCGGGCGAGCGTGTCATCGCCGGCCGAGATGCAGATACGGGACTCTCGGCTCGCTGTCACGCTCGTGTGGTCAAGCCCCCACTACGACTACATGGACGTGGCAGACGCACGCTACCTGCCCTGCAACGAGGGGGGCAACTCCACCTTCGTGATTCCCGTCCTAGCGTTGGACCAGCCCTTTTCTGTGGTAGCCGACACCACGGCCATGAGCCAGCCCCACGAGATCACATACCAGATAACCCTTGACTCATCCAGCATACGGGCACAGGACGCCCGCAACGCATCGCATGCCTGGGTCGTTGTGGCGGCGGTCACCGTCGCCTGTGCGGTCGTGGTCCTTGTCGTGCTCAGGATTCGCCGTCGAGAAACCCGCTCGCCTCACTCAGGTGCGTAAAGCGCCGCGGGTCGCCCAACAACACGCGCCCGGCATCTAGCCGGACCGTGGCCACATACCCCTCGCAATTGCCCACATGCCAGGAAAAGTAGCCGCCCGCGTCCGTGGCCGGATTCGTGCCCGTTCCCAAGGCACGCGGCCCAAGCATGCTGAGAGTCGCCATAACGGTGCCGCCATGTGCCACCACGAACAGCGCTCGCTCGCCGCGCGCCATGGCGTCGCGCACGAGGTGTTCCAACGCTGCGCATGTGCGTCGCGCATGGTCGTCTGGTGACTCGCCGCCAGGACACCTTTCCGTGCATCCCCCCGCAACCCAGGCGCGATACGCCGGGTCGTGCTCCATGTCTTGGGCACTGCGACCCTCAAATGCCCCAAAGTCGCACTCGGCCAGGTCGTCCACCACGACTTGGGTTGCGCTGGGAAAACAGAGCCCCGCCGTCTGCCGGGTGCGCAGCAAGGGGCTCACATACACCGTGCGCACCTGATCCAAGGTGCCCGCGCGAGCGCACTGGGCTCGTCCCTCGGCGCTCAGCGGCTCATCGGTGCGCCTTCCCACATAGCACCTCTGGGCGTTGCCCGCCGTCTGGCCATGACGCATGAGCACGACCCTCATTGGCCCACGCCCTTGTAGGACTCAATGCCAAAGTCGGCAAACGAGAGACCCTGGTCGTAGAGGCCAAGCGCCATGTCGAGCAGCGGCACCATGCACACAGCTCCGGTTCCCTCTCCCAGGCGCATGCGAGCGTGTAGGATGGGTTCGATGCCCAGCTCGCGCATCACCGCCCTGGCCGCCGGCTCTGCCGAGAGATGCGAGCCGAGCATTGCCACGCCGCACTCGGGGCGCAATCGTTTGGCCACAAGCGCTGCGACGGAGCTGATGAGCCCGTCAACGACCACGGGCACGCGATGGACAGCGCCGCCCAGGAACATGCCACACATGCCTGCGATGTCCAAGCCACCCACCTTTGCCAGCACGTCCAGCGGATCTGTCGCGTCTGGCTCGTTTGCCGCGAGCGCCCTTCTCACCACCTCCACCTTATGTGTGAGGCCCTCGTCCGAAAGTCCCGCGCCCCTACCGCACGCATGCGCCGGGTCCAGCCCCAAAAGCGCGCAGGCACAGGCAGTTGCCGTGGTGGTGTTGCCTATACCCATCTCGCCCGTCGCGATCAGCTGGTAGCCCTTCTGGGCAAGCGAGGCCACGAGCTCCACACCGGTGCGCACCGCAGCGAGCACCTGCTCGCGCGTCATGGCCGGTCCCTGGGCAATGTTTCCCGTGCCAGCCGCAATGCGCCGGTCTATGAGGCCCGGCTCATCCAGCGGCTGAAACATGCCCATGTCCACGGCCACACAGTCCACGCCGGCGACGGCGCACATCCTGCCCACCGAGGAGGTATGGTGCACCACACCGCGGGCGATGATGGGCGTTACCTCCGCGCCGCTCTGGGACACGCCCTCGGCCACCACGCCGTTGTCGGCGCAAAGCACCACGACACAGCGCCTGGACAAGTCCACGTGCGCGTTGCCGGTGAGCCCCGCTACCTGCACCACCATGTCCTCCAGAGCGCCCAGCGAACCGATGGGCTTGGCGATGGCGTCCCATCGACTGCGGGCGCACCTGATGGCGTCCTCGCTTGCCGAAGGGATGCACAACCCACTCACATAGTCCTCACGCATGTTGCTCCTTTGTCACCACATAATCCTCCGCAACCTGCACTGGGGGGACAGTCCCCTGTGTTTAGGGGACTGTCCCCCCAGTGCAGGTCGTGCCGTCACTCGCGGCGGTCGTGCGAGGCGAGGTAGAGCAGGGCGTTGCAGATGGCCACCGCCACAGTGGAGCCGCCCTTGCGCCCCCGCGCCACGATGGAGGTAAGGCCGGAACTCAGCAGGAGCTCCTTGGACTCCACCACGTTCACAAAGCCCACCGGAACGCCCACCACGAGCTCCGGCGGTGCCATGGCCCCCTCCTCCACCAGCTCGCACAGACGCACCAGGGCAGTTGGCGCGTTGCCAATGGCAAAGATCAGCGGGCCGGAAAGCCCGCACGCGCGCTCCATGCTCACGGCTGACCGCGTGATGCCGCGTCGGCGCGCCTCCTCGGCCACGTCCGCGTCGCCAATAAAGGTGCGCACGGACCCGCCAAAGCCGCCCAGCACGCGCTTGTTGATGCCTGCCGCCACCATGGTGGTATCGGCGACCACGGTCGCACCCGAAGCGAGAGCTGCCACGCCGCGCTCCACCGCCGCATCCGAGAAGACCAGCGTGTGCGCGAAGTCGAAGTCGGCCGTCGCGTGGATTACCCGCTCCACCACGGGCCGCACGCTGGGCTCCACGGGCACCTCCAGCTCGTCTTGGATGATCGCAAAGCTTGCCGCCTCAATGTCTCGCGGCCCAAGCAGCTCGATTCCCCGTCTCATCACGAGAGCCCCCTCTCCAGTATGTGGCGAATCAGGTCCAAGTCCAGGCTCTGTCGCAGGCCGTCTGCCAGCACGTCGTATTGACGTTGCCGAAAGTCGTCCATGTCCTGCGCATGCACCGCACGCGCGTCGAGCCCGCGGGCGGCGAGCAACGAGCCCACCAGCGCCTCGCAGGCCGGACGCTCGTCCAGCAGGCCATGCAGGTAGCAGCCGTACACGTTTGCCTGCTGGCAGCCATCCTCGCGGGGCTGCTCGCCCTCTGCCGCCAACCGCACCAGCGCACGGCCCCCCTCTCGCACCGTCGTACCCATGTGAATCTCGTAGCCCCGCACGCCCGCACCCGAAACGCCCGCGAGCACGCCGTCTACCTCCAAGAACGAGCCGCGCACGCACGTCGTGCGCTTGTGCGGGACAAACGTGGTACGCACGGGCAACAGGCCCATGCCCGCCATCTGTCCGCCGTCCTCAACGCCCTCAGGATCGCAGATGCTCTGGCCCAGCATCTGATACCCCCCGCAAATCCCCAGTACCGGCACGCCCGCATGCGCGGCCCGCACCAGCGCCAATTCGAGCCCGCTGGCGCGCAGCCAGCGCAGGTCGGCCATGGTTGCCTTGGTGCCTGGGACGATGATAAGGTCCGGCCACCCCAGCTCGCGTGCGGCGCTCACGTAGCGAACGCCCACCCCGCCTGCTGCCTCCAGTGCCATGAAGTCGGTGAAGTTGGAGATCCTGGGCAGCCGCACCACAGCCACATCCACCGTGCCCGTTGCCGTGCTGCGTCCCAGCCGCTCGGCCATGCTATCCTCGTCGTCCAGGGTCACGTCCATCACGGGCACGAGTCCTGCGACCGGCACTCCCGTGCGCTCGCGGAGCATGTCCATGCCAGTGGAGAACAGCGTGGCGTCACCGCGGAACTTGTTGACCACCAAGGCGCGCACCATGCGTCGCTCCTCCTCGCCCAAAAGCATCATGGTACCCACGAGCTGGGCGAACACGCCGCCGCGGTCGATGTCGCCAACCAGCAGCACCGGAGCGTTGGCAAGGCGGGCCATGCCCATGTTCACGAAGTCGTCGGGTCCCAGGTTTATCTCGACCGGACTCCCCGCACCCTCTATGAGCACGACGTCGTAGTCGCGGGCCAGCTCCTCATAGGCTGCGCGCACCTCGCCAACGAGCGCTCGGCGATACCGGAAGTACTCCCGCGCACTCATCGTTGCCCTGGGCCTTCCCCGCACCACCACCTGGCTGCCCATGTTGGACGTTGGCTTGAGCAGCACCGGGTTCATGGCCGAGACGGGCTCGACGCCTGCAGCCTGGGCCTGCATGGCCTGGGCCCTGCCCAGCTCCAGCCCATCGGCGGTGACCGCGGAGTTGAGCGCCATGTTTTGCGCCTTGAACGGGGCCACCCGCACGCCGTCCTGGGCAAGGACCTTGCACAGGCCGGCCACCAACAGGCTCTTGCCCACACCAGACATCGTTCCCTGCACCATGAGCGGAAGGGCGCTCATCGCAACACCTCCCCAAGGGCCGCCAACAGGCGGTCGTTGTCGTTGGGCATGCGCACGGCCACACGATGCCATCGCTCGTCGAGTCCGTGGTAGTTTTGGCAGGAGCGCACGAGTACCCCATGCGCGAGCAGGGACGCATACAGGCTACGCGGGGCGCAGAACAGCAAGAAGCTCGCCTCGCTTGGCACCACGCCAAGGCCCAGCTTGCACAGTGCGTTGCTCATGCGCTCCCGCTCCCCTCTCACCAGCTCGCGCGACCGGTCCAGGAACGCGTGGCCCGCTTCTGGCCCCAGGCACACCTGGCCCGCCAGCTGTGCGGGCACACTCACCGCCCAAGGCTGCCCGGCCGCCTCCAGCCGGGCCATGAGCGACTCATCCGCGCAGAGCACATACCCCACGCGAAGCCCCGCCAGGCAAAACGACTTGGTGAGCGCCTTGACTACGACCAAGTTTGGGTACTCTTCCAGCAGATCGACCGAGCCGCGCGCGTCACACAGGTCCACGAAGCACTCGTCCAGCACCACGGTCGCGCCCGTACGCCTGGCACGCCGCAGGCAGGCCAGCAGCGTCTCGCGGTCCAGGCACCTGCCGGTGGGGTTGTTGGGGTTGGCCACGAACAGCGCTTCATAGCCGTCCAGCGCACGCGCAAGCTCGTTGCCTGCGGAAAAGCCCGTCCGTTCGTCCAGCCTCAGATGGCGTACGCAGGTTCCCACCTGCTCCAACGCCTGCTCGTATCCGGAATAGCACGGGTCGCACACCAGCGCCGTGTGTGGACGCAGCACCTGACACAGTCGCCACAGCGCGTCGGTCGCCCCGGCACACGCAAGCACCTGGCACGCATCGACGCCCTCGAAGGTCGCAATCGCACGCCTGAGTCCACCGTTCGCCGGGTCGGGATAGTGCGCAAACGACTCCACGCCCGCCCGCAGCGCTTGCACAGCGCACGGCGGCATGCCCAGCGGGTTGAGGTTTGCCGAGAAGTCCAGCGCCCCCGGGTGCTCGAACCCGCGTCCCCCATGCTCGTATCGATCCATGGCTACCACCCTCCCGTCACGCCTTGCGCGACCAACGCCAGGCCACAGGCGAGCACAAACGCCGCAAGCGAGGTAGCCGCGCACAGCCTGTTGGCCCGCACGATGTCGTCCGGGCAGACGGGCCGGGTGGCGTCTCCAATGGTGGGCTTGTCGTGCATCACGCCAAAGTAGCTGGTGGGACCTGCCAGCTGCACGCCCAGGGCGCCTGCGCATGCCGCCTCCGGATATGCCGCGTTGGGCGAGGCGTGGTTGTGCCGGTCTCGCGCCAGGATGTGCCAAGCGCGCCTGCCGTCCAAGCCCACGAGCGGCGCGACCAGGCACATGAGCGCGCCGGTGAGACGCGCCGGCACCCAGTTGCACACGTCGTCGACATGCGCGGCGCACCGCCCAAGGTACTCGTAGCGCTCATTGCGGTAGCCCACCATGGAGTCCATCGTGTTGACGGCCTTGTACAGCACACCGCCCACGGGACCGGCAAGCGCCATCCACAAAAGGGGCGCCACCACACCGTCTGAGGTGTTCTCGGCGACCGTCTCCACCGCGGCTCGCGTCACGCCCGCCGCATCCAGGTTGTGCGTGTCGCGCCCCACGATCATCGACACGGCCTGTCGCGCGCCAGGCAGGTCGCCCGCCACAAGCGCATCGTACACGCGGCGAGCCTCCACTCGCAGCTGACGCGCCGCGATCAGCTGATAGCACAAAAGCGTTTGCGCCACAAAGCCCAGCCACGGCGCGATGCGCCAACAGAGCCACAGGACGCAGGTGGCAGCCGCGACCGATGCCAAGACGACCGCCAACACGAGTGCCACGCCCGCCGCGAGCTGCGAGCGTCGCGTCGGCGACACGTAGTCGCGCAAGAATTTCTCGACAGCACCTATGAGCGTGCCCACCAGGCGCACCACGTGGGGCATGTTGTAGGGGTCTCCCAGCAGGGCGTCCAGCGCAAAGGCGCACAGCAGCGCGGCAACACGGGCCATGGGCTAGCTCGCCTCCCCTCGCGCGGCAAAGCACACGCACGCCTCCACAAACCGTGCAGCAGCCGCAGGCGCGCCGGCCAGGTAGAGATGCGGAAAGCCGGCGTACAGCGACGGCGTGGACACCACGCAGTCCCACGCCCGGTCGCTCTGCGGCTTTTGCGCCACGTACGCGTCCCCCGGGTGCTCGCTCTCCCAGTAGTGGAACTCGTGCGCCCTGAGCGACTCCCCCTTGCGAGCGAGCAGGCCGTCCTCGCTGGCCGTAAGCGTTACGTAGCCAAACCGCCCGTGCCCTTCGCGGCGGTACGCCCTGCCCTGCACCGCGCCCACCATAGGCCACGACGCGCCATCGGCGTCCTGGAGGCGCTCGTGCAAGTACAGGAATCCGCCGCACTCGGCAATGGTGGGCATGCCCGCAGCCACCGCCTCCCGCACCGCAGCACGCATCGAGGCATTGTGCGCGAGCGCACGTGCGTGCAGCTCCGGATAGCCGCCTCCCAGGTACAGGCCGCTCGCGCCGGTAGGAAGCCCCTCGTCTGCCAGCGGTGAGAAGCACACCACCTTGGCCCCCAGTTCCTCAAGGAGCTCCAGCGTCTGGGGATAATAGAAGCAGAACGCCTCGTCGCGCGCCACCGCGATGATGGGACGCGTGGTACCACACGGGATGTACTGGGGGGACTGTCCCCTGAGTTTAGGGGACAGTCCCCCAGTGCAGGTTGCGGATCGGACGAGCGGGCAAGCGCCAGCAGCGCGTCGAGGTCAACGGTTTTCTGGATGGTTTGGGCGACCACGTCCACCTTGTGCCGCAGGTCTCGCACCTCGGGCGCGCTCACCAGTCCGAGGTGTCGGTGCTCCAACTGAGCCTCTGCGAGCATGGGGACATGGCCTAGCACACGGATGCCCGTTTGCTCCTCAATCACGGACGAGAGCAGCGAGGCGTGCGCAGCGGACACGCGATTGAGCACCACGCCGGCGATGAGGGACGGCGTGCGCAGGCGGGCAAAGCCCAACACCTCCGCAGCCGCCGACAGCGAGCGGCCCCGTGCGTCCACCACAAGTACGACGGGCGTGCCAGTTACCAGAGCCACATGGTAGGCCGAGGCACGCGAACCTCCCGCGATGCCATCGTAGTAGCCCATCGCACCCTCCACGACCGTGACGTCGGCCGCCTGCGCCCCGTGCGCGACGATCTGACGCACCAGCTCCTCGTCGCCCAAAAACAGGTCGAGGTTTGACGACGGCAGGCCCAGCACGCGCTCGTGGAACATGGGGTCCAAGAAGTCCGGGCCGCACTTGTGCGCCTGCACGCGCAGTCCCCGCTGCGACAGCGCCGCGAGCAGGCCGCACGTTATGGTGGTCTTGCCGCAACCGCTGGACGTTCCCGCCACGAGCACGCGCGGCGCACTCACGCGCATGGCCGCCCCTCCCCGATCGCTGCCGGCCCGTCCGCGCACACGAGGTACACGGGATTGCGCGCTAGCATCATGTGCCTGCCCGCCACGTCTTTGCCCTTGGCCACCGCCACCTGGGTGAGGTCCACGTGCGTAAGGCCAAGCTCCCTAACACAGTCAAGCGCCTCCATGAGCGTCTCGAGCACGATGGCCGAGACGCACACCCGCACGCTCGGGTTCGCCGCAACAACGGCGGCCAATATGGCCGCGAGCCGCCCCGTCGACCCTCCCACAAACACGCGATCGGGCGCCGGCAGGCTCTGAAGCGCCTCCGGTGCCACCCCCCGCACAATGCGCACGTTGGTCACGCCAAAGGCCTCCGCGTTCGCCCGCACCAGCTCACACGCACGCTCGTCCTTCTCGATGGCAACCACTTGGCCCGCACACGCCGCACGTGCGAGCTCCACCGACACCGACCCGGTTCCCGCGCCAACGTCCCACACCACGTGCGAAGGCGCAACGCGCAGCTTGCACACAGAAAGCGCGCGCACCTCCTCCTTGGTCATGGGGACCTCGCCGCGCACGAACGCCGAGTCGGGAAGGCTGGGGGCGGCCACGGACGGCTGCAGGGGACGCTCGTTGGCAACGAGCATCACGGCCAGGCCGTCGAACGTCTGACCCGCCAGCGCAGAGGCCGTACCCTGCATCACGCGCTCGTCCGCATACGACAGACGCTCTCCCACGGCCACGCGCACATCCCCCAGTCCGCGCTCCACGAGTTGGGCACACACGTCGCCCGCATGCACGCTGCCCCCGGTGAGCACAAACGTCTTCTCGTGCGTTTGCACGGCACCCACCACGTCGGCGTCCCTGCCATGCGCAGAGACCACGTGCACGTCCTGCCAGGGCACGCGCAGCCGCGCGCACAGGTACTGCACAGAAGAGACGCCGGGCAGCACGTGCACCTCCATGCCGTCCAAGTGCTCGTACAGGCGCATCGCCCCGCTGTGCAGCCCCACGTCCCCGCTCATCACGACGCTTGCCACCGCCGCGCCCGACGATCGTATCTCCTGCGCGATCTGGCTCGGTGCGACCAGGGCCACCTGACGTGCGCCCAGCGCCGTATGAGCCGCGAGCGACTCCAGCAGGCGGGCAGAGCCAACGACCAGCTCGCTCGACCGCAACGCCTCGCATGCGGCCATGGTGAGCGTACCGGTATCCCCCATGCCCATGCCCACGACGTACACCACCTGCCGTGCCTGTGTCCTAGATTCCATGGACGTCCTCCAAAAGCTTCTTGGCCTCCTCGAGCTTCGCAACCACATACGACCCGTCGGCAGCCGTGTCCTGCGGCTCGCACGGACGCTCGATCACCACCAGCTCTATGCCGCAGTTCTGTGCCGCCTCCACCTTGCTCGCAAAGCCGCCCACCGCGCCCGACCGCTTGGTCACCAGGTACTCTATGCGCAGGTCGCGCACCAGCGCGGCGTTGAGCTCTGCCGAGAAGGGCCCTTGCATGGCGATTACGTGGGACGTGGGCACGCCTAGCTCTTGCGTGCGCTCGATGGCGGCAGGCACCGGGAGCACCCGCACGTACAGGCGCTCGGCGGCGTTTGGGATGGCGTCCACGAACGTGGCCAGGTCCTTGCTGCCCGTGGTTAGAAGCACGTTGCCCGAGGTGTTCGCAAGGTGGCGCGCTGCCTGGCCCACGTCGCGAACGCTGGTCCACGCGCCCTCGGCACAGTCCTCGCGCCGCACGCGGACCACGGGCACGCCATGGTCTTTTCCCAGGCGCGCGACGCTTTGTGAGATGTGCTTGGCGTAAGGATGCGTGGCGTCCACGATGCACGCAAAGTCGTGCTCATCCATGAGCCTGCGCTTGGTCGCCTCGTCAAGCGGCCCGCGCAGCACGGTCACGCGCCCACCGCCGTCGAGCAGGCTTGCGCCGTATTCCGTAGCCACGCAGGCCACCACGTCACACGTCTCGCGCGCGTCCAGCCACTCCACCAGCAGTCGCCCCTCGGTTGTGCCGCCAAACACCAACACCTGCGCACGCCCCGCCTCGCTCGCGTACACCCGTGCTGGGGGGACAGTCCCCCGTGCACAGGGGACTGTCCCCCCAGTACGGGTGTCGGCGTCAAGCGCGTAGCCGCGCGGCGTTACCATGCGACCGTCCACCACCCGCGTGGTAGCGTTGCCCACAAAGACGCAGGTGAGCATGTCGGCCTGGAAGCCGCGCAGCTCGGCCAGCGTGAGCACGCGGTACGACTCGCCTGCACGGCCCACGTTACGCACCACGCCGCACACCGTGTGTGGGTCGAGGTGACGCAGAAGCACGTCGCAGGCACGGCACAGGTGGTCTGCTCGACCGCGTGACGCGGGATTGTACAAACACACGCACAGCCCCACGCGCGCCGCCGCGTCCAGGCGCTCCTCGATCGTCTGCCAAGGGGTGAGCAGGTCCGACAGCGAGATGCAGCACCAGTCGTGGGCAAGCGGCGCCCCCAGTAGTGCCGCGCCGCCGTTGGCCGCGCTCACGCCGGGCACGACCTGCACCTCCACGTCGTCGTATGCCGGCGCCAGCTCGATGAGCAGCCCCGCCATCCCGTACACGCCCGCATCGCCTGAGCACACCACGGCCACGCGCCTTCCCGCGCTCGCCTGCTCAAGCGCCAGCTCGCAGCGCTTGCGCTCCCCACGCATGCCCGTGCTGAGGAACTCCGCATGGGGAAAGTCGTCGCGAACGAGGTCCACGTAGGTGGCATAACCCACGATGAGCTCCACCGACTCCAGCACCTCGCGCGCTCGGCCGGTGAGGTCCTTTCCTCCGCCAGGGCCAATACCCACGCAGTACAGCCTCATGGTTCCACCTCCCCTTCGGCAAACGAGACGCGCGGCTCGCGCGCGGCAAGGGCCACCGTCACGCCCGAGGCGCTCCTCTTGCCCAGCAGCAGCCGTCCGCCCGTGGCACAGGACGCCCGCTCGCACACGTTGTCCACGCCCACCGCACGTCTCACGAACTCCGACGAGCAGAACTCACCAGGAACGGCCGCGAGCTCCTCGGCGCTGTGGCAGCGCAACTCCCAGCCACGCCGCTGCGCGAACTCGAGCAGCCCGGGCTCGTCTGCCTTGACATCGATCGTTGCCAGCCCGCACACTGTCTGCGGCGCCACGTGGGTCTCGTCCAGGCAGGCGTCCACCAGATGGGCAATGGAGCTCGCAGCGGTGCCCCGCCTGCAGCCCACTCCCACCACGACCACGCGCGGTGCGAGCCGCAACGTACGCGCGAAGGGACGCCTGCGCTCGTCGAGCGAGACGCACACACCCACGGCACACGACGTCGCCGCCTCACCGCCCACCACGCCAACGGGAAGCTCGCCCACACACACGACGTCGCACGCAAAGCCCACGCGCCCGCCGTCCAAGAGCGTTGCCGAGACCTCCTTGGCCTCCTCGCGGTCGAGCACCGCAAGGTTCTGCCTCATCGCCCAGTCGTCGAAGGAAAACACGCCGCTCACATCGGTTGCCGTCGTCACCACGGCCTGGGCCCCGCAGGCGCGCGCCACTCGCCTGGCCAGCTCGTTGGCCCCGCCCACGTGCCCGCTCAGCAGCGGGACGGCAAACGTGGCCGCCTCATCCACGCATACCACCGCTGGGTCGCGGAGCTTGTCGCGCACGAAGGGGGCAATCGCGCGCACCGCGATGCCGCACGCCCCCACAAACAGGAGCGCGTCGGCCTGTGTGAACCCCCGCTCGGCCCAGGCGCGCAGGCTGTCGCAGGGCTCCACGTGCGAGGCCGCCACATGTGCCCCCAGGCCAAAGACGCGCACCGCGTCACCCGCGCGCCCAAGCGCGTCGGCCAGCGAGCACGCCAACTCGCATCCCTTTGCGCTAAACGCAATCGCGTGCACGCGCATGGCTCTCACTCCCCTGGCTCCGCGCTGGCCCTGCGCCAGCCGTGCGAGAACGAGGGATCGTACAGGCGCGAGCGGTCTCCCCCAGGTCCCAAGACATCGCCCACCAGCACGAGCGCGCTTCTTGCCACCCCGTGCTCGCGGCCGCAGCGCGCAAGCGTCCCCACCGTGCAGCGGTACACGGCCTCGTCGGGCCACGAGGCGCGCACTACGATGGCGGCAGGTGCACTGGGATCGTATCCGCCTCGCACCAGCTCGTCCTGCACACCCTCCAGCAGGCCCGCGCTCAAGAACAACGCCATCGTGCAGCCGTGGCCGGCAAGCTCACGCAGCCGCTCGCGCGCCGGCACGGGCGTGCGACCCTCCATGCGCGTGACGATGAGCGACTGCGAGACGCCGGGCACGGTGTACTCCGCACGCAGCGCAGCCGCGGCACCAAACAAAGAAGAGACGCCCGGTACCATCTCATACGGAACGCCCAGTGCATCCAACTCGTCCATCTGCTCCCGAATCGCGCCAAACAGCGACGGGTCACCCGTGTGCAGCCGCACGCAACGCCGGCCATCACGATGCGCCTGAGCCATAACGTCCACAATCTGGGGAAGCGTCATCTGCGAGGAGTCGTGGGTCTCACATCCTTCGGGGCACAGCTCCAAAAGCTCGGGGTTGACCAGTGAGCCCGCATACACCACTACGTCTGCCTGCGCGAGCAGACCAGCCCCCCGCACAGTAATGAGGTCTGCCGCGCCAGGGCCAGCACCCACAAAACTAACCATCCTCGCCCCTCTCATCCTGCCCATGCAACGCCAGCAGCCTATCTGCGCCAGAGGTGCGCCCCAGCTCGCCCCACGCATGTGAGAAGACCACCGCCTCCACCGCTAGCCCCTCTGCCGCCCGCGCGCGCAGATAGCGCTCCATACGTCCCACGAGCGCGGCGGTCGCACGTTCGCGCAGCCCGCATGCGTCCAGCATCTCCAAGCCCGCATCCACCGTGGGTGCGTCCAACACCCGCGCAACCAGCTCCGCCGGCGCACCGGCGAGCGCGGCGTGTGCCGCCAGAACCTCCATGCGACCGTCTGCCACTCGCGAGTGGGTGTTCATGATGCCGGCAGCGACCTTGACGAGCTTGCCCGCGTGTCCCACCACGAGCATGCTCGCAAAGCCGAGCATGCCCGCCTCGTCGATGGCGGCACCCAGGTAGTTTGAGCAGGTCACCAGGCGGTCGCACGACAGGCCCAGCACGTCGGCTGCGTAGTCGCGCCCGTAGTTGCCCGGCACCACCAGCACGTCGCGAGCGCCGCGCTCTCGCAGCACCCGCAGCTCGAGTCGCACCGTCTCCACGAGAGCCTCCTCGCTCATGGGACGCACGATGCCGCTCGTGCCCAGTACCGACAGGCCGCCCTCGATGCCCAGCCTCGGGTTGAAGGTATGCGCCGCCAGCTCCTCTCCGCCAGGAATGGAGATGAGAACCGCAAGGCCGCCCGCATAGCCGTGGCTTGCGGCAACGGTACGGGCCTCGCGCTCGATCATAGCGCGTGGCGTGGCATTAATCGCCGCGGAGCCCACTGGCTGGTCCAAGCCCGCACGCGTCACGCGTCCCACGCCTGCACCGCCCTCAATCGTCACGCCCACATCGGCGCCCAGACTCACGCGAGCCCACACCAGCACGCCGTCGGTAACGTCAGGGTCATCTCCAGCGTCCTTTCTCACCGCACAGCTCGCCCAGCCGTCGCCCCGCTCGGCTGCCTCCACATCCAACACGCAGTCGATGCCGGCGGGCGTGGCAACCACGACCGAGGGCACCAGGGCATGACCCAGCAGTAGCTCGGTGGCCGCATGCGTGGCTGCCGCGGCACACGTGCCAGTGGTGCAACCGCAGCGCAGGCGCCTTCCGCCGGCGCACACATAGTGCTCGAGCCTACGCATCGCACACCTCCCCTTCCGTCCCGCCACCGGCAGGCAGCGTGACCGCACCAGTCGCGGGATCGTAGGTGCCGCGCGCAAGGCCATACAGGTCGTCAATCGCCCCGGAGCCAAACACCTGGTCCGGCGTCCCCTCGCACATCACCCGTCCGTCTCGAACGCACACCAACCAGTCCGAGACCGCCCGCGCCAACGGCAACTCGTGCAGGGCCATGAGCACGCCCACCTCGCGTTCCCGCAGTAGCCTGCGCAGGATAGAGAGCAGCTCGATCTGGTAGCGGATGTCCAGGTGGCTCGTGGGCTCGTCCAAGAGCAGCACGGACGCCCGTTGGCAGATAGCCCGGGCAAGCAGCACGCGCTGAAGCTGACCGTCCGAGAGGTGCGTGACGTCCCGGTCGCGCATCTCCCACGCACCCACGAGCTCCATGGCCGAGCGCACCTCCGCACGGTCTTGCTCGCCCAGAACCCCCAGCCATCCCGTGTGCGGATAGCGCCCCGCCGACACCACGTCCCAGCACGTGGTGAGCTCGAGGGTGCGACGCTCGGTGAGCATCACGGCCATCGACTGGGCGCGTTCGCGAGCCGACAGCTGCCCCAAGGGCTTATCCCCCAGCCGCACCTCTCCGCCAAGCGCGGGCACGAGCCCAGCCACCGTCTTGAGGATGGTGGACTTGCCACCGCCGTTGGGGCCGATGAGGGTGACCACCTGGCCCGCGCGAACGGCAAGGCTCACGTCGCGCACCAGCGCCACGCCGTCGTAGCCCACCGCAAGGCCACGCGCCTCCAGCACGCATGGCGCAAGGGCCGTCTGCCGTGGGTTGTGCGCACGCTCGCTCATACCGCATCACCCCGCTCCCGACGCAGCAACACCCACACGACCACCGGGGCGCCCACGAGCGCGGTTATGGTCGACACCGACACCTCGGTGGGGGCAAAGGCGTTGCGCGCCACGAGATCGCAGGCCAGGCAGAACACCGAGCCGGCCAAAAATGTCGCGGGCACGAGCACGAGGGGCCGCGCCGTGGACAGCAGGCGCTTAGCCAGGTGCGGCACGGCAATGCCCACAAAGCTTATGGGACCGGCAAACGCCGTCACGCAGGCGGCCAGCAGGCTGGACAGCAGGATGGTGGCCACGCGAAACCGGCGCACGTCCACGCCCACGCTCTGCGCGTAGGCCTCCCCCAGCACATACGCCCCCATGGGCTTGGCCAGCACCAGCGCACACGCCAGACCACACGCCACCACCAGCGCCATCACGCCCACCTCGCCCCAGGCCGTACCCGAGAAGCTCCCCAGCGACCAGTTGCGCAGGTTCACGATGTTGGCATCGCTGGCAAAGGTGATCAGCAGGTCGGTCGCGGCATTGCACAAATAGCCAATCATCACGCCGGCCACCACCAGCACGCTGGCCGACCTCGTGCGCGCAGACACCAGCAACACTAGCACCATGGCACCCAGCGCCCCCACAAACGCCGCCGCCATGGTCATCCACGCCGAGAGAACCCCCAGGGTGCCCGCGGCTCCCACCAAGAGGATTGCCACGCACAGCTTCGCACCGCTGGAGATGCCCAACACGAAGGGCCCGGCAATGGGGTTGGCAAAGAGCGTCTGCAGCAGCAGGCCCGCAAGGCCCAGCGCCCCGCCCAAAAGGCCTGCGGCCAAAAGACGAGGCAGGCGAATGTGCCACACCACCTGCGCTGCCGTGTGCGTGGAGGCAGGATTGGCCAAGGCCTGTGCGAGCTCGCCGGGCGAGATGGGCACGCTTCCCACGCACAGGTTGGCAACCAAAAGCGCCACGAGCAGGACAAGCAGCACGGCAAACGCCACAAGGACGCGCGCTCGCCTGGCATCGTGTGCACCGTTTGCCATGTCAGCCCCCTACACGAGCCTACGCAGGTACGCGAGGTCGTCTCCCTCGCCGCGCAGCGCGCGGTTGAAGTCGGCGATCATCTCCCCGGACTCCAGCATCTGCTGGTACATGCTCTTGTCGGTCACCCACACCTCACCCTGGCGCACGGCCTTGCATGTGGCCAGAAGCTCGTTCTTGCGCAGCAGGTCATCCAGCGTGTCCACGCCATCGTCGATGGTGGCGTTGTACACCATAACGTCGGCGTCCTTGGCAATCTGGAAGAACCGCTCCGCCTCGAGCGTCACACTGCTCGCGCCGGGTGTGGCCGGCTCAAGCTCGTCGAAGGCGTAGGTGCCCCCAGCCTGCTCGATCATCTTGGTTACGTAGTCCCCCGGCCGACGCACGACGGCCGCCCCGTTGGCGTTGAGGTAGAAGAAGGCGACCGTCTTGCCCGAGTCCACATGCCCAACACCCGCCGCCTGGTCCACCTGCTCCTGGAACAGCCGCTTGGCCTCGTCTTCGCAGTCGCACAGCACGCCCACGAGCTTAATCCACTCTGCGCGGCCCAACGGTTCGTCCTCGTAGCTGGAGAGCTCCGTGAGCACGGGAATCCCCAGCTCAACGAGCTTCTCGCGCACCTCGGGCACGTGGTTGATCATGGAGCTCTCCATGGCAAGCCGCACACCCCGGTCCACCAGCAGCTCGTAGTCGGGCGCACGGTACTTGCCGCCATACACCATGGCACCGGCGTCCATGGCCTCGCGCGCTGCCGGGATTTGCCAGTCATCGCGCTCGATACCCGAGACGGTCACGCGATCCAGCATGCCCAGCGCCTGGAACAGGCACAGCGAGTCGCTTGCCGCCAAATACACGTCGCCCAAGGGCTGCTGGATCACCACGACGTCTTTTGCGAGGTCCTCGGGCACCGTTGCCCCCTTGGGCACGACGAGGTAGCGGGCGCCGTCGGCAAGACAGGCCAGACGGTAGCCGCCCGCATACTCGTACACGCAAAAGCGCTTGGCATGGCTCAGCTCGAGCTGGCCCGCCGGCTCCCAGCCACATCCCAGGTCGGGATTTCCAAAGTCGTCCACGAGCGTCGTGTGGGACGTCTGCGCCTGGCTGGCCCCCGGCGCCGCATCGCCTGAGGCCGCGGCCCCGCCGGCACAGGCGCCCAGGGCCAAAGCCGTCGCCAGTGCCAGCGCCAGGCACAGCGCCCACGCGCGTCGTCCGCTATGCGGCATCTGCCTGCGCATCCTGTGAAGGCGAGACAAACGTTATGGTGTGGTCGTACCACCTGTCACGCCTGTGGCCAAACGCCGCTATGGGCAGCGGCTCGTCGAGTGCGGCCACGGGTATCTCAAACGTGTACTTGCCGTCGTCGCCCTCAAAGAACTCGTAGATGTCATCCTCCGACGCGTTCTCGGCCTCCTCGGCCGTGCCAAAGTACAGTTTTGAGAAGCCCTCGCCGGGCAGCGCGAGCGTGGCCGTGTACGAGCCGTCGGCAACGGTGAGCGTGCAGTGCTCCGAGCGGAACATGCTGGAGTCGGTTTGGGCCTCAATCTGGTACGTGCCGTCGGCGAGCGTGGCCGCCTTTTCCTGCGGCTTGGCCGTGCTGGCATCGGTCGCGTCCGTCGTGGCCGCGTCCTGCTCGGTTACCGCAGGCTCCGGGTCCGCCTTCTGCGCGGGAGCCGACGCGCCGCAGGCCGCAAGCGAGACACCCAGCAGCAGTGCTGCCGCCGCTCGGGCCGCGCAGAGGTGCCAAGAACCCCGTGTTTCTCTCATCGCCTACGCCTGCTTTCCGTCAATCGCGTCCTGAACGTGCTTCACGTAGAGCTCGTCGATCGCCTCGATCTGGCCCAGGCCCTCAAGCACGCACGTCACCTCAAAACCGGAGCGCTCCATTACCGAAGCAAAGGACTCGGGGTTGGAGAGGTCGGCCATGTCGTTTGCCGCGTGGTCGCCGGCCACCACCATGAGCGGACGCAGCACTGCCTTGGTGCAGTTTGCCGCCGCGGCCGCCAGAGCAATGTCGGCAAAGGTGGGGGTTGACTCCACCGTCGCCACGAAGTAACGCTGCATGCCCTCCTCCACGAACAGGTCCTGCAGCTGCTTGTAGATCTTGTTCGCGTCGGCCTCGGTGCCATGGCCCATGAGGCAGATCGCGGTGTCGTCGGCCTCGTACTTGGCCATCACGTCGTGCAGGGCGTGCACGACCGCCAGCTGGTCTTCCTTGGACACGAGCAGGGGCGCGCCTAGCGAGCATTTGTCAAATTTGTCCGCGTAGTTGGCAAGTGACTTCTTTATGTCCTGGAACTCGCTGCCGTCCAAGAGGTGCGTGGGCTGCACCACAACCTCTCGCACGCCCTCTGCCACGAGCTTGTCCATGGCCTCCTCAAAGTTGTCGATGTGGCGGCCGGTGTCCTTTTGTATGTGGTCAATCACAATCTGGGCGGTAAAGGCGCGACGCACGTCGTAGGTGGCATACGCCTCGCGGATATCAGCCTCTATGGCACCAATGGTAACGTGTCGGGTGCTCCCATAGCTCGTGCCAAAGCTGGTAACCAAGATTACAGGTTTGGGCGCAGCGGTTGTGGTCGCATTGCCGGCGGCCTGGTCTGTCGTGCCTGCGGAGGCACATCCCACAAGCCCAGCACCTGCGATGGCTGCCCCGACCGCAGCCGCGCTTACAAAGGATCGTCGAGAGAGTCGTTGCTGTGTCATGCTGTCCTTCCTTTCTGGTCATAAGACCTCTAGAGGGCAGCCATGACCGACGGCTCCTGGCGCGCCGGAATCCTTGTACAGCGTCGGCTGGTCCGGGGTTGAACCGGAATCCGTTAGTAGGCGTTGCAGCTCGATGACCGTACCCTCATATGTCGTTGGTCTCATTCTATCAATTCCTGCTGCCGCGGTTGACCTCGCGGGCGAGCGTGAGAAACGATCTGTCGACGGCTACTCGCAGCCGTCTTCCGGCCTCGTTTTTGCGACCGGTCGCTGATAAAGGAAGTGGCATACCTTTTCCAATCATGCGCAATACGACATATTTAAAACAATGACCACATGCCGCAAGGGAGGCAGCGATGTTCTTTGACCCATTCTTGGTGACCTTCTCGTTTGGCGTGGGCATTTTGGGTGCCATGTTTGGCGGCACGCAAACCTTTATCTGCACGGGGTTTGCCGGCGTCGTGGTGTATGTGCTCAAGGCGGCGGGTGTGGAGCCCACGCTCCTGGGTGACTCGGTGCTCAACACGCTGTTGCTTCCCGCCATCATCTTTAACGGCTCGGCAGTCGCCACGGCCGTGGCGGCGCGCAAGTATCCGCAAATCGAGGGATGGGACATAACGCGGTCCCTCATCTTTACCCACGACCCGCTCATCATGCTGGTGGGAGGGGCCGCGGGCACGGTGGGCTACCTGCTGTTCTCGCTGTTCTCCTACCTTGGCATCCCCACCGACGCCGGTGCGGTGGCCATCGTGTTGGTTGGCGTGATCGTACGCCTGACCCTGTCCACCGGACGCAAGTGGAACCCAGACGCCACGCAGTACTACCGCGAGGAGGGCGTGCGCTACTGGGTGTTCCAAATCATCAACTGCGTGGCCGTCGCCAGCGTGTTTGCCTTCATCCTGGCCGAGACGGGGCCGGCCTTCTACGGCGTGGGCTTCTCGATCTCGGCCCTGCTGCTTATCTTTGGCTATGCCGGAGACGGTCAGAAGGTTCCCACCACGCACCAGATAACCGCCGTGGTGGGCACGACGCTCACCCTTACCGGGGGCAACGTGGTGCTTGCCGTCCTGTTTGGCACCATATCCAACGTTATCTACCTCGTGTCGGCCAAGTACTTTAACGAGGACTGCTCCACGCACATAGACGGCCCCGCGGTGGGCATCGCCATCACCACGCTGCTGCTCAACCTCATCTTCTAGCGCCGACACGGCCGCGATTGTCCACGCACGTCCAGAGGAGACCAACATGTCTGCAACCAGCGATGCCGTACGCAAGATGTTTAAGGAGGGCGACGACATTCGCGACGCCGGCCTTGACACGCCGCCAGACGTCGTTCGCGTCGACGACCTGCGCTACGCCAGCGACGACCCCTGCCAGCTGCTGGACGTGTACCGCCCGCGGGAGCGTGACGGCGAGGTGTTTCCCGTAATCGTGAGCGTGCACGGCGGAGGTTGGGTGTATGGCGACAAGGAGCGCTACCAGTGGTATTGCATGAGCCTTGCGCAGCGCGGGTTTGCCGTGGTCAACTTCACCTATCGTCTGGCGCCCGAGCACACCTTTCCTGCCAGCATGACGGATACCTACAGCGCGTTTGCGTGGGTACTCGAGCATGCCGATGAGTACCTCTTGGACAAAGACCGCGTGTTTGCTGTGGGTGACTCAGCCGGAGCGCGCATGCTGTCCATGTACGCCATCGCATGCACCGACGCCACCTACGCAGGTAAGCTGGGCATACGCACGCCCCAAGGCTTCGTCCCCAGTGCCGTGGCGCTCAACTGCGGCGCCTATCGCATCACGATCCCCGAGCACAAGACTGGCGACATGATGCTCGACCTCACGGCCAACCTCATGCAGGACCTGCTCCCTGAGGGCGGCACGGCAGCCGTATGCGCGCTCATTTCGCCCATCGACCACCTCAACGAACGCTTTCCGCCCGCGTTCGTGATGACCGCCGATGGCGACTTTCTGGCCCCAGACGCGCTGCCGCTGGTGCGGGCGCTTATGGACCTCAACGTAGAGGTGAACTTCCACTACTACCAAAGCAACGAGCGCGAGCTGGGTCACGTGTTCCACTGCAACATGAGACTTACCGAGGCGCACACGTGCAACGACGACGAATGCGCGTTCTTCCACTCGCACCTGTCGTAGCGCCACACTTGCACTGGGGGGACAGTCCCCTGTGTTTAGGGGACTGTCCCCCCAGTGCAGAAAAGGGCTACAGGTCCATGGAGAGATAGCGCTCGCCCGTGTCGGGAAGGACGGCGACGATGGTCTTACCGGCAAAGGCGTCCTGCGAGGCGATCCTGAGCGCCGCGGTAACGGCCGCGCCCGAGGAGATGCCCACCAGCAGGCCCAGGCGCTCCGAGAGGAGCTTCTTGGTGGCAATGGCGTCGTCCGACGTGACCTGCAGCACCTCGTCGACCACCGACGCGTCGTAGGTCTTGGGCACGAATCCCGCGCCAATGCCCTGGATGCGATGCGCTCCCGGCGCACCCCCACTCAGCACGGGCGACTCGGCGGGCTCCACGGCAAAGGCGCGAACGCTGGGCTTTTGCTCCTTGAGGAAGCGGGCCGATCCCGAGATGGTGCCACCGGTGCCAACGCCGGCCACGATGGCGTCCACCGCACCCTGCGTGGCCTCCCAGATCTCTGGCCCGGTCGTCTGATAGTGTGCCAGGGGATTGGCCGGGTTCACGAACTGGCCCGCCACGATCGAGCCGGGCGTCTGGGCATGCAGCTCGTCTGCCTTGGCAACGGCCCCCTTCATGCCCTCCGAGCCCGGCGTGAGTACGATCTGGGCACCGTAGGACGCCGCGAGCTTGCGCCGCTCGATGGACATCGTCTCGGGCATAACCAGAATCATGTGGTATCCCAGGGCCGCCGCGAGCATGGCCAAACCCACCCCGGTGTTGCCGCTCGTGGGCTCGATTATGGTTCCCCCAGGCTCGAGCAAACCGTCCTTGCATGCGGCCTCCACCATCGAGCGTGCAATGCGGTCCTTAATCGACCCACCCGGGTTGGTGGCCTCATATTTGCCAAGCACGCAGGCGTTGCCGTCACCCAGCATGGAAAGGTCGATCAGCGGCGTGTTGCCAATGAGTCCGTCCACATGCGATGCGTAAGCCATTCCGTACCTCCAATGTTCGCGTACTGTGTCTAACGTCGCTCGGGGAGCGCACCGCATTGCCGCCGGTGCTGCCCCCATCGTTAGCAGAGACTATGCCACGGTAATTCCTACTAATCAAGTAGGAATTACACAATGGCAACAAACCCATTCCCACTTGTTATAGTTGCTGCAGAAAGCGCGGAGTATGGTTACAAGGAAGTGTTTATGCGCCCCCTTGCCCCCGATTTGTGCGAAAATCGCAAAAACCGCCATCGTGGAGGAGTGTGTTATGCGCATTGGGTTTGACAACGACAGCTACATCCACATGCAAGCAGAGCGCATTCGCCGCCGCATCGACCAGTTTGGCGGCAAGCTCTATCTGGAGTTTGGCGGCAAGCTCTTTGACGACTACCACGCCAGCCGCGTGCTGCCCGGCTTCCAACCCGACAGCAAGGCACGCATGCTCTCGGCCCTGGCCGACGACGCGGAGGTCCTGGTGGCCATCAATGCCCAGGACATCGAGAAGAACAAGCGTCGCAGCGACATAGGCATTGGCTACGACGAGGACGCCCTGCGCCTTATGGACATGTTTCGGGCCATGGGCATGTTGGCCAACAAGGTGGTCATCACGCGCTTTACGGGACAGCCCCACGCCGAGGCATACCAGCGGCGTCTGGAGGCCATGGGCGTGGAGTGCTACCGTCACTACCCCATCGACGGCTATCCCTCCAACACCCAGCTCATCGTGAGCGACGATGGCTTCGGCCGCAACGAATTTGCCCAAACCTCACGCTCGCTGGTGGTGGTAACGGCGCCTGGTCCGGGTTCCGGAAAGCTCGCCACCTGCCTGAGCCAGCTGTATCACGAGCACAAGCGCGGCACCAAGGCCGGCTATGCCAAGTTCGAGACGTTCCCGGTATGGAACCTCGCTCTCGAGCACCCGGTAAACGTTGCGTACGAGGCCGCGACCGCCGACCTGGACGACCGGAACATCATCGATCCCTTCCACCTGGAGGCCTACGGTGAGGTGTGCGTCAACTACAACCGCGACGTGGAGACCTTCCCCGTGGTGAAGGCCCTACTCACCAAGATACAGGGCGAGAGCCCCTACCAGTCCCCCACCGACATGGGGGTAAACATGGTGGGCAAATGCATCTCGGCCGACCCCATCTGCCAGGAGGCCGCAAAGAACGAGATCGTCCGCCGGTACTTTTGGACAGCCGTGCAGCTCAAGCGCACCGGCGTGGGTGAGGACTCGCTGGCAAAGATCGAGCTGCTCATGGGCAAGGCAGGCGTGAGCGAGGACTACTCCCCTGCCCGTGCCGCGGCGCTGGCCAAGGAGGAGGAGACGGGCAAGCCGGCGGCCGCCATGGTGCTGCCCGACGGCTCGCTGGTCACGGGCAAAACCTCGGACCTGCTGGGCGCCGCCTCGTCGCTTCTGCTCAACGCACTCAAACGCGTGGCTGGCATCCCCAAGGAGCACTACGTGGTGAGCGATGCCGCGCTCGAGCCCATCTGCCGACTCAAGACCGAGCATCTGCACAGCCGCAACCCGCGCCTGCACTCCGACGAGACGCTCATCGCGCTGTCCATCAGCTCGGCGACGAACGAGGAGGCCGCCAAGGTCATCGAGGCGGCCGCAGAGCTGCAGGGATGCGACGCGTACTTCTCGGTAATCGTGTCGCCCACCGACGAGAAGCTCTACCGCAGCCTGGGCATTAACGTGTGCAGCGAGCCCAAGTACGAACGCCACACGTACTACCACCGCTAACGGAAAACCTGCACTGGGGGGACTGTCCCCCCAGTGCAGGTTTTGTGACGTCTACCAGCGCTTGGTAAACACGATGCGGTTCCAGTCGCCGTCGCGCATGTAGGCGATGTCGTCCACACTCTTGGTGGCCATCATAATGCCCAGACCACCCACCGGGAAGTCATCTAGGGACTCTATGGCGGGCCGGGTGTGCTCAAGCGGGTTGAACGCAACGCCCGAGTCGTCTATCTCGATGGTCATGCTCTTGGGATCGGGCTCGTACCGGTAGCTCACGGTAACCGTTCCCAGCTCCTCCTGGTTGGCGTATGCGTAGTTGCACACGTTGACGAAGAGCTCCTCCAGCGCGATGTCAAGGGCGTTCTCCACACCAAGCGGGCACAGTCGCTTGCCCAGCTCGTTGTGCAACATCTCGCGCACCGCGTTGAGCTGGTCAACCTGCGCAGGCACCGTCATGGATCCCGTCACCTCAGGCGCGATGCCGTACTCCAAGCAGAGCATGGTGATGTCGTCGGACTGCTCGGCACCCTCGGCCCACTTTGCCACGTCAGTGCGCAGCTCCTCCACCAGCTGGCGCGGGTGCAGGTCGTTGTGCTCCGCCAGGAACGCCTCCAGCCGGTCGTTGCCATATTCCTCGCCGTCTGCCGAGAAGGCCTCGTTCACACCATCGGTGTACAGGATGAGCTCGTCGCCCGGCTCGAGCGCCAGGGTCTCCTGACGGTACTTGGCCGTCTCGAAGGTGCCTAGGAACAGACCGCACTTCTTGTTGAGCCACTCCCAGGAGCCACCGTTGCCGCGGCGCACCAGCGGGAAGTTGTGCCCGGCGTTGCAGTAGGTAATCTGTCCGGTCTGCCAGTCCAGCGTGGCCGCCCACACCGTCACGAACATGCCGGCATCGTTGCCCTTGCATAGGTGGTGGTTTGCCGAGAGAATGGCCTCGGCGAGCTCCATGCCCGCGCTCATGTAGTTCTCGATCTCGGTCTTTGCCGCCATCATAAACAGTGAGGCAGGCACGCCCTTGCCGCTGACGTCGGCGATGAGGAAGCCTATGGTGTGGTCGTCGATTTCGAAGAAGTCGTAGAAGTCGCCTCCCACTTCCTTGGCGGCGTTCATGGACGCGTAGATGTCGAACGTCTCGATCTCGGGGAAGGGCGGGAAGGTGCGCGGCAGTGCGCTCTCCTGGATGGCCTTGGCCGTGGAGAGCTCGTACTCCATGCGATGCTCCGCCTCGGCAATCCAACCCTTGAGCGCACTCACCGTGGTGTTTATGCCGTCGGACAGCTCGTCGAACTCAACGGTCTCGTGCTCGTCGATGCGCTGATCCAGGTCGCCCTCCGTTATGCGCGCCAGGATTTGGTTAGTGCGCAGGAATCCCTGCACCACCACTCGGTTGAGCAGGATGGTGGCCAACGCAAACATGGAGGCAAAGATGAGCAGGAAGATAAAGGCGTTAAGCAGGATGGTAACGGTGCGGTTCGCATAGACCTCCAGCGACGGAATCTGCACGAGCACGCCATAGTCCCCCACGCGAGCGCCCTTGGTGAGGGTCACACCAAAGGTACCCTCCTCCTGCATAGGAATGATCTCGCCCGAGAGCATCATGTCGATAGTCCGAGACAGCGCCTCTTGGTACGCCTCGTTATCCTCCTCGGGAATTCCCTCATCATCGGCCACGAACATCTCCGTGAGCGTACTCCCACGATACTCCGGATCGTTGGAGGAGACGATGTCGTTTCCCTTGCTTATGAGGACCAGGCCGCCCTTTCCCACCGAATACGAGTTCGCAAGATTCTCCACCGAGGCCGTGTCCAGCGCCGCCCTATACTCATCGCCGGGAATCGACACCTGAATAAAGCCGTCGTCGTCGGTGCGTGGAATGCCCGCGAACACGCGCACCGGGCCCGTTTGCCCATCCAGCGTCACCGAGGCGCGCGGCTCCTCCACGATGTGGTCCACACTCCCCGAGAGCAGCTCAAGGTATGGCCTGGTAAACTCGCTGTCGGCAAAGTCAAAGCCTGTGGAGTCGTCGGTGTCTGCCTCGGTTATTACGATGCCGTCCCCGTCGCACACGGCAATGGAGGACAGGTTGAGCGCGTCGCACATTTCCACGAGATAGTCCTCGTCGTTGGCCCGCTCGGGATTGTTCTCCAGGATGTGGGCGACCGCCTGGGCCTTGTCCAGAATGAGCCGCTCCTCGCTTGCCTTAATGGAGGCCTCGCGCGCACTGTACTCGCTCACCTGCGAGCTCAGGTACTCAACCTGGCTGGCGAGTTGGGCTTGGGCATCCCTGTCGGCACGCAGGGTCTCGATGCAATAGCTCACGGAGTTGCATATGAGAAACGCGGCCGCGACCACCAGCAGCAGCCACCTTTGGAACACCCGGCGCAGCGTGCGCGCCTCCTCGTCGGCCACGCTCCTGCGAATGAGCGCATCCACCCAAATCATGCTGGCCGCGAACACGACGCTGTTGATAAGCGTCGACGCAAGCAGGGATGGCAGGACCATGCCTTGCTGGATGATCGCGTTTCCCATCTCCCCCAAGGCCACAAGACCATCCGAGAACAGCAGCATGAGGAGAGGCAGGATCAGGTTGAGCGCCAAAAGCGCCGCGATCATCGCCACCTGGAAGCATCCCCACGTGCGCAGGCGAGAGCGCCCCCATGCCTCACGTGCGGCAAGCACGCGCTTTACGCCCACCACCGCGCACCAAATCACCATCGAGCCAACCATTACGTAGACTATGGCGTAAAGCGGATGCGCGAGGGCCTTCTCGTAGTAGTCGATGGGCATGAGGCTGGCGTGAATCCACACCGCAACGCCCGTGATCAGCGAGTAGCCCACATGCTCCGACAGACGGTAGTACAGCGCACCAACGGCCAGAGGGGCAAAGAGAAAGAGCCCGTGGAAGTAGAAGGTAAGGTAATTGGTGAAGAAGGGGAAGAAGGCGAGCTGCGTCACGAGCAGGGAGATGCACACCAAAAGGATGAGTCCCATGCCAAACGCACGCATGTTCCTCGTGGGGTTCGCGATTACCCAGGAAGGCTCGACACCCTTGGTTGAAGCACGCTGCTTTTTGGCCATGGCACTAGAAGGTGAAGTACTTGCCAAAGAGCAGGTAGGCGATGATGCCAATGCCCACGACGATGGCCCCAATAACAAGACCGAGGAGCAGGGAGCTCTTGCGTCCCTCCTCTATGGCGTCCTCCGACGGAAGATCGGGATTGAACTCTGGTTCTCCTGGCATACGCTTGCGCTCCTTGCTCTGATCCATGGAACTACCTCCGCCGCTCTGCTGCGCTAGGCGACACGCGTCCCGTTAACGTCGAAGCTAAACTTCTTGGTGCGGCAGACGCCCGTGAGCGTGTCGCCCTCCACCGTGCCCGTGAGCACGTAGTTTACCTTGCCAATGGGAAACGGCAGCTTGACGCTTCCCTCAAAGCTCACCTCGTCGCCCTCAATGGCGCCCTGCAGCTTGGCCGTCTTCTTGCCGATGGACAGCGTCGCGTTGCACACGTCGCCCTCGGTCTCCAACACGAGGTTGCCGTGTTTCTTGCCCAGAGGCGTCTTTGCGTCCACCTCGTACGTTCCGTCTATCATGCGTTACCTCCAAACATCGACAGATATACCCAGATATCATACATCAACCAACGCGGACGGATGCGCAGGTTTCCCACCGCCATTGGTTTGACGGGAGTGCCTGGGTGCCGCGAGGTGCCGAAACGCTCATAAAGAAGGCATATTTGCGTACGCACACGTGCGCGGCACGACATATTGTGGTATTACTGTCTCATTTAGTTGGCAGGCGGCATTTGCCCCGTGCCTACGGAAGGAAACGCATGAAAAGCAAAAAAGCGAACGGGGCCATCCCCTTTAGCATGGGCATGGTCCTGGTTACCATGGGCGTGGTGTACGGCGACATCGGCACCTCCCCCATGTACACCCTGCGTGCCATCATGCACGGAAACGGCGGCCTGCAGACCATGGAACCCGACGTGGTGATCGGGGGACTCTCGCTCATCATATGGACCATGACGCTGATCACCACCGTAAAGTACGTGTTGGTGGCGATGAAGGCGGACAACCACAATGAGGGCGGCATCTTTGCGCTGTACAGCCTTGTGCGCCACTGCGCGGGATGGCTCATCGCGCCGGCCATGATTGGCGGTGCGGCCCTCCTGGCAGACGGCATTCTCACCCCCGCCGTTACGGTTACCACCGCCGTCGAGGGCCTGCGGTCGATAGAGGCGGTGCACGCCATCATCGGAGACAACCAAAACATCGTGGTGGTTATTACCGTGCTCATCATTAGCGCGCTGTTCTTTGCGCAGCGGGCCGGCACGAGCTCCATTGGAAAGGCCTTTGGCCCCATCATGTGCGTGTGGTTTGGCTTTTTGGGCGTCGTGGGCCTCACCCACATTGGCGCCGACCTCAACGTGCTGCGCGCGTTCAATCCCGTGCGTGGCGCGATGTTCCTCTTCGACGGACACCTCAACAACGCGGGCCTGATGGTCCTGGGCAACGTGTTCCTGTGCACCACGGGTGCCGAGGCGCTCTACTCCGACATGGGCCACGTGGGCAAGTCCAACATCTACGTGAGCTGGCCGGTGGTAAAGGCGTGTCTCATCCTCAACTACCTGGGTCAGGGCGCCTGGATTCTCTCGATGCGCAACAACGCCGCGCTCATTGAGATGGGGCAGTCCCTCAACCCCTTCTACGAGATGCTCATGCCCGGCGGCATGCGTGTGTTTGCCGTCGTGCTCTCCGCGCTGGCCGCCATCATTGCGAGCCAGGCGCTCATCACGGGCAGCTATTCCATCGTGAGCGAGGCCATTCGCCTGGACCTCATGCCGCACATGAAGATCGAGTACCCGTCCGAGACCAAGGGGCAGATCTACATCCCCATCGTAAACGCCATCCTGTGGGTTGGCTGCATTGGCGTGGTGCTGTTCTTCCGCAGCTCGGAACGCATGGAGTCGGCCTATGGCCTGGCCATTACCGTTACCATGCTCATGACCACCGTGCTGCTCACCGCCTACCTCTCGCGCGTGTGGCACAAGATCGCCCTGGCCATTCCGTTTGCGCTGTTCTTTGGCGCCATCGAGCTGTTCTTCTTCTTCTCGAGCCTCACCAAGTTCATGCATGGTGGCTACGTTACCGTGTTGCTGGCATTCGCCATCTTCGTGGTCATGTTCATTTGGCATCGCGGCACCAAGGTGGAGGTGTCGCAGCGCGTGAACCTGCCGGCCTCCCACTACGTTGGCCAGCTGAGGGAGCTCACGCAGAGCGCAGACATTCCCTTCCTCGCCGACAACCTCGTGTTCCTTACCAACGATCAGTCCGCCGACGAGCTGGACCGCGACATCCTGTACTCAATCCTGGACAAGCACCCCAAGCGCGCCAAGGCGTACTGGTTCCTTAATGTGGCGGTTACCGACGAGCCCTACACCCACGAGTTCTGGGTAAACGACTACGGGACCGACTTCATGTTTAAGGTGCAGCTGCGCCTGGGATTCCGCGTGAACCAACGCGTGAACGAGTACCTGTATCAGGTGGTGGGCGCCATGGTGGACCAGGGCAGGCTGCCGGCCCAGGACCATCGCTTCTCGATCTACGACAACACCGGCCACGTGGGCGACTTTAGGTTCTGCCTCGTGCGCAAGGTGCCCTCGGCCTCCAACGACATCTCGCGCCTGGACCTGGCGGTTATCCAGGCCAAGTACTTTATTCGAGGACTGTGCGGCTCGCCCGACCACTGGTACGGCCTGCAGAACTCCAGCGTGATCTACGAGTACGTGCCGCTGTTCCTGGCCACCAAGCGCCAGCATCGCCTGACCTACGTCGATCCGCCCCGCTCGTAGTGAGAAAAGGGGCCTAACCCCTTTTCTCAGATTCTCCTCGGGCTAGGCCTCCTCGATACGGCAGACGTGGCGCTTGGACTTGCGGTCGTAGGTGACGCCCACGAGCAGGATCGGCCCGCCCCATCCGCGCAGGACGGCCGGGTAGTCGCGGTTGCGCGCCTGGGCGATGGCGGCCTCGGGCGCGCGGTCCCACTTGAGCTCGACCAGCAGCGCCGGCGACGGGTCGCCGCGGCGGGGCAAGTACACGACGTCGGCGAGGCCGCGGCCGCTTGGCAGCTCCTCGATCGTCGCGTAGTGGTCGGCCGCCGCGATGTAGGCGGACTTGACCACAGCGCGCAGCGCCTGCTCGTCGTTGTAGAACACCGGGGCGCAGCCGTCGTCGTGGGCGCGCGCGACGCCTGCGGCCACCGCGTCCTCGTCGAGGTCCCACGTGGCGCGCAGCAGCGCGTCGCTCTCGCGCACGATGCGCGCGACCTCGGGATGGCGGCTCTGCGCCACGGCCTGGCGCAGCTCGGCGCGCACCTCCTCGTTGGGCACGCGGGCTGTCCCCGTCGCCGCGTCGTAGCAGAGGTACCCCAGGTGGCACAGCAGCGTGAGGGCGTCGTCGGCGTTCGCCACGTCGTGGATGCTGTTCTCGAACGAGTGGGTGTCCACCCGCACGCCCGCGCCGCCGAGCGCCTGCACTATCGACTGCTGCAGCCCGTCGAAGTCCAGGTCGACGTAGGTCCGCAGCGAGGCGAACGCCTCCGAGCTCGTCCAGTAGGGGCCGACCCGCCGGCGCTTGCAGGCGCGCATCACCGAGTAGGGCGCGTAGGCGCGCACGATCCTCCGCTCGTTCGAGCCCTTGTCCACGTAGGGCAGCTCGTAGCCGTCGTACCAGCGGCGGAGCTCGGCCATGTCCATGTGGTGGCGGGCGGCCAGCGTCTCCACCTCGGCCTCCGTGAGACCCACGTAGGGGGCGTAGTCGTCGGGCGCCAGCACCGTGTACTCGTCGAAGTCGGACAGCGCCGACTGCGTGCCGTAGCGAACGATGGGGAGTATCCCCGTCATGTAGCACGCGGCGACGGCATCCGGCGTGAAGGTGGCGTTCTTGAACAGCAGGCGGAGGAAGTAGACCCAGTCCTCCTGGGACGCCTTGGACCGCCGCTCGCGCAGCGGCGCGTCCCACTCGTCAATCACGAAGACGAAGCGCCGGCCCGTGGCGGCCACCACGTCGGCGAGGGCCGAGACGAGCTCCAGCGAGGGGTCGGGGCTGCCCTCGCCGGCGCTGTGGCAGAGCGCCCTCAGCTCGGGGAGCAGCGCGTCCCTCACCACGGCGGCCACGTCGCCCGCGCCGCGGAACGCCGTCATGTCCAGGTGGACCACGTTGTAGGCGTTGAGGTGCTCCTCGAAGCCCGGGTCGCGGCTGATGTCGAGCCCCTCGAAGAGCGTGCGCGAGTCGGCGCCGCACGTGTAGTAGGCCACCAGCGACTCGGCGGCGAAGGTCTTGCCGAACCGGCGCGGGCGCGTGGAGCACACGAGGCCGCGCGGCGTGCCGACCACGGCGTTCACGAGGGCTATGAGCCCGGTCTTGTCGACGTACTCGTCGGCCAGCATCCGCCGGAACCCCCCGTTGCCCGGGTTCACGTACATGCCCATGCCGCCTCCTTCCCTCGTCCTTGTCGCTTCCATGGTAGCACGGGAGGGCAGGGCCGCCGGCGAGACGGTCTCTATCTGAGAAAAGGGGTTTGGCCCCTTGTCTCAGGGTACGAGCGCAACATTAAGTGCGAAGATTCTCCGCGCACCCGCGGAGCCCTTACAATGTGCACGGCCCGTCTACCTGCGTAAATGCGATTGGTATCAATGTATGTACTTTACCGATCTTCGCACTTAATGTGGTGTACGGTGTCCGCTTGGTAAGATGTGCCAAACCCCTTTTCTCAGTTTGGTCCGCGCAAGCAATGGTAGGGCTGACTGTGCAGGCTGGGGCGCCCCTGCCTGCGGCGGCATTGCAAAGGCGCAGGTAGGCGGCACGCCCTCGCGAATCGGCAGTTAGGATCCCCCTTGCCTGTACAGCTTGGGGCGCCCTTGCCTGCTGGAGGGGGATTTGGTCTCCTTCCCCATTTG
>JAUMWN010000048.1 GCA_030529625.1 Coriobacteriales bacterium
GGGTCGGTCCCCGGAGTTTAGGGGACTGTCCCCCGAGTGCAGGTCGGACACGCCATGGCACAACTGTGGGATGCCCCCAGTTTCGCTTTTCGTCTCAGTGGGCTATCATGCAATCCGGCAAACCGTGGGAACGAGGTGATTGCGCGTATGCTAATCGTTAACCATGCCATACTGCATGCGTTCGACTTTGACACGGGCTCGGTCTACCTGTCGGACCGCGAGCTCGACCTGGATGAGAAGCTTGTGCTGTCGTTCGTCCGTCGCCATCTCAACCGATGCGTGACGAGCGAGCAGAACATGCACGGCGAGTTCGCCCCCAACAGCGGCTTTGCCGAGGAGCTGGGCCTGTACCTCACCAACCTCAACTCCTTCGTGGACTTCTCCAAGCAGCTCGCCGAGTTCTTTTGGGAGACGCTGCGCACCTGCGACGACCTGGTTCAGGCCGATCTGCTCGTGGCGGATTTCGAGGAGCGCGCCAAGGCGCCGGGTGCCGATGTGACCGAGGAGGAGCTCGAGCGGGCCTACGACGGGCAGACTACCAGGCGTTTTGCCGTGTTGCTGCTGCCCAGGAGCCAAACCTTCATGCACAGCATTGAGCATCCCAGCGGAGGGGCGTGCAACGAGATCGTGCGACACGACGCGACGCTGCCCAACCCCTCGGCCAAGGTGGACACCTATGTGCTGGTGGACTGCCGAACGCGCGCCATCGACTTTAGGGACAGGCCCCGCACCATTGCCCAAGCGGAGGTGTGGGTGATGCAGAACCTCCTGCTCAAGTGCTCCAGAGAGCCCTCCAGCCACGAGGTAATAAAGAGCGTAGAGCACATCGTGGAGGAGGTCGCCCAGGAGGGTGGGCACAACGCCGCCGAGGCCATATCGCGTGCCAAGGCGTGCGTAGCCCATAGCGCCGAGGTGGACGAGCGTGTGGTTCCCGAGCAGATTGGCAGGCAGGTGTTTGAGGACGAGCCCCGCCTGCAGGAGCGCTGCCAGAGCGCCATGCGCGAGGCGGAGCTGCCCGAGGAGGTGCATGTGCGCCGTGCCGCCGCGCGTCGCCTTACCAAGAGCCATCGCATTCGCACCGATACTGGCATCGACATCACGTTTCCCAGCGAGTACAGCACGAGTCCCGACTATCTTGCCTTCAAGCGCGAGGAAGACGGTACCATGTCCATAGTCATACGAAACGTGGGAAGCATCGAGAATCGCTCATGACCGAACAGGACAACAAAGGCGGATGTGTGGGCTGCTTTGCGCTGCTGGCGCTCGTGGTAACGATTGCGGTTTTTCTCATCGTTAACATGGCCCCGCCCATGGTGCGTAACGTGTTGGAGGCCTACCGGCTGCGTCTGCTCAACTGGGTGGGCATGCAAGAGGGCAGCAACGCGGCCGACCCGCAGCATTTGGGCTTTGCGGGCAGCCAGCTGAGCGAGGCGCAGCAGTCGGCGTACCTGCAGCTCTATGCGCAGGCCGCAGACAAAGCGGCGAGCTTTGTGGTGTTCGAGACCGATTCGGACGACATCGACCCGGCCTACAAGGCCCTCATGCGCGACCATCCCGAACTGTTCTGGCTGGATGGGTCCTGCACCTATCTGTACTCCAGGATGGGCGACGTGGTTACGGTGGAGCCGGGCCTGAGTGTCCCCCTGGACCAGGTGCCGCAGCTCGAGGAACGCCTTGAGGCCGTGGTGGACGAGTTCCTGGCGAGCCTGCCGAGCGATGCCGACGAGTACCAGGTGATCCAGGCGGCCTACGAGTATGTGATACGAACCACCGACTACGTGCCCGGGGCGGACCAGAGCCAAAACATCCAGAGCGTCCTTCTTAACCACGAGTCGGTGTGTGCCGGGTATGCGCGTACGTATGAGTATCTGCTGCACCGTGCGGGGCTGTTCTGCGCGTTTGTGGAAGGCGCCATCGCCAATACGAGCGAGGACCACGCATGGAACCTGGTGCGCGTTGGGGACGTGTACGCGCACGTGGATGCCACGTGGGGCGACCCCACCTACCAGGACGCCGACGAGCGCATTGCGAGCCAGGACGTTATCTACGACTACCTGGGGCTCACCACCGAGGAGATAACGCGCGACGGACACCTCATCTCCAACAAGGACGAGCTGCCTGAGTGCACGAGCCACGACCTGGATTACTACGTGCGCAACGGGCTGTGCTTCGAGGAGTACGACACCGCGGCGCTTGCGGAATCGTTTGCGAGCCAGGTGAGCGACGGGCAGAACATGGCCATGTTCAAGTTCACCAACGAGCAGGCCTATGCTGAGGCCGCCGACGCGCTGGCAGGCGGCACGTTCCTCACCGACGAGCTGCTAGGGATAGCCGCAGACCGAGGAGACACGCGTCTGTCGTACAGCTACGTGCTCTCGGACTCCCTGCGCATCGTGAAGGTGTACTGGTAGCCCATCCGTACTGGGGGCGGACAAAGGGGACTGTCCTTCGCGTCTATCCCTCCTTCTCAGACCTGTGCCTGTGCGGCGGTAGGCAGACAAAGGGGACAGTCCCCCGCGTCTACCAACCGTGGCACAGCCGTAAGTACGCGCATGGATGGTAGACGCGAAGGACAGTCCCCTTTGTCCGCCCCGCATACTCGTTGTATCCCGTCATCCTGCGGCAAAGTCGGGTATGCTGTAGGGAGTCCGCACGAATCGGTCGTGCATGATGAGAGGAGATGCTCATGGCTCAGGCTACGTTCTATCGTTGCAACAAGTGTGGCAACCTGTTTGCCGTCGTTCAAAAGGGCACCTGCGTGCCTCAGTGCTGTGGCGAGCCCATGGAGGAGCTCGTCGCCGGTTCGGTTGACGCCGCTGCCGAGAAGCACGTGCCCGCCGTCACGCGCCAGGACGGCGCCATCTCGGTGCAGGTGGGCTCCGTTGAGCACCCCATGCTCGACGAGCATCATATCGCCTGGATTGCGCTCTCGGCGCCCGATCGCCTAGGGATTCGCTTCCTCGAACCCGGACAGAAGCCCGCCGTCAACTTTAACGTGGACGTGGACGACGTGACGATGTACGAGTACTGCAATCTGCACGGATTGTGGAAGGCAGAGGCATAGCAACGACTGAGGCGCGCCGCCGGCCGAGTTGCCGTCGGCGCGTCGTTAGCATAAGGGGTCTGTTATGAGGATTGCGGTAGCTCAGCTGTTAACGCGCGCGTGCGACTTTGTGGCCACGACAGAGCGCATGGTCATGCTCTCCGAGCGCGCTTCGGCGCAGGGAGCGGAGCTGCTTGTCTTTCCCTTTGCGACCCTTACCGGTGCCGTGCCCGTGGACTTTGTGAGCTACGACGGCTATGCGTTGGACCTGTGGGATGCGCTCACGTACCTGTCCCAGCACGTTGCCTGCCCGTGCCTGGTGCCATACGTGCAGGGTTCGGGCATCGACGCACTCTCGGACGCGGCCCTGGTGCGCGACGGAGAGGTGACACCGGTGGGAGAGCTGGCCTCGCCTGCCCAGAGGGGCGGTCATGCCAGCGGCCAGGCAACGTCGGGCGTTGCCGCCGAGGGCACGTTCACCATTAACGGCGTGCGCATGGGCATGGCCTACTCATACGAGGACATCGACCAGGCCATCGACGCGAACGTCTCGCTTGACGTGCTCGTGTTCGCCTCGGTCTATGGTTTTGCGCTGGACGATCCCGGCTCTGCTATGGGGGCTTCGCTCATGGAAAACCGCTTTCGCGCCGACGCGACCATGTTGGACGCGTGGGTCGTGGGCGCTGGTTCGCTGGGGGCCTACGGGAACCGCGTGTTTGACGGGGCGAGCTTCGTGCTCGCTCCTTCGGGCGAGCTGGCGGCCTCCGCGGCGTCCTTCGACGAGGCGCTCATCGTGTGTGACGTGGACCCCTCCCTTACGGGGAGCCTTCCCGAGGCGCTGGAGCCAGAGCTCTACAACAAGCCGCTGCACCTTTGGGAGACGCTGGTGCTTGGCCTGCGTGGATATGCGGCCCAGCTCGAGACGACCGACGTGGTGCTTGCGTTGGACGGCGGGCTGCACACCTGCCTGCTCGCGGCGCTGGCCACCGACGCGCTTGGTCCTACGCATGTGCACGGGTTGCTTACCTGTGCCGACGAGCGCAACGTCGAGCGTGCCCGAGAGCTGGGTGAGGCGTTGCGCATCGACCTGCGCCAAGCGGAGCTACCGGAAGTCGGCGCAAACGACGCGCACTTGGCCTGGGCGCTGCCGCAGGCCCACCTCATGGCCTGGGCCGCCTCGCTTGGCGCGGTGTGCCTCTCGGCCGAGGACAAGACCTTCCTGGCGCTCGAGGTGTCGGTGGGCGTGGGAAGTTGTGCCGCGCTGCTGCCGTTTGGAGACGTATATCGCTCGGACGTGATGGAGATGGCCCACATGCGCAACACCATCTCGCCCATCATTCCTGCGTCGTGCTTCCTGGAGATGCACGTTCCCGCGATCGAGGGGCTTAGCGAGGCGGAGGGCTCTGCCGAGGCGTGCCTGCGTCGCGTGGACGTGACCCTTGCCACCCACATCGAGTGGGCGCGCACGGTTACCGACACCATCGCCCGTCAGGGGATGCCGCGGGTGACGCAGCACGTGCTGGACAGGTATCGCCAGACCGAGGCGGGCCGGCAGGGATGGCCCGAGCCACTCGCGGTGTCGTCTCGTACGCTGCACGACGCCCGCCTGCCCCTGGGCATCGCGTGGGCAGACAGGCAGCGCACGCAGGAGGAGCGGCTGCGCATGGACCAGGTCGCAAGCGGCATGCGCCATGGCGCAGACGCCAGCGTGGCGGGTGCCGCCGCGGTCGAGCGCATGGGCCTGGAGCTCTCGGGACTCTTTGGGAACATGGACACCACGGTGGTGGGCGGAGCGCTGCCCGAGGGCGTGGACAAGGCCGCCATCGAGCGCTCGGTGGAGGACTTGCTGGGCCTGCTCCAGGACATCATGCAGAGCGGCGGCGTGGAGGGCCATGCGGAGGGGCTTGGCATAGACGGCCCGTTTGGCCCGCTCACGTGGGGTGGGCCCTTCTCGGAGAACTAGGCTGGCATTGCCCTGCGGACACGCCCAACGTCATGTGCACGTGCCACAAACTGTGCTACACTAGAACAGCCGTTCGAAAATGGAGGTGACGGATGGTCATCCTGGGCATAGATCCCGGTCTTGCCAACACGGGCTGGGGAATCGTGGAGACACGCGGCTCGCTGTGCCGCGCGCGGGCGTATGGCTGCGTTACCACCAAGTCCCAGCAGCCCATCGCACAGCGCCTGGGCGCCATCTACTCCCAAATTAGCGACGCCATCGAGCGCTATGGTCCCACGCAGCTCGCCATCGAGAAGGTCTTCTTTGGCGAGAACGTGCGCTCGGCCATCGCCACGGCGCAGGCGCGCGGCGCGGCCATCGTGGCCTGCGCCCAGGCTGGCCTGGAGGTGGGGGAGTACACCCCCATGCAAATCAAGCAGGCCGTGGTGGGAACTGGTGCAGCCGACAAGCGCCAGGTTATCTACATGGTGCGCAACGTGCTCGCGCTCGACCACGACCCTCGCCCCGACCACTGCGCCGACGCCCTGGCGGCGGCGGTGTGCCACGCCAACCTCATGCGCACGCAGGCCATCACGCGCGACCATGCGGCGGTTCAGATGCTCGAGCAGCAGGAGGCGCAGGCGCGTGCGGACGAGGCGGCCGCGCGCGAGATTACGGCGGCGGCAACCGCCGCGCACGTGGCACGCGGCGCTCGGTCGCGCGGCATGGGTCAACCCGTACGTCAGAGTAGGAGATCCACCTCATGATCGTTATGCTTACGGGCACGCTGGCAGAGGTCCAGCAGAGCACGGTGGTGCTGGACGTTGGCGGCGTGGGTTACGAGATGGGCGTCTCGGCCAACACGGCATCGGCATTGCCCGAGGTCGGCACCACAGACGTCACGCTGTTCACCCGCATGGTGGTGCGCGAGGGGGCCGTGGACCTGTTTGGCTTTGGCTCCCGAGAGGAGCGCTTCGTGTTCGACCGCCTGGTGGGCATTTCCAAGGTGGGGCCCAAGCTGGCGCTCTCGGTGCTCTCCACGTTCACGCCTGCGGCACTGGCCACGGTGGTTGCAGATCAGGATGCCACGCGCATGGCAACGGTGCCAGGCGTGGGCAAGAAGACGGCATCGCGCCTGCTCATGGAACTGGCGGATGTCTTTGCCAAGGACCCCATGTTGCGCGGCCTGGCCCAGTCGGCTGACGACGGCGCCTCTGCCGCAGCGAGCGTGCCTGCGGTCGGCGGCATAGACTCCGACGTCGCCGAGGCGCTCCTTGCCATGGGCTTTACCTCCCAGGAGGCCAAGCTCGCGCTGGAGGGCCGCCAGGAGGCCGGTGCGCTTACGGTAGAGTCCGCCTTGGCCTACGCGCTCAGGCGCCTGGGAGGAAGGGGCTAGCATGTGGGAGGCAGATGCCGGTGACCTGTTTGCCAACGCCGGTTCCCCGCAACAATTTGCCGGTGGGTCTGCCGCGCGCTCCAGGGCGGTGTCGAGTGAGCTTACCAGCGAGGACATTGACGTCGAGCGTAGCTTGCGTCCGCAAACGCTCAGCGAGTACTGCGGGCAGGCGCGTGTGTGTGAGAACCTCAGCGTGCTTATCCAGGCCGCCAAGAGCCGAAACGAGCCCCTGGACCACGTGATTTTCTCAGGCCCTCCTGGCTTGGGAAAGACCACGCTCGCGGGCATCGTGGCCAACGAGATGGGCGCCCGCATGCGCACCACGTCGGGGCCGGCCATCGAGCGCACGGGTGACCTGGCGGCCATTCTCACCAACCTCGAGGAAGGCGACGTGCTGTTCGTGGACGAGATCCACCGCCTTAACCACCAGGTGGAGGAGGTGCTCTACCCGGCCATGGAGGACTTCTTTCTGGACATCGTTATTGGCAAGGGGCCGGCGGCGCGCTCCATTCGCCTGGACGTGCCGCGCTTTACGCTGGTGGGCGCCACCACGCGTACGGGCCTGCTCACCGGGCCGCTGCGCGACCGGTTTGGCATCTCGTATAGGCTTGACTACTACTCGGTGGCGGACCTGGCAAAGATCGTGGAGCGCTCAGCACACATACTGGGTGTGCGCCTAGACGCGGACGCCTCTGCCGAGATTGCCTCTCGCAGCCGCGGCACCCCGCGCCTTGCCAACCGTCTGCTCAAGCGCGTGCGCGACTACGCACAGGTAAAGGCCGGCGGAGAGATTACATGGGAGGTGGCCGCCAGTGCGCTCACCTTCTTCGAGATAGACGAGCTGGGGTTGGACTGGATGGATATCAAGATCCTGCAGGCGCTTACCACCACGTTTAGGGGGCGGCCGGTAGGCCTTACCACGGTCGCGAGCGCCGTGGCTGAGGATCCCTCCACGCTTGAGGACGTGTACGAACCCTACCTGCTGCAGCAGGGCCTCATCGTACGCACGCCGCAGGGACGCCAGGCCACGCTCGCGGCGTTCGAGCACCTCGGCGTGACCCCGCCACCCACAAAGTGAAAAAACTGTCCCTTCGGACATCCCCGTGTTTCGCTCATCTCCTCCTAGGACTTGCTGAGAAGTGCACTGGTGCATAGGTCGGGCCCTGGCGTTTGCTGAGATATGCAGCGGTGCATAGGTCGGGCCCCGAAATCTGCTGTAAAGTGCAGCGGTGCATAGGAAAATCTGTGCACCGCTGCACTTATCAGCGGATTTGGGCCTCTCGTCTATGCACCAGTGCAGATTGTGGCAAACGCCCGCGTCCCGCATGTGCACCGCTGCACTTTACAGCAGATCGCCTTGCCAGATGGGACAATGGAGACTCACATCGTTCGGAGTGCGTCTCTTGCCCCGTCCATCTCTCCCCAGGCAGCGCAGCCGATACGCCTCGCAGCATGAGCATGGCGTATACTCAGAGCAGGCATGTGGAGACGAACGGGGGCATGGCAAAGTGGACCCACAAGACGTCAACAGTTGGCGCAATCCTGGCATCGGCGTTCCTAACCCTATCGCTTGGGGCATGTGTGGGCGGTCAGGGGCAATCGCCCCAACAGCCAGACCAACCGACGGAGCAGCCCGCGGAGCAGGCGGACCCCCAAGCCGCCGACCAGGGACCCATTGACACCTCGGGCGGCTCGCCTTGGATTGACTCCAACATCAAGGAAAACATCAAGCCCGACATGCAGACCTCGCCCAAGGACGACTACTACCTGTACGCCAACTACGACTGGCTGCTCAGCACAGATATTCCCGAGGGAGACAAGGTCGCTGGAACCAGGAGCATGGAAGGAGACGGACCTGAGCATTTGGCGAAGGCGATCACTGGCGACGAGCTCACAGGCCATGACGCCCGCCTAGCGCAGCTGCTCTATCGCGCCATCCAAGATACGGCCGCACGCGACGCCGCGGGCGTGGAGCCTGCACGGGCGACCTTCGACGCCATCCGTGGACTTGCAACCATCGATGACGTCTCTGCCTTCCTGCTCGATATCCAAAAGAGTGCTGGTGTCCCCACGCTCGTGCAGGCGTACATCAACCAGGGCAGTCTCAAAGATGACGGGCATTACGTTCCCCGCATCGACCAATCGTCGCCGACCTTTGGTAGCTCGACGGGCACCATGGGTATGGATGCCACGTCGGTGAGTCCCGAGGACGAGCTCTACAAGACTCGCCAGGCATGCGCGAGATCGGTGCTCACGCGCTTGGGCATGTCTGAGGATGAGGCCAACGCGGCCTTCGATCATCGCGTCGAGTTCGAGAAGCGTGTTATTGAGGAGGCTGCAAAAGCAGCTCCCGAGGGTGAGGAAGAGGAGGATGGTGCCGAGGGCGCGTTCCTCAAGCTCGAGGACCTCGATGCCCTGGCAGGTGCATTCCCCCTGCGCCAGCTCTTAGAGGCTAGGGGGTACGGCAATGCAACTGATTACATGGTAAATGACGAGGCCGAGATCCGTGCGGTCTGCTCGCTCTACACCCAGGATAACATCGAGCTCATTCACGACTACCTCCTAGCGGGTTACGCGCTCGAGGTGTCGAGCTGGCTCGACAGTCAGGCCTTTGAGGCATGGCGACAGGACTACGTTGCGCTTGGCTACTACGATCAGCTCTCGATGGCCCAAACGAGTCCTGAGGAGAGGGCCATCCTCCTCGTGCGTTCCCTGCTGCCCACGCCGACGGGTCGCGCCTATGCGGAGGCATACGACCTTGCACATACCAAGGAGTTTATCAACGACTTTTGCAGAGATGCCATCGAAGCCCACAAGGAGATCGTCAATGCCAGCAAGTGGCTCTCCGATGCCTCCAAGCAACGGCTCAGCGAGAAGCTTGATGCCATCACCATCAAAGCGGTTTATCCCGAGGTATGGGAGGACTACTCTGGACTCGAGCTCGAAGGCCTCAATTACTACGACATGCGTCGTGCCATCTGGCTCTTCGACGTTACGCGCAACGCCGCCCTCACGAACACCGTGCGAGACAATCGGATGTGGAGCGACCCCACCCTCGTTGGCACGGCCCATTACGAGGGGGCCACAAACAGCTTCGTCATTCCTGGTGGCGGCGTCGAGGGTGACGTGGCTCGCTACGAGGCAGGCGAGATGTCGCTCGCCGAGTTTTTGGGTGGCCCGGTAGGATACCTCACCTTCCATGAAAGCGCGCACTCGCTCGATCCGAGCAACATAAAGATCGGTCCCCACGGCGAGAATGTGGAGGAAACGCTTCTGGAGCCAGCTGACCTTAAGGAATTTGAGAGGCGCACGCAAAAGGCGGTGGACTACTACGACGGCATCGTCGCGTTCAAGGGCCAGAACATGGTGGGCAGCGGCATCGTGAACGAAGGCCAGGCCGAGATAAACGCTATGCAGGCCAGGCTCGCGTATGCGGCGCATCAGGACGACTTCGACTACCAGGCATTCTTCCAGAAGCGCGCGGAAGTGGGCCGAGTCCTGCGTACGCCCGAGCTCGAGCGCCAGTGCATATTGGGTGCTGACAGTCACCCGTCAGCATATTTGGACATCAACGGACCCAACCAGATGTTCGAGGAGTTCTACCAGACGTTCGGCGTGCGGGAGGGCGACGGCATGTATCTCGCGCCTGAGGCCCGGCTGGTCTTCTGGTAGGGCGCGGGCGGGCGGCACTGATCAGTGCTCAATGAGGCTCTCCATGGTGCAGCCGAGGGTCCGCGCGAGGCGGTAAACGGTCTGGGCGCTCGCCTTGTTAATGTCTTTGCGGCGCTGTTCGTACATTTGGATTGAGCGCAGGCTGACGCCGGACATGCTTGCCAGCTCGGCCTGCGAGCAGCCATATGCTGCGCGGATTCGCCTGAGATTCGTGTGGGGGAAGCGTGCTCGCACGCGGGCATCGGCTACCTCTGCAAACCGGGAGATGTCTGCCTCGTGCTGTGCCGCGTACATCCTGCTTAGGTCTTCAAAGCTGTTCGCCGCAAAGAACTCCGCGTATGTCCTGCCAGACCACCATTGGTAGTAGGCGCTCGCCCAGCCAATCCAGTATGCCTCCGAGCGGCTCAGGCGCACTTGGGGCTCGACCTGCGGTGCGTTGCCAGTTGTCTCGCGGAGCACGTCGACCATCAGCTCTATGCCACCTCTTCCTAGGATGTATGCGGGCTCTTGGTTTTCCATGCGCATACAGGCAGTGCTCGCGACGAACAGCTTTACAAACGCGTCACCTGGGATTCCACATACGTTTGTTGCGTAGTCAAAGGCGTCGCCCATCATGGTCTGCGTTTTGCGTAAGTTGGTTCTTGGGAACTCGTGGGTCGCCATTACGTACACCTTCCCTCATGATGTCGATCATGTACAGACCGTCACCTTCGTCCTCAAGCAGTTCCTGATAGCGCCGGTACGCTTCGTCGTTTCGGGACTTGCGTCGTACGTAATACGTTTCCTTGTTTGCGACTTCGAACCCCGCAAAGGACAAAGACAAAAACGCGTGTCGCGACTTGAGGACTATCTGCTCGCCCAACTTGCCAAGATGCATGGCAATCGCGAGCTGCTCGACCGAGATGCCGTTGTTGAGAAAGGATTCCGCGAAGTCAAAGTAAGAGTCGTCAGCTCGATAGCCAACAACGAGGTCGTAAGCGTTTACGTTCACATAAAAATTGTCGATTAGATAGCGTTTCGCCCTTCGCGCCACCGGCGTTCCCAACGAGAAGGGCCGATGTTGCACGAGGACAGCCATCCAATTGAGAATCGAATAGGGCGGGGCGTTGAGGTTGAGGGTGCTTAAGAGTGCCGTGTCGATGACGTATCGATTGGCGAATCCGCCCTGCAAGGACGAGACCGCCCACTCCTTTGCGAGCTCCTCGCTCTCGGTGCAGTAGAATCCCAGGCCGAAGTCGTTGTTTCTTCTGTCCGCGCCAAACTCTGGTGTCTCGATGACTCGGTGAGATCCATGAAAAATGGTGATGCTCTTGTCCATGATGCCCCCTACGTTTAGTCATAGATTGTATCACCATGGTGATACAATCACAAGATGACACTTGGTAGGGTCATTTGGGGACGGTCCCACAGTGGTCCAACCGGTACGTCGCGTCGCGCCATGGCAGTGCGGATATCCCCTGTGCCGTCACAGCCGCTGCGTTGCCTCGCGAATGTGGGTTTGGGCGAGCACGTCCTGCACCAGCGAACTCGCATCCTGCGCCTTGTCCAGGAGCTCGAGCAGCGATTGCGCAAAGCCGCGGGCGTCCTCGCTGGGCAGATAGCGGCCCAGCATGCCAACGAAGTCCGCATAGTCCTGCGTGGCCTTGTAGCCCATGCGCGCATCAAACAGGCGCTCTCCGTGCGCGCATATGTTGCGCACGTCCACCTGCAGGTCCACGTCGTTTATCAGCGTTTTTCTGGAGAGACTATCCTGCGTGCCTGCCGCGCTCCCTATGGCGTACGCGAGCTTCTTGCACACGACCGCCTGCTCCTCCTGCCGCATGAGTGCCAAAAAGTGAAACAGGTTGCCAAACGAGAAGTCGCTAAACACGACCCACAGTGGCACGCTGTCGTAGTTGGCGCGATAGTGGGCAAGACGCACGTCGTCGTGGCCTCGCTCGTCGTCCTCGTGATCGTGCGCGTAACGCGAGAGCGTGTTGATGGTGAGGCGTAGGTTTCGGTCGTAGTTGCGCTCGCCCAGCAGATAGTGGCTCGGCTGGGTATAGCAGGTGGGGTCCAGGTAGTCCTCGGGTCCGTCGTGTACCTCCAAAAAGGCCGTGGAGACCAGCGAGCGCAGCATGCCCTCCACCGAGGTGAGCTGGGAGAACGTGAGCATGCGCAAGGCGCGATCAAACAGGAAGAGCGTGTAGACGTCTGCGAACGTCGCCTGAGGCAGGTAACGGTCCTCGTGCGCCCGCTCGCTTGCCACCTGGTCCAAGAAGAACTTGCCGTAGCCGTTTACCACGGCATAGTATCCCTCGCGGAGCAGGATCTGCTTGCTGTGGTCGTCGCAGGAAAGCCCGCGCTGCTCGAGCAGCTCCATCTGTCGCGATACGTCCAGATACTCCTTGATCATGGCGTCCTCCGCAAATGCCTTCGCGTGCCGGCCCTTCTCTCGCATTGCATGGTACCATCTTGCATCAGGACCTACCAAAGGAGATGACCATGTTGCATCGAGACTACCTGCTCGAGGTCATTGAGCAGTTCGTAAACGGTATTTCTCAGTCGCTGGTTCGCGTGTTTGTGCACAGGGACCTGGATGCGGCGCAGGACGTGGAGGAGGCCGTGGCCGAGCTCGTGCAGCTCGACCCCGAGACGGCCATGTCGCTGGCGCCGGAGTCGCTGGTTACCATGATGATGCTCTCGGGCACGGGTGACGCGGTTGCTGGCTATGCGGCGTACGCGCTCAACCGGCTGGGCGAGGCGTACGAGCGTGCGGGAGAGGTCGAGCTGGGCGAGGCTCGCAAGGCCCAGGCCCAGGCCATCGCCGACTCGTTCAACGCCGATCTGGATGAGATTCCCCAGGAGCTGCGCGAGCTCGACCTACAGCTGCAGTAGCTGTTGTGTGGTTGTAAGGGGTGGCGGACCCGGCCTAGCTGACTCCAGCCTGCCGGGAGCCGATTGTTCTCAAACTGCTTCCAACGTTGGCAAACATAACAAACGAGGGCGAAACATACTCGTTGCCCCCGTCTAAACCGCGCTCGGTGTCGCGGTTTGGGGCGCGTGAACGGACACCTCGCGCGGCATCGTTCACGTGCCCCATAAATTATGGTCGTAAGGACGCGCCAACAGGCATTTTGTTGCCAGCCATTCGCACATTTTGGGGCACGTGAATTGTAGTGGCGCACTCCCAATTCACGTGCCCCAAAAAATAACGATTAGGCATGTCCATCAACTGGGGTTATACGATTTTGGGATGTGAAACCCAAGACATGCGAAATGCCGCACGGCCATCCCTTAGTTTGGCCGTCCATGCGAGGTGAGGTGCCAGCCGTTGCAGTGCGGGCAGCGATAGCAGGTGAGGCCGCGCGTTCCATAGTCTGCGCACGAGGCGATGGCGGCCTGAGCTTCCTGACGCGTGGCATAGCGGTTCTTGGACGAGCACGCCTTGTGGCGCAGTGCCGCCTCCTTGCGCTGGGCGAATTGTTCTTGGCGCCGCTCCTCTCGGCCAAAGACGTCGTCCATGCCGCCAAGCTGTGATTGGAAGGTCGCTCGCTGCCTCTGTCGAGCCGAGCGCTTGTTGCTTGCCATGCCGTGCCCCCGTGCCCCTGCCTCCTGCGTTGGGTTTGTCCTATGATGGTACCATTGGCCCTGCCACCCAAGGAGGCAACATGCGCTGTCCAGCATGCAATTCCAACAATGACGATTCGGCACAGTTTTGTACGCACTGTGGGCACCCGCTCACGAGCTCGGCCAAAACGACAGCCGCGTCGAAGAAGGGGCCGCTTGTTGCGGCGCTCACCGCCCTTGCCGTCGTGCTGGTGGGGACATGCGTGTGGATTGTCGTGGGCGGCATCCCCAAGGTGACGTCCCAGACGGCTCCCCAAAGCGAGCCGTCTGCGCAGGCGCAGGAGCCCGCAAGTGTGGAGCCTGCGAACGAGGCACCCGCAAGCTACATCGAATCGACGCTGGGTACCGAGCAGTCGTACCAGACGGACTACCTCTGGCAGGCACGTGGCGCCAGTCGCAGCGATGGCGAGCCATACTTTAGGGTCGTGGTGGGCGAGGGGATTCCCAACGGCGCGGTCGTGGGAACCTGCAAGGACGACTTCAACGCAGACGGCTCCGACGAGCTGCTCGTGGTTACCTGGGAAAACGACACGCTGCACCTTGCGGTACACGCCGATGACGGAAGCGTGCTGGGCGCCAGCGACGTACTGGGAAACGGTGTTGCCGGCATAACGCGCACGACGTCGTTTCCCCTGGGCAACAAGGGCGTCTTGGACGTGCTCGTGTACGACCATCAGCCGTTCGTGCAGTATTGGTCCACGGGCGCGGGCATTGGCGACGGCATTGGCTGGAACGTGACTGAGTTCGTGTTCGATGACGAGGGGCTGCATCCCGCACGTGAGGTGTTCACGGCCGGATCGTACTTCGACGCGCCCGAGATACAAAGGATTGCGAGCGAGGTGGCCGAGCTTGGCCTTCCCACGGACGCCATCCCCACAGACGAGAACGGGACCCAAGCGTACGAGTTTTTGGCAACGCCGTATGCCGACCACGTGCCCGAGCTGCACGTGGTAACGCGCGCGACGGCATCCAGCGACGACTTCTACGCTGGCGACTACAAGAGCAGCGAGGCCTCCGTGGCCCAGGGCATCCTCAACTCCAAACAGGACGAATGGAGCGAGCTGCACCCCATGGGCACCTTCTCAATCACGCAGGGGTAGCCCTGCGCGGAGGCCTGATGCGTCTGCTTTGTCCGTGACAGGACCGCTGCCGCCGGCAGTTTTTGCCAGCGAAGATTTCTTTGTTTGCATGATTGACCCATGCTCAATTGCCTGCTATGGTGTATATACCGTATATACAAGGAGTTGACATGGCACAAGCGTTGACATCTCAGATAAACATCCGCATAGGTTCGGAGCTCAAGGAGTGTGGCGATGCGGCACTGTCGCAAATGGGGTACACCGCCTCTGAGGTAATACGCTCCATCTGGACGCTTGCGGCATCCGGTAGTTACGGCATGGAGAGACTCAAACAAGTTCTTGCCCAGGGAACAAGGTTGGAGCGAGAAGGAAAGGGTCACATCGCCAACGAATCGATGGGGCCCATGCCCTGGGAGCTATACGATCACTATAGGGCACTTCTGGGAGATGGGTCTAGAGTCGTACCAACTGCGATGTCAGATGACGAGCTGCTCGAAGCCGAAATGTTTGAGAGAATGCGTGAGAAAGGCATGCAATGAGCGCCGTGCCGTCTACGCTCCTTATCGACATCAACGTTTGGCTCGATCTGTTTGTTGCCAGTCGCTTGGGCCACGAGGACGCAAAGGATCTGATTGCCTTTGCGTTGGATGCCAACGTGCAGTTGCTCTATTCTCCGGTCTCACTCAAAGACGTCGAGTTTATTGCCGCGGCAACGTTTAAGCGAGAGGCGCGCACACAAGGCGAACGAATTGACGAGGTATGCGCATTGGTCGCGCGGCAGTTTGCGTGGAGTTGCGTGCAAAACATGCGACGTATTGCCACGGCGGTGGGGATGGATGACTCCGACATGTGGCTGGCCGAGAAGTACTACTCCATTCACCCAGACTTTGAGGATGACCTGCTGCTTGCTGCAGCAAAGCGAAGCAGTGCTGACTATTTGGTGACCCGTGACGAAAAGCTGCTCGCACACGCCACAGTACCTGCGATTACGCCGGCTAACCTCCTTGTACTCATGCGCGAGCTTGGGGCATCTTCCTAGCGAAAGTGGTGGCGCAGGTCGGCTGCGGCCTGGGCGGGGTTGACGGCGCCCACGATGGCGCGGCCCACGAGCACGAGCTCGGGATTGTGGGACACGACCTCGTCAATGTTGTTCTCGTCGATGCGTCCCACGACGGCCGGCAGCGCCTGTCCAATGGTGTTGGACCGCACCAGGTCCAGCTCGCGCAGCGGATTGTCGTAGCCCAGCATGGTGTAGAACGCCCGGGCGATGCCGGGCCGAGCGTCGGAGAGGGGATTGCTCGCCAGCTGGCGGTCCTCGTAGCTGGTATGCGTGCACAGGTAGCGCACGCCAAGCTCCTCCAGCTCCCGGGCGCGGGTGGCGATGTCGGCGATGCCGGTGAGGTCGGCCATGATGGCGCCGCCCATGAGCTCCGCCGCGCCAACGGCACCCTCGATGGTCTGGTCGGCGGCAACGCCCATAACCGTTACCAGGCTCGCGCCTCGGTCGAAGCACCGAGAGGCGATGTAGTGGCCCGAGTTCACGATTTTGGCGTCGGCGCAAATGCCCATCTGCGGAAACTCGTCGCGCAGGTCGCTCACCAGCTGCAGCCCCGACTCTATGATGAGCGGATTGCCCACCTCAACGATGTCCACGTGTTCGTGAATCTGCTCGACGAGCTCGGCGCACTGGTCGATACGGGGCGTGTCGAGCGTAACCTGGAGCTGCATGGGATGCCTTTCTCTTGAGCCTGTGTTTCTCATACTAGCACGACAAAAGCGGCGTACGGTCCGTGCCCGCTCATCGTGTGCTATAGTGCGCCTACACGGGTTACGTTAAGGTGATGCCAAGGGGGAATGCCGTGAACGAGTTCTTTGAGAACTCCCACATCGTGAGGGACGTGCGCGAGAACTGTCCCCGTGGGCTCAACATCGTTCTTGAGTTTATTAAGTTCGCCATCGTCATAAAGCTTATTGGACGGTTTACCAACAGCATCGCGGCCTACGTGGTGGACAATCACCTCGAGCCCCTGGAGACCCTGGGCGGCACGTGGCTGTTGGGCATTGGCCTTATGAGTGTCGTGGCTGTGTGCTATGCAGCCCTGTGGGAGCGCATGCGGCCCCGCCACGTGGGCGTGAGCTTTCGGCCCGTGCTGTATGTCGTGCGAGACCTTGTGGTGGGCTATGTGCTGGGCTTTGTGTGCATGGGCGGGGCGTTTGCCGTGGCGCACCTGTTTGGCGCGTTCGACACGCAGAGCAACCTGCAAAACGTGTGGATGTGGAAGATAGGCTGGTACGTCCTGGTGTACCTGTTCCAGGCGTGCGGCGAGGAGGTCATGTACCGCGGCGCGTTTATGATGAGCGCCGCCCGCAAGAACCCGGCGTGGCTGGCGCTGCTGGTGTCGTCGGTGTGGTTCTCCTGGCACCATAGCCCCAATGCCGGCTATGGGCCAGTTGCGTTTGTCAACCTCACGCTGCTGGCCATCGTGTGCGGCATCACGGTGTTTGGCACGGGCCGCATTTGGATGGCCACGGCAATTCACGCCGCGTGGAACTTCTTCCAGGGCAAAGTCTTTGGCGTGGCCGTGAGCGGCAACTTGCCTAGCCCCAAGGCAACGCTCATGGTGAGCGTTGCCAAGGGCGACGGGCTGTTCTCGGGCGGCGACATGGGCTTGGAGGGCAGCCTTGCCGCCACCATAGTCCTTGTGGTGGTGCTGGTGCTCATGTGCGTGTTCATCGTGCGTCGGCAGCGCACGAATCCCGTCCTGATCGAGCCTGCCGAGAAGGGCGAGCCGGCCGCAGGCGCCGGGCCATCTGAGAAGCCCGAGCCGTCCGAGAAGGGCGAGCCGCGCGCAACCGCCGAGCCAGCCGAGAGCGCCGAGCCCCAGGACGCGCGGCCCATCCGCAGCGTGCCAAGGATATAGCCATGACCTCGCCTGCGAACTCTCAACGCTTGTGGCGCTGGCTGCCGCTCCTGTCGGCGCTTGTGTGCGTTGCGGGCATCTATGCCGTGTGCGTGCTCAAGAGCGGCATGACCTACCTCACCAACGACGACATGAGCATTCAAACCACGCTCTCGGGGGTGAAGTCGGGAGAGCCGTACGCGTTCGTGCCCTTTGTAAACGTGCTGGTCACGGCCCCTCTGGCCGCGCTCTACGCCATCGCGCCGTCCGTTCAGTGGTGGTTTGCCTACAGTCACGCGCTGGTGGTGGTGGGCCTGGTGCTCATGCATGGCGCCCTGCTCTGGGCGGCCCACGGGCGGGGACGACTCGCGTTTGTAGGCATGCTCCTGGCGCTGTTGGCGGCCGATGCGGCCCTTGTGGTGTATCCCATCACCAAGATGGGCTTTACCCTGGTTCCGGGCTTCGTTGGCGCGGGACTGGCGGCCTGGATCGTGTGCAGAAGACGCGCATGGTCTGTGCCCTCCACGGTGCTGGGCCTTGCGCTGTACGTGCTTGCGGTGGCGCATCGCGAGGAGAGCGGAATCATCGTGCTGTGCTATCTGGCGCTTGCGCTGTTCTCGTCGCGCAAGCTTGCCCAGAAGCGCGTTGCGATGAGGGAGGCGCTGCGTGGCACGGTGGTGCCCGTGTGCGTCCTGGTGGGCGTTGCCCTGGTGCTCGTCCTGGGCAACAAGTTCGTGCAGCGGCAGGTGAACGGGGCCGAGTACGAGGCGTACAACGACGCGCGCTCTGCCCTTTTGGACTACCCGCACGACACCTACGACGAGAATCCCCAGCTCTACCAGGCGGTTGGCTGGGATGGCGACCTGTACCAGCTGGTCAGCGACTGGTGTCTCATGGACGAGTGCGTGACCACGCACAACCTCGAGTACCTCTCGCAGAACAGCCGCAAGCAGACCGGTTTTGCCACCATGGGCGAGCAATGGGACACGCTCATGGAGCACGCGGTGGCAAAGTACTGCCTGCTCGCGTGGGCCGTCATTATGGTGGCTACCACGGTGCTGCTGCTCTTGTCCCAGCGGCCGGCGGCTGCGTGGCTCAACGTGGCCAACGTGGTTGGCACCCTGCTGCTGTGGGGGTTGCAGCTGTACACGGGCCGCATTCTGTACCGCACGGTTATGGTGTCGATTCTGCCCAGCGTCGCGTTTGCGTTGGGCCTGGTGCTGCGCGTGTCGTACGACCCCGCACGCAGGCGCGTCGCCGTGGCCTGCGTCGCGGCGGCTCTTCTCGCTATGGTTCCCTCCATGGCCAGAAGCGTGAGCGTCTCGTTTGACCAGGAGCGTATCCAGAGCCGCCTTGATGCCGCGCAGCGGGTCGAGACGATCAACGACTACGCGATGGCCCACCCTGACCTCGTGTTTATCCAGGGGTCCAACATCGAGGGCAGCACCAGCCCGCGCAGGACGTATCCCGGAGAGCGCCCCACCAACATCCTCAAGTGGGGTGGTTCCGACTACAACTCCGCGCTGCACTTCCTGCGCATTCGGCGCAATGGGCTGGATGGCCTGTCCGGTGAGGTATTCTCAAATGACCGCGTGCGCTTTGTCTGTGGAACGAGCCTGGACCAGATGGACGTCCAGAACGGCCAGGACTCGCTCTCCACGTTCTATCGCTGGCAGCGAGACCGCTACGGGGCGGTGGACATAGTGCAGGAGGACCAGATCTGCCCAGGGGCCTACGTTATGCGCCTGGTGTTTGACGAGGACTGAGAAAAGGGGCCAAACCCCTTTTCTCAGTCTGGGAGGAAGGAGTGCCTGTGGCTGACAAGAATCTGGACATGGCACGCAAGGTCGCGGCCGCCGTGGCAGAGGCCGGCGGCCAGACGTTCTTTGTGGGTGGCTACGTGCGCGACCTGCTGCTGGGGCGAGAGAACAAGGACGTGGACATCGAGGTGCACGGCATCTCCGTCGACCAGCTGGAGCACATTCTGGACAATCTGGGCGAGCGCCTTACCATGGGTGAGAGCTTTGGCATCATGGGGCTTCGCCATTACGAACTGGACATTGCCATGCCGCGCTCGGAAGTGGCAACCGGCAGGGGACACCGGGACTTCGCGGTGTTCGTCGATCCCTTTATTGGGACGCAAAAGGCCGCCCGGCGCCGCGACTTTACCATCAACGCCCTCATGCAAGACGTGCTCACAGGAGAGGTGCTGGACTTCTTTGGCGGCAGAGAAGACCTGGAGCGTCACACCATACGGCACGTGGACCCGCAGACCTTTGTGGAGGACCCGCTGCGGGTGCTGCGAGCTGCCCAGTTCGCGGCGCGCTTTGACTTTGTCGTGGCCGACGAGACGTGCGAGCTGTCTGCGACCATGGACCTCAGCGCGCTCTCGCGCGAGCGCATTATGGGCGAGCTGGAAAAGGCCCTGCTCAAGGCGCAACGCCCGTCCACGTTCTTCGCCGAGCTGCGGCGCATGAGCCAGCTGAGCGAGTGGTTTGGCGAGGTGGAGGCGCTCATGGCGCTTGAGCAGGACCCGCAGCACCACCCCGAGGGAACCGTGTGGGACCACACCATGATGGTGCTCGACTACGCGGCGACGCTGCGCGACCAGACGTCCGAGCCGCTGGGCTTTATGCTGGCGGCGCTGTGCCACGACTTTGGCAAGGCCGTGACCACCGAGGTCATAAACGGCAGGATCCATGCCTATGGGCACGAGATTGCCGGTCTTCCCATCGTGCGTGCGTTCCTGAACCGCCTCACGAGTGAGAAGCGCCTTGCCAAGTACGTGCTCAACATGGTCGAGCTGCACATGCGCCCTAACCACCTAGTGGCCGACGGGGCAAGGGTAAAGAGCCACATGAAGACCTTCGACGCCTCGGTGTGCCCCGAGGACTTGGTGCTGCTTGCCAAGGCCGACCACTTTGGCCGCACGTTTGCCAACCCCGAACAGGACGCCAAGGACTACGAGGCGGTGGAAGAGCGCCTGCGCCAGATGCTCGAGGAGTATCACCGACGCATGGATGCACCGCATGTGACAGGGCAGGACCTCATTGATGCGGGCCTTGAGCCCGGACCTGCCATGGGGGAGGTCCTGGCCTACGTCCACAAGGTGCGTCTCGCGGGCCGGTCCAAGGACGAACAGCTGCGCCAAGCGCTCGGCTATGCTCGCACCCTACACTAAGGGCAGACAAAGGGGACAGTCCCCCGCGTCTACCAACCACGGCACAGTCGCAGGCCCACGCATGGGTGGTAGACTCGGGGGACTGTCCCCTTTGTCTGCCCACATTGACGCCTCCTGGGGGACAGTCCCCCGAGTACGACTTACGTCAGGTGCTCCTCCACGACGTCGGCGGCCTGCGCGCAGGTGACCAAAAACTCCTCGGCAAAGGTCCCCTTGAGTTGGCGCAGCGCCCAGTCCGCCACGCTCATCTTGCCAGGCGGGCGGCCAATGCCCACGCGAATGCGGGCAAAGTCGGCCGTGCCGAGCTTGGCCTTTATGGAGCGCAGCCCGTTGTGGGCGTTGAGGCCGCCGCCAAACTTGTAGCGTATCTCGCCTGCCGGCAGGTCCACCTCGTCGTGCACGACCAGGATCTCCTCCGGTCGCACGCGTAGCTCGCGGGCGAGCTTGGAAAGCGGCCCGCCCGAGGTGTTCATAAAGCCTTGGGGCTTGGCGAGCACCACCTCGCGCTCGCCAATGCGTACCGTCGCAGCAAGGCACCCTGCCTGGTTCTTCCAGTACCGCGCGCCATAGCGCTCGGCAAGCGCGTCAACCGTGACAAACCCGGCGTTGTGACGCGTAAGCGCGTACTTCTCGCCGGGGTTGCCAAGGCCGCATATCACACGAATGGGCTTTTGTTCCGCCATGCTCGCCTACAGGTTGAGGTCGCCGCCAAAGATTTCGGTGGTGGGCTCGTTGCAGTACACGTGGTGGATGGCCTCGGCCATCTCGCGCGCAACCGAGACCATCTTGATCTTGGATCCGGGTTGATTGGCCACCGCGCAGGGCACCGAGTCGGTAATCACGCACTCCTCGATGGGTGCGTTCTCCAGGCGCTCGATGGCGGGGTCGGTAAACAGGCCGTGCGTGGCGCACACGTAGATGTCGCCCGCGCCCATCTCCTT
>JAUMWN010000116.1:0-4902 GCA_030529625.1 Coriobacteriales bacterium
GGCCCGCAAGGCGCGCGTAGGTGGCCACGTCGGGCTCGGTGTTCTCCTCGGGCTTTACCACGCGGATGAGCTGCTCGCCGTCGAGCTCGGCAAGCCCCACGCTCACGCCCACGGGAATGAAGGTCTGGTCCTGGAAGAATATGGAATTGGTCATAACGCACTCCTCTGCTAGCTGTTCTCTTTGGCGTCAATCATACGGCATGTGGGTCCACGAACTCGTTTCGTAAACAGAATCTTTGATATAAAAGGCGCATCATGTGTCACGGGGACGTGTGTGTCACGGGGACGGAGGCACTGACACACTCGTGTGTGTCACGGGGACGGAGGCACTGACACACGAAGGGAAGACAACCGCGGACAGGGTCTTCTAATTGGACAGCCATGCATCAACATTATGGTTAGGGATATACAATATGCATTTGTCATAGCTCATAGCAAGAGACACAATTGGCGTAGAGGCAAGGGAGGTTCCATGAAAAGAATCCTACACGGTATGGTTGCCGCGACGTTGTTTTTTGCGATTTCGGGCTGCGCGGGTGGTACGAACGAAACCCCTGCTCCACAGCCAGCACCTCGCCAGGATGCAGTGTCCGAACAGGAACAGACCAACGATAAAGTGGCGGACGAAGGGGAGACAAACGCCATGAAGATGAGCATAGACGGGACAGACGTAACGGTGGAGTGGGAGCACAACCAGGCAGTCGCTGATCTAAGGGCGCTCGTTACCGCCGCGCCTCTAACCGTGAACCTCTCGATGTACGGTGGCTTTGAGCAGGTGGGACCGCTGGGCACGACGCTTACGGCCAACGATGTGCAAACCACCACAACCGCGGGTGACATCGTATTGTATTCGGGCAGTCAGATCGTGGTCTTTTATGGCTCGAACAGCTGGGCCTACACCAGGCTCGGCAACATTACCAGCCAGACTGCCGACGGCATGGCGAGCCTTTTGGGCAACGGCGACGTGAGCATTACCATAGCGTCCGGCAGCGAGGAGTAACGTCGTGAATATTGTAATCCTCAATGGAAGTCCGCATCCCAAGGGAAACACGGCAGCTATGGTTGCCGCCTATCGCGAAGGCGCACAGAGCGCCGGTCACAGGGTGACCGTCTTTGACGTTTGCCGCATGAACATTGCGGGCTGTCTTGCCTGCGAATACTGCTACACCAAAGCTCCGCGCCAGTGCGTGCAGAACGACGATATGCAGAAGGTCTATCCGGCCTTGGACGAGGCCGACATGATAGTGCTGGCGAGTCCCGTCTATTACCACGGGCTCTCGGGACAGCTTGCCTGTGCCATCCATCGCATATACGCGCCTGGCTATCCACGCAAGCTCACAAAGGCCGCGCTGCTGCTAAGCTCGGGATCAAAAGGTGTCTACGATGGCTGCGTCTATACCTACCAGCACTCGTTCTTGGGCTGGCTGCATCTTGAGGACATGGGTATCTTTACTGCTGCGGGAGACGAGAACAGGTCGCCGGAGCTACTGGAGCGGCTGCGTGCGGCAGGTGCTGCCCTTAGCGATCCCAACGACCGCAACGTTGCGCGTTTGGTAATCCGATCGGGTGATGTTGTCGTACGCGCGCCCCTCAACCATACCCAGGCGGCGCGTGACCTTATGAACCGTTTGCCCCTAACGGTTGTAGGCCACGACTCGGGCGTGGACTACTGCTGCGAGCTCAAGGAGGGCGTCTTTGATGAGGCCGAGAAGCAGCAGGGATGGATTAACGGGGACGTGAGCGTGGCAGATGGCTGGTTCGCCATCATCCACAGCGGACAGGAAGAGTCGAGCGGGTATCGAGTGATGCCGGTGGCCCATCTGGGAGAGGCCGAGACTGAGTGCATTCGTGCATTACCGCCCACGGCAACCTTTGAGCTTTCGATTGAGGAGCCATGGAAGTAGCATATGCATGTTATGCCGGTCCTTCTTCGGGCTACGCGTTACAGAGGCTGTCTCTGCCCATAGATTAATCTTGCGTCATTGGGATTGAGGCATTGACACACGGAGGTGCTGATGCTCTATCCCATGGAGGGCTGGAATAGGTGGCCACATGGTTGACCTGCGGCCCCGCCCTACGGCCATTGAGTCCTGCTGATTGCGTTGTATGCATACTCGAACGTATGGGACGCATGCTACAAGAGGCCTTGTTGCAGATAGAATAATCCATAGAGAAGCAAGCCACCCCAAGAGAGGATGCACAATGGAAAAGCTGCAACTTGGCAAGAGCGACCTGTACGTAAGCCCCGTGGGCCTGGGATGCATGGGCTTCTCCCACGCCTCCGGCGACCCGACCGACGACGACGTGGCAATCCAGACGCTGCGCGCCGCCCACGAGATAGGCTACGACTTCTACGACACTGCCGAGGCCTACGTGGGCGTTAAGGCAGATGGCACCATCTCGTACAACGAGGAGCTCGTGGGCAAGGCCGTGCGCGACTTCCGTGACGAGGTCGTAATCGCCACAAAGATGGGAGTGCACCACGATGCCAACAACAACCTGGTGCTGGACTCCCGTCCCGAGGTCATCCGCGCAAGCTGCGAGGAGAGCCTGCGCAAGCTCGGTGTCGATACCATCGACCTCTACTACCAGCACCGCATCGACCCCAAGGTGGAGCCTGAGGTGGTGGCCGAGGAGTTCGGCAAGCTCATTTCCGAGGGAAAGATTCGCGCCTGGGGCATCTCGGAGACCACCGAGGAGTACCTGCGCCGCGCCCATGCCGTGACGCCCGTCACCGCAATCGAGAATCGCTACTCCATGGTGGCGCGCTGGCACGAGTCGATCTTCCCCACGTGCGTGGAGCTGGGCGTCTCCTACGTGGCCTTTAGCCCCATGGCAAATGGCCTGCTTACCGGCGCCTACAGCCCCAGCACCAAGTTCGAGGGCAGGCAGGACTTCCGCGAGGGCATGCCGCAGTACACCGAGGAGGGCTACGCCAAGGCCAAGGCCCTGCTCGACCTGCTGCGCGCAATGGCCGACGAGAAGGGCTGCACCATGGGCCAGCTCAGCCTCGCGTGGATGATCAACAAGGACCCGCACATCATCCCCATTCCCGGTACGCGCAAGCTGGAGCGCCTGCGCGAGAACTTCGGGGCGGCGAATGTGCCCATCACGGCGGAGGAGATAGCCTCCATAGACGCCAAGCTCGACACGATGACCTTCGACGTGTTTGGCGGCCATGCGGCCAAGTAGCTGGAGGCTTTGGCTGGTATGAGGTTGTGGCGCGAGGGGTGCCTGCCGTGCGTGGCATGTGCCTCTCGACCGTTAGGGAGGAGGGACCCATGAGGCTAGAGGGCAAGGTTGCGCTCATCACCGGTGGCGGCACGGGCATCGGGCTCGAGATCGCACGGAAGTACGTGGAGGAAGGCGCCTACGTGTACATCACGGGTCGTCGCGAGTCGAAGCTCGCCGAGGCAGCCGAGTCGATTGCTCGAAACGTTGGCTACGTGGTGGCCGACGTGAGCAACAAGGACGCGATGCTCGCTGTGGTAAAGAAGATCGCTGCCGAGCAGGGCCACGTGGACATCGTGATGTGCAACGCCGGCATCGGCGGATACGTGGCGCTCACAAACATAGACGAGGCTGAGTTCAACCGCGTGATGCACACCAACGTGCTGGGCTCCTACTACACGGTGCAGGCGTGTCTGCCGCTCATGCAGGAGGGCTCCACCATCATCCTCAACACATCGGTAACCGCGTCGCTGGGGCTTCCCAACTTTAGCCTCTACATCGCCGCCAAGAGCGCAATGAAGTCTTTCATCCACACGTGGACGGCCGAGCTGCGCGACCGACGCATTCGCGTGAACGCCATCGCGCCTGGCATCATCCCCACGCCCGCTGCCGGCGTCGAGCTGGGACGCAGTCCGGAGGAGGAGAGGGAGCGCCAGGCCTACCGTGCCAGGCTCATTCCCGCTGGCAAGGTTGGCAATGTGGCCGACATCGCAAACGCGGCCGTGTACCTTGGCTCGGACGAGTCCTCCTACGTGAGCGGCGTGGAGCTTTTGGTGGACGGCGGACTGGCGGCCATATATCCCGTGAGGCTGTAGTGGGTACGATAGATGAGGTCACAAGGCTAGGGGAGGCGCTTGTCGAGTTCGCGCTCGAAGGGCGCCTCCCGCTTGGAGACGAGCCTGGGTTTCGCGCTGCGCTTCTCAACTACCTGGGCGTGGCGCTGGCGGGCGCGCATGGCCTCCGCACTGGGATGGGCGGCAACAACCGCCTGCGGAGTTCGGGGCACGCACGGCTCTGCGGCGGGGACCTTTGTGCCTGCGCTCGCCGCTCGGGCGGGACTTGAAGCGACGCTCATGGCGCGCGACGGCCTTTCCTGTGGAATCTTGGCGCTCACCGGCGCAAACGGGCTGGTTCGTACCGTTGCGGAACGACCCGACTGCGAACGCGCCATAAAGGGCATAGGCGATGCCTGGGTCGCTGCGCAGGCGTCCTGCAAGCCATATCCCTTTGGCTTTGTGGCGTTTGCCGCCGTGGATGCGTCCCTTGAGCTGGCAGGCGGCATGAGCCCTGCGTCGATTCCTCGGACGCTCGAGGTGGCTGTCTCTTCCCGAGCGGCTCGTCTGGGTGGCAACCCGCTGCCCACCACCGCCGACGAGGCCATCGTGTCCATACCGTACCTGGTGGCACGTACGCTCGCAGACCCATCGAGCGTGAGCTTGCCAATCCCACCGCAGTTTTCCATAAGCCCACGCGAGCGGGAGCTTATGGGCACGATTCGTCTTTTTGCCGACCATATGCTTGCCGACTCGGCAGCCCGCATTTTGCTCAACGGCGGTGAGTTAGAGGCGGTGTGCGATGTTGCACGTGGATCGACGGCCAACCCCCTAACGGCATCCGAGGTCATGGACAAGTTCCGTCGGGTATGCGGGCTCAGAGACCCAAACCGCATCG
>JAUMWN010000116.1:5002-6631 GCA_030529625.1 Coriobacteriales bacterium
GAGGTCATGGACAAGTTCCGTCGGGTATGCGGGCTCAGAGACCCAAACCGCATCGTGGACGCCATAGCAAAAGGCGACCACGACCTCCAGCTTCGCACGTTGTGTGGCATAGGCTAGCATTGCTCGGACCTTGGGGTGAGCCGGACCTTGAGGTGAAAAACCTCGTCCTAGCCAGACATCGGGTACCAAAAAAGCTCATCGGTACTCCTTTGCTTGTTAGGCGACTCCTTCCGAGTCGTTGGCCTGTGCGGCGTGGGCACGCAGGGCGGCTATGCAGTCGGCGAGCGTGAGGGACCGCAGCTCATGCGCGGCCTCCTCCTCCAGTTTTTTGAACATGCCTCCCAGCACGGGCGAGATGTGCCTGCCTACGATGCATCGGTCGCTAGGGTTGTGATGCACCTCAAACAGCTCCACGTGGTCCGTCTCGCAGGCGGCGAGGTAGATGTCGAGCAGCGTGAGCTTGGCAGGGTCGGGCACGAGGCGGAGTCCCGGCGATCCCTTGCGGCTCTGCACGATTCCTGCTTTGCGCAGCGACCCCGAGAGCCTGCGCACGTAGCTTGCGTTCGTGCCCATGCTCATGGCCATCTGCTCGGAGCTCATGGGCTTCTGGGCTTCCGAGACAAGAACGAGCAGGTGCAGCGCGGACGAGAGTCGGGTGTCCCTCATCGCGCGGCCTCAAACGACGCGATGTACTCTGTGCCCTGAGGGGTGGCAATGGCCGGGTCGCGGGTGATGAGGCGGCCCTCGAGTCCCCGTTCCTGTGCCGTGAGACAAAAGTGCGAGAGCGCGATGCCCATGTCCACCTTTTGGATGTCGCCGAGCGCGCTTTCCTTTATGCTGCGCTCCTCGAAGAAGTGCACGACGCCGCCATGCACCACAGCGCGCCATGGCTGCTTGTTCGTGGCGGAGGGGGCGAGTCGCAGCATCTGTAGTGGCGCCTCAAAGCGGCCCGCGTCGCTGGCGGAGAGGGGCGTGCCGAAGGACCCGCTATAGAAGACCTGCGAGAAGGGCAGGCGCTCGTCGGACTTGAGGGCCTTGCGCATCATGCTCTCGCGCAGGGTGGGCTTGGCGGCGGGGTAGCCTATCGGGCTCGCCACGGGCATCACCTCGTTTGGCCCGACCTCCATGGCCTTCTCGAACGACTTGCGCGAGAGCGACGCCGCGAGCAAAACGGTGCCAAGGCCCCGCTCCGCCGCGCGGAGGCAGAATGTCTCGAATGCGAAGCCCAGCGCAAGCTCTGCGCCTTGGACGCGGTCGACCTTGGCGGCCACGTAGTCGTGGGCCCCCACGACAACGGGGCTCTTGAGGCCGTGCTCGGCAACGCTGAGGAGCCGGAACTCCACGGGCACGCCAAAGGGGGTCTCGATGCTTCCAATAACGCTCTCTACGTATGCGCGGTCCTCGGGCAACAGTGGCCGGCCCTCAAAGGTTCGGACGCTCTGACGGCCTTTGATGGTCTCGACGATTCCTTCCATGGGAAGCCTCCTTAGTTGTATAAATAATAGATACATCTTAGGAGGAGGAATGCTGCCTGTCAACATGTGGAGGACGCAGTCAGGAGCAGGGAGGTGTTGCCCGATTACGCTGCGAACTTTTGAGCTACGCGGAGCCGTTGTGCGTCATGAGCAA
>JAUMWN010000117.1 GCA_030529625.1 Coriobacteriales bacterium
ACCGGCTCGAGACCATCGACTCCGGAGAGATTCTCATTGAGGGCGAGCCGCTGCCGCAGGAGGGCAAGGCCCTCGCGCAGATGCGTGCCGAGATTGGCATGGTGTTCCAGAGCTTTAACCTGTTCGCCCACAAGACCATCCTGCAAAACGTGACGCTTGGCCCCATCGAGGTGCTGGGCGTACCCAAGGCTGAGGCCGAGAGCCGGGCCATGGAGCTGCTGCGCCGCGTGGGTGTGGATGCCCAGGCGGCCAAGGTGCCGGCGCAGCTTTCGGGTGGTCAGCAGCAGCGCGTGGCCATCGCACGCTCGCTTGCCATGCAGCCCAAGGCCATGCTCTTTGACGAGCCCACCTCCGCACTCGATCCCGAGATGATCAACGAAGTCCTTGAGGTTATGGTGGAGCTGGCGCGCGAGGGCATGACCATGGTGGTGGTCACCCACGAGATGAACTTTGCGCGGCGTGTGTCCAACCGCGTGGTGTTTATGGCCGACGGCCAAATCGTGGAGGAGAATACCCCCGACGAGTTCTTCGACCATCCCCAAACCGCCCGCGCCAAGGACTTCTTGGACTCCATCAAGGGGCATTAACGCACCAGTTGCACTCGGGGGACTGTCCCATAAACTTAGGGGACTGTCCCTCGAGTGCAGACCGTTGTTGCTCACTCCTCCCAGTCGCGCCACTCCATGCCGTTGCGGCGGGCGTAGTCCTGGGCGGAGTCCAAGAAGCCCGGCTGGTCGCAGGCCCATGCGGCAAAGTCGGGGATGTCCGAGATTATGGGGTCTGCCTCGTGCACGGCTAGCACGGTCTCGCTAAAGCTCTGCGGCGAGAAGGACGGGCGGTCGGGCAGGTAGGTGTCCACGAACACGGGCTGCAGCAGCACGTAGGCACCGGCGGTGCACAGGCGGTCGTATCCCCCCAGCGCGCGGCGCGCGGCGGGCATGCGGCCCAGCTTGTACAAAAGGATCGCCCTGCCTAGGTGGAACCAGGCGTTGCCGCGATGGCCTTCGCGGGCCTCGAGCCAATAGAAGCCGTCCTCGTCTTCCAGCCGCGCCATGGCGAGCACGCAGGTAAGACGTGCGCCAAGGGCGTCGAGCGGTGCCTTGGTGAGCAGGTCGATGCTCCTCTCGCGTGCCTGACTATACCGTGCGGTACACAGGCAGTAATGCGCGATGGCGTTGTGCAGCCGAAGCATCGGCCGCTCAAACACGTTGGTCCATGCGTCGCCCGCAACGCAGGTCTCGACGTCGCCAGAACGCTGCACGCACTGCTCCTCGAGCTCCACCAAGGCGACTGCCGTCTGGCTGGGTGGAAGGTCCTTGCTCAGGGCGAACAGCAGGGCCGCGTCGATGCAGTTCTCATCAATCTGGAGCGCCTGGGAGCATGCGGCTCCCAGCTTGACGAGGCGCTTTTCCCGCTGCCGCAAATATTGCTGGTCGTCGAGCAGGTCGTCGTCGTGCTGGCTTCTCTCCAAATCGGCGAGCGCCTGCGCCACGAGGGCAAACGCCTCCTCCTGTGCGTCGTCCACAAAGCGCGTTGGATCGTCGCGTACGGCCAGCTCGAGCTCGGCATAGGCCTCCTCCGACATCGTGCCAAGCTGTCGGCGTCGCTTGAGCGCAAGGCGGCGAACCAGCTCCTCTTGACCTCTCATGCGCCCTTCCTCCCCTGCTCGTTGCGCTGCTCTGCCATAACCGTGAGCATGGCCTCGGGGTGTTGCTGCGACACCTCTTCCGAGAGCCACGTGCTTATGGTGCCTCTGCCCATGGGGTCCACGCCTTCTTGCAAAAGCACGGTTGCCTCCGATATGGCCAGGATGAGCTCGTCCTCGCTGTAGGGAACGGTGGCAAGCCGGGCGAACACGCCCACGGGAAGCTCGATTTGCCTGATAAGCGCCTCGGCGGCACGGGGGAACGTGTCTAGGAGCTCCTTAAGCCAGTGTTGCGTGCCCAGGCGATCGAATGACTTAAAGCACAGACACAGACGGGCGATGAGGAACCACGGATCGTTGGCGGGACGTACGGTTCCCCATGCCTTGAGGCGACCCTCGAGCTCGTCGAGACCGGCCTCATCCTCCAGCTTGGCAAGGGCCAGTGCCGCGGTAAACCGCGCGTCGGCAACGTCGTGCCTGTCCAGGTCCAGGCACGCAAAGGCAAGCCTCAGCGCCTCCTTGTTCCTGCCGCAGATGAGCGCGTGCTCCGCCTGCGTGGACAGCCAGCGTACGTAGGGCCGCATGGCAAGGTCGGCGTGCAGGTGTGCCCGCTCCTTGGTGCTGTCGTCGGCATGCTCTGCGAGCTGTTCCTCGCAGTGGGTCCTCACCTCGTCGGCAAGGTCGTTCAGGTAGTCCAGGAAGCTCTCGAAGGAGGGAGCCTCCGACGCGACCTTCATTCGAATGGCGTCGTAGCACTGCGGGTCCAAGGCTATGGCCTCGTCGAGGAGCTTGTGGCCCGACTCGATGAGCTTCTTGGCCTGGTCGTCGTCGGCAAACGGGAGCTGGTAGTCGATGAGCTTGGTGGCCATGGCCACCAGGTGAAACGCCCGGTCGGCGTCGGATTGCGGCAGGGAGTCGCGATCCTGTGCGAACCGTCTGCCAAACGCGGCAAAGGACCGCGTCGCCTGCCTGGTGTCCATGCCGTCGAGCGAGTGCGCAAACCGCAGGCCAAGGCGTTGGTAGTCCTCGCGTTGTGGATCATACGCCATGCGATGCTCCCTCCGTCTTGGTGTGCCTTGGTGGCTGTGCGTTAAGTAGCGTGCGAACGAGCTGGGGGTCGGGGGTCATGGGTGCGGGACCATCGGCGCGCAGCTGACGTGCCTCGTGGCCCTTGCCCAGCACGCACACCACGCAGGGGCGCTCGTCTTCGTGCGCCATGGCAAGCGCGTGCGTGATGGCCTGCGTGCGGTCCAGCACGATTTCGTGGCTCGTTCCCTCAGGCGTGGCCTGGGCCATCTGCGCACAAATGCGCTCCACGGGTTCGGGGCCGGCGTCGTCCTCGGTAAAGATGAGGTGGTCGGCGTACGGGGCCGCCGCCGGGGGCATCTCGAACCTGCGCTCGGCGCCCTTGCCGCCCGTTGCCCCAAACACGGCGATGATGCGGTGGCTGGGATAGCTCGCCCGCACGGACGAGAGCACCTGGCTCACCGACATGCCGTTGTGGGCGTAGTCCACGATTGCCGTAACGTGGTCATCTGCGCCGCGAATCACGTCCATGCGACCGGGGACGCTGCACGAGGCAAGACCGCGCACGATCTGCTCTTGGCCACAGCCCATCAGCTGGGCGATGGCAATGGCCGCGATGGCATTCTCTACGTTAAAGTCGCCGGAAAGCGCAATGTGTGCGGGTGCGCTCCATTGCGGCGTGTGTGCCACAAAGAACATGCCGCCCTCCCGTGCCTGCAGGTTGGTGGCGCAGAACTCAGCCGCACGACCGTCTGCCTGCGTCTCGCCTGCCATAAAGCGCAGCGTTTGGGCGCAGGTGCCCGCCGCCTGCTCGATGCGTGCGGCGTGAGCCGGGTCCAGGTTGGCGTTGAGCAGCGCCACACGCGCGTGCTCAAAGATCTTGAGCTTGCTGGACAGGTAGTCGTCAAACGTGGGGTGCTCGATGGCCGAGACGTGGTCTACGCCAATGTTGAGAAAGGCCGCCACGTCGTATGCGAGCCCCTCGACCCGCTGGTATTTGAGCCCCTGGCTGGAAACCTCCATCACCATGTCTAGGCCGCAGCTGGCGGCATGTGCCAGGTGTCGCCACAGGTCGGGTGCCTCGGGCGTGGTGTTGCGCGAGGCGAAGCGCTCGATGCCGTCGTAGGTCTCGAGCGTGCCAATGGTGGCGGCATGCGCCCCCGGCTCGCCGTCGTCCAAGATGCTGCGCACGAAGGCGGCAACCGTGGTCTTGCCCTTGGTTCCTGTTATGCCCGCAATGCGCATGCGCTGGTTGGGATGTCCCCATGCCGTTGCCGAGACCAGCGCCATGGCGCTGCGCACGTCGTTGGTTACCAGCGCGGGAACGCCTGGCGCCGCCTCTGCAAGCTGCGGCGCGAGTGACTCGTCGCACACATATCCGCAGGCACCGGCCTCAAGCGCTGCCTGCAGGTAGCGAGCGTTGAAGTGGGCGCCCTTGCACACGAAGAGGTGACCTGGCTCCACTACGCGCGAGTCGCAATCGGCGCCGCACACGGCAATGGGAGTGGCGGGGAGGTCGGCGCGTGCGAGCAGGTTCTTCTGGGCCAGCAGCTCGGCAAGCGCCTGCATGCTCGTGGTGCCTTGAGCGGATGTGTCGTGCAGTTCGTCCATGTGGCGGTCCTCACGGGGTTGGATGTGCCTTGGGCTTTGCGGCCTAGGCAAAGTATAGACAAAAGCACGCTGGCCGTTATGCAGAACGCTGCTGCCCGCTGCGCTCACGTTGGTGCTTGTTTGAGAAAGATGGCCGCCTGCGACCCGCCCATCCTTCTCAGATAGCTACCGCTTATTGGTGTTGCCAACGTTGGCAGCAGTTTGGGAAGGATAGGTCCCGGCAGGAAGGCCGCATGGCTGTGCGGCGGTTCGCATGTCCCCGCATACACATTCCAAATCCGTATAACCCCAGTTGATGAACATGCCTAATCGTTATTTTTTGGGGCACGTGAATTGGGGGAACGCCGCCACAATTCACGTGCCCCAAAATGCGCGGATGACTGGCAGCAAAATGCCTGTTGGCGCGTCCTTACTACCACAATTTATGGTGCGCGTGAACGATGCCGTCCGTGGCGGCCGTTCACGTGCCCCAAACCGCGGCGCCGAACGTGGTCTGGATGGGAGTCTCCGCCGGGCCTCCCATCTGGCGGCCGCCTCCACTGGGGGTGACTTTTTCGCGCGACGACGACACCTCGCTGGCGTTGGTAGTTATATGAGAAAGATAGGCCGAAGGCAGCCTGCACCATGCTCGGAAAACAAGCGGTAGAATATGGCCTCATAACAAATCATTCATGCGACAGGGGGACGAGCGTGGACTATGTCTCGTTTGCGTCGGACTACATGGAGGGGTGCCATCCGGCGATTCTGGAACTGATGCGAGCCACGAACCGCGACCAGCACGCAGGCTATGGCACCGATAAGATCTGTGCGTCGGCTCGTGCGCACATCCAGGAAGCGTGCGCGTGTCCAAACGCGGCGGTGCACTTTTTGGCAGGCGGAACGCAAACGAACGCGTGCGTCCTCGATGCCCTGCTGGCGCCGTGGGAGGGGGTGCTTGCCGCCACCACCGGACACATAGCCACGCACGAGGCGGGTGCCATCGAGCGCAGTGGTCACAAGGTGATTGAGCTCGCAGGCGAACGGGGCAAGCTGCCTGCCGATCGGGTGCGCGAGGCGGCGGCTGCGTGGGAGACGGATGCCAACCACGATCACATGGTGCGTCCGGGTGTGGTGTACATCTCACAGCCAACGGAGTATGGCACGCTGTACACGCTCGAGGAGTTGGAAGGTCTGCGTGCGGTGTGCGATGAGTACGACATGCGCCTGTACGTGGATGGCGCGCGGCTGGCCTACGCGCTGGCCTGCGACGTCAATGATGTGACGCTGTCCGACCTGGCGCGTCTTGCGGACGCGTTCTACATTGGGGGTACCAAGTGTGGGGCGCTGCTGGGGGAGGCGGTGGTGTTTCCCAATCCAAGCACGTGTCCGCAGTTCTTTACGCTCACCAAGCAGCATGGGGCGCTCTTGGCCAAGGGGTGGCTTTTGGGCATGCAGTTTGAGGCACTGTTCTGCGACGACCTGTACCTGCGCGTGGGGAGGCCGGCGATTGAGGCGGCCAATGCCATGCGTCGTGCGTTCGAGGAGCGGGGCTATCGCCTGATGTTTGATTCACCCACCAATCAGGTGTTCGTGGAGCTGGACGACGCCACGGCGCGTTCGCTTGCCGAGCACGTGGGCTATAGCTTTTGGGAGAAGACCGACCGGGGCCACACCATCGTACGCTTCGCCACGAGCTGGGCGACCACGCAGGAGGACGTGGCGACACTGGGACGGCTGCTGTGAGGCAGCTGTTGGGAGTTTTTCTTGGAGTTCGCAATCTGGGGAGCATGTGCTATACTGCTTTCGCACGGGCGATTGGCGCAGTGGTGGCGCAGGTGCCTTACAAGCACAAGGTCACTGGTTCGAACCCAGTATCGCCCACCAGAAAACACAAGGTCGGAGGGGTAAAACCCTCCGACCTTTTATATTGTGAATAAGTGGTGTTTTACGGCGTCGTTTTACGTTTTGGGCCAGAGAACGCTAACGTGCAACTTGCAAGCGACGTACAGCCCTCCTATGGTGGCTGCGAATCGCTCTATTCGCATGTGGGCTTCTTGTAGTAGATCCCGTTCGAAGAGTACCTTTCCGGCGTGTGCAGCGAACAGTCGGCTTGGCAACGTGGAAAGAAAGATTCCTAATTTCAACTTAGAAGAGCCTTCTGCATGATGTGTGGGCCTACAGTCTTCCCGGCAGAGGCAGTTCGAGTCCGGAGCACTTCAGCATGACCATGGCGAAGAGGTTTTCCGTGTTCCTGAACCCGTAGGCCATCTTGACTATGAGCTTGATCTTTTATCCATCGTTCTGGATAAAAGATCAAGGTCACCGTCAAGGTCGGCTACGGCTTCCGAAACACCGACAACCTCA
>JAUMWN010000049.1:0-9347 GCA_030529625.1 Coriobacteriales bacterium
GCCCGTAGAAGAGCCAGTGGCCGAGCCGGAGCTCGTGCCCGTTATGGCAGAGGAGATGCCCAGCGTCCAGGCCTCAAGTGATGCTCACGACTACATCGAGCAGCTCATGCGCGAGCTCGAGCTCGAGTTGCGCCCACCACGGCAGGAGCAGGCTGCAAGCGAGTCGCCAGAGACACAGGCCGCAGACCAGCCCGAGACAGAGCCTGTTGAGGAGGCCCCAGCCGAGGAGGTGCCTACCGAAGAGGCGCCCGTGGAAGAGCCCGTTCCCAACGAGGTCGTAACGGAGGAGGCGCCGCTCGATGAGCCTCCCGTGGAGTTGTTCGACGAACTGCTCGACGAACCGCTTGATGAGCCGCTCGACGAGCCCGAGCCGCCCGTGGAAGCACCCGTCGAGACGCCCGCGGCTGTGACGTACGAGATACCCATGGCGACCTCGCCCACCATGCCCGAGCCCGTGCGCATCTCGGTCGAGCATGAGGTGGACCTGGAGACGCTCGATTCCACGCTTGCCATGCAGCGCGTGCGCGTGCACTCGCGCTCGGACGGGCTGGACGACACCCTTCCCATCAATCGGGACGAGGTGCGCGACGCAATCCGCAAGGTGATGCCGATTGCCGGTGAGACCAAATCGCGCCTGGACGTCCAGGCGCGGCCGCACGAGTCCAACGACGGCGCCGTTGAGGGCCGGCAGGAGAGCGTGCCCGTGATTCGCATGGAGTCCAATGCCATCGTGCGCAAGGACGACAAGGACAACTTGCGCACCGGCCGGGCCATCGTCACCCGCGAGCGCCGCCGCCCGTTTGGGTTCCTCGCGGCCTTTGGCGAGTGGATTTCCCGTCTCCTGCACCTGGACGACCGCTAACACCTGGCAAACAAAGGCTGTCCCACGAGTAGGGCAGACAAAAGGGACTGTCCCACGAGTCCGCCCCAATGCACGTCCTGTGCAGTCTCGGCGTGGGCGGACTCGGGGGACTGTCCCTTTTGTCTGCCCACCCTGCGCTGTGTTTTGGCGAGGATACGGTGATGGGATGGCGCACGTGTTCCCATCATGCCCGCAAACTATGCTACAGTAACCAAGTTTGTATGCCTCATCAGGGAGGAATGTAACTTGATTCAACGCACACCCCGCGGGTTCAGGGATATCCTGCCCCAAGAGGCGCTCGCCCGCGAGCGCATAACCGAGACGGTGCGAACGTGCTTCTCTTCTCATGGCTATCTGCCGGTGGAGACGCCCATACTGGAGGACCGCAGCGTTATAGAGACTGCTGGCCGCATACAGGACTCGCCGTTCCAGCTGTTCGACAAGGACGACCGCCTGCTCATGCTGCGCCCCGACCTTACGCTGCCCATAGCGCGCATGGTGGCATCGCGACTGGACGGCGACCAACTTCCGGCACGCCTGCGTTACGTGGCGCCGGTGGTGCGCGAGCAGGGCGCGCTGCGTGGGCAGTCACGTCAGTTCACGCAGCTGGGCGTTGAGCTCGTGGGCGGCGAGGGTGCTGCTGCCGAGGCCGAGGTGGTCATGCTTCTGGCCGACGCGCTTGCCAGGCTGGGCGTGCCCGACTGGTATGTGGTGTGTGGCTCGGTCGCGCCGCTCAAGGCCCTGCTCGCAACCTGTTCCGCGGGCGAGCGGTTCGCCCAGCAGGTCCTCTCGTTCGTGCACGAGTCGGACCTGGTGGGGCTGGAGGACCTCGTGCACAACACGCAGGGCCTTGCACCCGCGCAGGCCCGCGCCCTGTGTCAGGTGCCGCGTCTCAACGGAGACGAGCAAGTGGTGGACGAGCTGGAGTCGCTGCTCGTGGCGGCGGGCGTACCAGCACACAAGAGCGGCGTGAGCGGCCTGCGTAGCCTGCTGGACTCCTGTGCGCCGCTTGTGCGCCAGGGCCGCCTGCGCTTTGACTTCTCCATTATCAACAGCTTTGACTACTACACGGGCTTGGTGTTCAAGGCTTACGCTGAGGGCATCGCGGCGTCACTGGCCTCGGGTGGCCACTACGACGCGGTGCTTGCCAACCTGGGACTTCCCGACGTGAGTGCCTGTGGCTTTGCCATGTCGCTCGAGCGTCTGCAGGAGGTCCTGGGCGAGCAGGGCGAGTCCGGCGTGGTCACACCGGGCGTGCGGCTCGCAGAGCGTCCGCTGCGCATTGCCGTGCCCAAGGGTTCGCTGTTTGCCGACTCGGTGCGCGTGCTGGCCGCAGCGGGGCTTCCCACGCAGGGGCTACACGACCTGGGCCGAAAGCTCATCGTGCGCGAGGACGACGTTGAGTACGTCATTGTGCGCGCGCAGGATGCGCCGGCGTTCGTGGCGTTTGGCGGGGCCGACTGCGGCATCTGCGGGCGCGACTCCATAATCGAGGCGGACGTTGACCTGCTGCAGCTTCAGGACCTGCGCTTTGGCGGGTGTCGGTTCGTGGTGGCCGAGCCTGCGTCCATGGCGGGAATGGCAGAGCGCGCCTACGCGTGGCGCGGCACGATGCGCGTGGCCACCAAGTACCCGCGCATCACGCAGGCCTACTACGACCGCATTGGCCAGCAGGTGGACATCGTGCAGCTCCATGGCAACATAGAGCTGGGGCCCATCGTGGGCATGACCGACCGCATCGTGGACATCACGGCCTCTGGTGCCACGCTGGCCGAGAACGACCTGGTCGTGGTGGACGACGTGCTCGAATGCACCGCGCGATTCTTCGCGGGACCGGCAGCCTATCGCTGCGACGCGCGCATCCGCACGCTGGCGGCGCGGCTCGCCGAGGTCGTGATGAGCGAGGAGGAGAACCAATGAGGACGATTGAGCTTGTGGGGGAGCGCCGCCTCACCGCGCGTGACCTCAGGCGTTCCGGCGCGCTGCCGCGCGAGGTGACCGAGGTGGCCACCGCCATCGTGGAAGACGTGCGTGAGCGTGGGGATGAGGCTGTACGCGAGTACTGCATGCGCTTTGACGGTGCCTGTCCCGCGCAGTTTCGCGTGCCTGACGAAGTGGTAGACAGTGCACTGGACCTCGTGGATCCCGCGTTTTTGGAGGCGTTGGAGCTGGCACATCGCCAGATTCGTGACTTCCACGAGCGTGAGGTGGAGCAGTCGTGGTTTACCACCCGCGCGGATGGCACGGTGCTGGGCGTTAAGGTCGCGCCGGTTCCCAGCGTCGCCGTGTACGTGCCCGGCGGCAGGGCTCAGTACCCCTCCACGGTGCTCATGGACACCATCCCGGCCAAGGTCGCCGGCGTGCAGCGCGTGGTTATGATAACCCCGCCACAGCGCGACGGCTCGCTTTCGGCCTACACGCTGGCGGCGGCCAAGGTTGCCGGCGTGGACGAGGTGTATGCGGTGGGCGGAGCGCAGGGAATTGGCGCCGTCGCCTATGGCACCGAGAGCATCCCCGCCGTGTCAAAGATCGTGGGTCCGGGCAACGCGTACGTGGCCGCGGCCAAGCGGTACGTGTCGGGAGACGTGGGCATCGACATGGTGGCCGGTCCCTCCGAGGTGTGCGTGCTGGCCGATGCGACCGCCGATCCGGCCATCGTGGCCGCCGACCTCATGGCGCAGGCTGAGCACGACCCCATGGCGGCGTGCTACCTGGTAACCTGCGACGCCTCGCTGCCCGCTCGCGTGCTCGAGGCCGTGGAGCTGCTGGTGGCGCAGAGCCCGCGCGAGGAGATTACCCGCTCGAGCTTGGATGACCACGGCGTGGTGGTCGTGGCAGAGGCGCTGGATGTGGCCATCGATGCCGTCAACACCATCGCCCCCGAGCACCTGGAGCTGCACTGCGCAGACGCCTTCTCGCTGTTGGGCTCCATAAAGAACGCCGGCGCGATCTTCGTGGGACCGTGGTCCTCCGAGCCGCTGGGTGACTACGTGGCCGGGCCCAACCACACGCTTCCCACGGGTGGTACCGCGACCTTCTCGAACCCGCTGGGCGTGTACGACTTCGTCAAGCGCTCGAGCGTGATCTCGTACTCGGCGGCCGGTCTTGTGGCCGACGGTCCGTCGGTACAAACGATTGCGCAGGCCGAGGGCCTGTGGGCGCATGCGCTTTCGGTGGGCATGCGCCGCAAGCTGCTGGAGGAGGGTGGCCAGACCTTTGCCAATGCGGCCGACGCATGTGCTAACGCCATGCGCACCGCCTGGCCCCAGGACCTCAAGGCCCCCGGCGTACCCAAGCTGGGATAGCCGCCTAACCTGCACTCAGGGGACAGTCCCCCGTGTTCAGGGGACTGTCCCTTTCCCAGTTCTGAGGAATGGATACGAGGAGTTCGTCGTGATTGGTCCTGTTCTGTTTTGTTCCTATCACAAAGAGGTACCAGAGGAAGAACTGGATAGGCTGTTGAGGGAAGCCGATCGCGACATTGAGGCTGGCCTTGTTGTCGACATGCGCGAGGGGCTCACAAGGATTTGGAATGCCTATGGCCTGAGTGGTGCTCTGGACGAATAGGGGTTTGGTAGCGTTTGGGGACACATGTTGGTCGTTTTTGCCCCTCATGCGTCCCCAAACGCTACCAACATAGAGAGACGGTAGCATTCGGGGACACATAAGGGCCTCCGGAGCGCCCTATTTGTCCCCGAACGCTACCATCCTATTTCGGGTCGACAGACCACAAGCTTTGAGCCAGACCCAAAAATGGCAACCTCGTCTGTAACACCCTTGTAGCCGTGCTTTGATAAAATGACACACTCAACTGGTGCCTAGAACAGGAGACGGCATGCCACTACAAGACGTTGCCGAGCGCGTGCGGCCGGCTTTGGCGGGGTTCGAGCCATACGATCCGGCCTTCTCGCCGTGCGAGGTAAACCTCTCGGCCAACGAGAACACCCATCCGCTTCCGGCAACGGTCCTTGAGCGCTTTGCGCAGGCGTGCGCTACCACTCCGCTCAACCGCTACCCCGACCCGCTTGCCAACGAGCTGCGAGACGAGCTCGCCGCTTGGCATGGCGTGGCCCGCGAGAGCGTTATGGTGGGCAATGGGGGAGACGAGCTGCTCTTTAACCTGCTCTTCTCATTTGGCGGGCCGGGCAGGTCGTTGGTGGTCGCCCCTCCGTGCTTTGAGGAGTACAAGAACTTCGCCAAGATGTGCCAGACCCAGGTCGTGGAGGTGTGGCGAGACGAGCAGAGCATGCTGCCCAACGCCGACGCCTTGGTGGATGCCGCGCGTGACGCCGCCTTGGTCATGATCACCTCGCCCAACAACCCCACGGGCGACCTAGTAGACCCCGAGCTCGTGCGGCAGCTGCTGGACCAGACCAACGCGCTGGTACTGGTGGACGAGGCGTACGTGGAGTTCGCGCGCAATGGGTCGAGTCTCGTGCCGTGGGTGGCGGACAACCCGCGCCTTATGGTACTGCGCACGCTCTCCAAGGCGTTTGCGCTCGCGGGCCTTCGCTGCGGCTACCTCGTGGCCGACCCGCAGGTAATCGACGTGCTGGCAGCCATTAGGCAGATCTACTCCGAGGATGTGCTCGCACAGGCGGTGGCCGTCCAGGCGGTGCGTTGCCGAGAAGAGCTGGCGCCCATCGTGACAGACATCGTGGCCGAGCGCGGCTGGCTGGCCCAGCGGCTCGCGCAGCTCCCTGGCGCTGTGGTGTGGCCCAGCCACGCCAACTTCCTGCTCGTGCGGCTGCCCAACGCGGCCGTCGTGCGCGCGCGTCTGCGCGACGAGCACTCCGTCCTGGTGCGCGACTTTAGCTATGCGCCGGGACTCGCGGACTGCCTGCGCGTTACCGTGGGCACCCGTAACGAGAACGACAGGCTCATGGCGGCGCTCGAGGCCGTCGTGGAAGGGGGGCAGGCATGACCAGGACCGCAACCGTGGCCCGTAAGACGGGTGAGACAAACATCCAGATTACCGTCGATCTGGACGGGACGGGCAAGACCAACATCCAGTCGGGCGTGGGGTTCTTCGACCACATGCTCACGGCGTTTGGCCGCCACTCGCTCATAGATCTCTCGGTGCGTTGCGAGGGGGACACCTGGGTGGACGACCACCACACGGTGGAGGACGTGGGCATTGCCTTGGGCGATGCGCTGCGCCAGGCGCTGGGCGACAAGCGCGGCATCCGCCGCTTTGCTGACGTGGCCGTGCCGCTGGACGAGGCGCTGGTGCTGGCCGCCGTGGACATCTCGGGTCGCGGCGAGCTGTACTGGGACGTGGACATCGCGCCAGACAAGGTGGGCACGTTCGACACCGAGCTGGGCCAAGAGTTCTTCATCGGCCTGGCGCGCAACGCCGGCCTTACCCTGCACCTGCGCAAGCTGTGCGGCACCAATGCGCACCACATTTTGGAGGCGACCTTCAAGGCGTGTGCGCGTGCGCTGCGCGTGGCCTGCGAGAGCGACCCGCGCGTGGACGACGTTCCCTCCACCAAGGGGGTGCTGTGATGTCGGCCGCGCGCATCGTGGTGGTGGACTACCACAAGGGCAACCTCTCCAGTGTGGAGCGCAGCCTGCGTGACGTGGGCGCGCGTGTGGAGGTGTCCGACGATCCCGACGCCATTCGTACGGCAGACGCCGTGGTGGTGCCCGGAGTGGGCGCGTTCGAGGACGCCATGGACTACCTGCGCGAGTCGGGCGAGGGCGAGGCCATCTTGGAGGCGACCGACAGGGACGTGCCGTTTTTGGGCATCTGCCTGGGTCTGCACGTGCTGTTCGAGCGCGGAGACGAGCGCTCGGACGGACGACCGGGTGCCAGCGTGGACGGTCTGGGTGTGCTGTCCGGCTCGGTGACCCGCCTCCAACCCGGGCGCCTCAAGGTGCCCCATGTGGGGTGGGACCAACTGCACCTCACCCCGCACGGCCGCGCGTGCCCGCTGTACCAGGGCGTTCCCGAGGGTGCCAACGTGTACTTTACGCACAGCTACGCGCTTGCGGATGACGTGAGCGACGACATGGTTACCACGCGCTCACACTACACCCGAAGCTTTGCCTCCGGCGTGTGGGCAAACAACGTGTACGGCGTGCAGTTCCATCCCGAGAAGTCCTCCTCCACGGGCCTTGCCATCCTGCGAAACTTCGTGCAGCGCGTCGTGAGATAGGGGACGCGAGGGACCGTCCCCGGCCTGTCGGGTCTTATCAGAAAGGAGCATGGCATGATCCTGTTTCCTGCCATCGACCTCATTGCGGGCAACGTCGTGCGCCTCAAGCGCGGCGTGCGCGCCCACATGGACGTGTACGCGCACGACCCCGTTGCCGTGGCCCGCGATTTCGTCGCTCGGGGTGCCACCTGGATCCACGTGGTGGACCTCTCGGCGACCTTTGAGGAGGACGAGGACGCACGCGCGGCACACCTCGAGGCCATCCGTGGCATCTGCCAGGTGCCGGGCGTGATGGTGGACGCTGGCGGTGGCGTGCGCGATCTGGCGGCCATCGAGCGCCTGGCATCGGCCGGCGCGCGCCGCATCGCCATTGGCACCGCACTGGTGCGCGACCCCGCGTTTGCCCAGGCGGCCGCGCGCGAGTTTGGCGACCTGGTGGTTGCCGATGTTGCCGCGCGAGACGGGCAGGTGCGGGTGAACGGATGGCGCGAGGGTGAGGACCTGCGTGCCGACGACCTGGTGGCACGCTTGGCCGACTTGGGCTACCGCCACCTGGTGTTTACCGACATCGCCCGCGACGGTATGCAAACGGGTATCGACGTGGACGCGTACCGTCACATCGCCCAGGTGGCCGGCTTTCCCGTGGTCGCCTCGGGCGGCATCGCAACGTTGGATGACGTGCGTGCGCTTGCCACGGCGGGAAGCGACGTCGTGGAAGGCGCCATTACCGGTCGGGCCCTGTATGAGGGGGCCTTCTCGCTTGAGGATGCCCTGCTCGCGGCGGCAGGCGGAGAGGAGCAGGCATGCTAGCGAAGCGCGTGATTCCCTGTTTGGACGTGAAGGACGGCCGCGTGGTGAAGGGCGTCAACTTCGTGGACCTGGTGGACGCGGGAGACCCCGTCGAGCTGGCCCGCGCCTACGATGCCGAGGGGGCCGACGAGGTCGTGTTCCTGGACATCACGGCGACCTCCGACGATCGCAGCACGACCGTGGAGCTTGCGGCGCACGCCAGTGCCGAGCTGCGCATCCCCTATGCGGTGGGCGGCGGCTTTAGGGACGTGGCGGGTATGCGGCGCATGGTGGCCGCCGGTGCCGACAAGGTCTCGGTGAACTCGGCCGCCGTAAAGAACCCCGAGCTGCTCACGCAGGCCGCGGCGGCGTTTGGCAGCCAGGCGGTGATCTGCGCCATCGACGCCAAGCGGCGTGGGCGCGAGGATTCGTGGGAAGTGTATTTGGCCGGCGGGCGCATCGCCACCGGTATCGACGCAGTAGCATGGGCCGAGGAGGCCGCGCGTCGCGGCGCCGGCGAGATCCTGCTCACCAGCATGGACCGTGACGGCACCAAGGAGGGCTTCGACCTGGCGCTCACACGCAAGGTGGCGCGCGCCGTGCCCATCCCGGTTATTGCGTCGGGAGGCGTGGGCACGCTGGAGCACTTCGCCGAGGGCGTGATCGAGGGCGAGGCCGACGCGGTGCTTGCGGCCAGTGTCTTCCATTTTGGGACCTTCTCGATTCGACAGGTCAAGGAATACATGGCGTCACAGGGCATTCCCGTGCGTCTGGACTTCTAGGAGGGCTCATGGGCAAGACGGAGGAAACACAGCCGCTTGAGGCCGTGACACTGGACGGCATAGCGCTCAAGCTCGACGCGCAGGGGCTCATTCCTGCGGTGGTGCAGCAGTACGACACCGGTGAGGTGCTCATGGTGGCGTGGATGAGCGAGGAGAGCCTGCGGCTCACGTTCCAAACGGGGACTACGTGGTTTTGGTCGCGCTCCCGACAGGAGCTGTGGAACAAGGGTGCAACTAGTGGTAACGTACAGCAGGTTCGTCGCGTGCTTGTGGACTGCGACGCCGACACGCTGGTGGTGGAGGTGGATGCCGCGGGGCCTGCCTGCCACACTGGCCATAGAACCTGCTTCTACCGCGAGTTGAGAGGGGCATAGCGTGGGAGAGAGAACCGCGAACGTGCAGGACGGCAACCTGGGCGAGACGCTACAGAGCCTGGCGGCGACGCTGCATGGCAGGTGGGATGCCTCGCCGCAGGAGAGCTACACGGCCCGCCTTTTGCAGGGCAAGCCCGACAAGCTGCTCTCAAAGGTAGCCGAGGAGGCCGCCGAGGTGATCATGGCCTGCAAGGACGACGACCACGACCACATTCGCTACGAGGCGGGCGACCTGGTGTACCACCTGTTGGTGGTGCTCGAGCGCTACGGCGTCACGCTCGACGAGCTTGCCGGCGAGCTCAACGCCCGCATGCGTTAGGCCGCCTGCCATGACCGAAGGATACGTCCCCAAGCACATGCGGGTTGTAGAGCCCGCCGA
>JAUMWN010000049.1:9357-21447 GCA_030529625.1 Coriobacteriales bacterium
GCTGCAGGAGCCGGAGCTGCAGGAGCCGACCGCTCAGGTTGAGCCGGAGCTGCAGATCGAGACCGAGTCTCAGCCCGAGGCAACGCCTGACGTCGAGGCCGAGCCTCAGGGCGAAGTAATGGCGGTCGTCGAGGCCGAGCCGCAGGCATCCGAGAAGGGCGAGCCAGCGCAGGAGTCCGGCGACCAAGAGGCAGCACCTGAGCAGGAGGTTGTCGAGCAGGCCGACGAGGGCGCCGTGGCCGTGGGACGTTCCGCTGCCATGATGAGCGGCCTGGTTATCGTGAGCCGCATCACGGGCTTCTTCCGCACCTGGGGCCAGGCCATGGCGCTGGGCGTTACCGTCACCTCAAGCTGCTACACCGTGGCCAACAACCTGCCCAACCTGCTCTACGAGCTCGTAATGGGCGGCATGCTGGCGACGGCGTTTCTGCCCGTGTATCTCTCGGTCAAGGAGAAGCTGGGCCGCGAGGGGTCAAACCGCTACACCTCCAATCTGCTCTCGCTCGTCACCCTCATTATGGGTGCCATTGCGATCTTGGGTATTGTCTTTGCCGGGCAGGCCATATGGACGCAGTCGTTTGGCGCCACGAGCGAGTTCGACTTCGACCTCGCCACGTACTTCTTTAGGTTCTTTGCCATCGAGGTGGTGCTCTACGCGCTCTCGTCCATCATCTCGGGCGTGCTCAACGCCGAGCGAGACTATCTATGGAGCAACGCCGCACCTATCTTTAACAATGTGGTATGCACGGCGTCCTTCTTTGCCTATGCCGCTCTGGCAAACACGCAGCCCACGCTTGCCATCCTGTGCCTGGCGATTGGCAACCCCTTGGGCGTCGCCATCCAGGTGATTATGCAGCTTCCTTCCCTGCGCAAGCACGACATACACCTGCGGCCGTACGTGAACCTGCACGACCCGGCCCTGCGCGAGACGCTCTCCATTGGCATACCCTCGCTGGTGGTGACCATCTCGTCGTTTGCCACGTTCTCGGTGCAAACGTCCAGTGCGCTCTCGGTCACCCCGGCCGGCTCGTCCATCGCCTACTACACGCGCCTGTGGTATACGTTGCCCTACGCCATCTTGGCCATCCCCATCACCACGGCCATGTTCACCGAGCTCAGCGACCTCGTGTCCAAGGACGACATGCCGGGGTTCGTGCGGGGCCTGGCGAACGGCACGAGTCAGGTGCTGTTCTTCCTCGTTCCCTGCATGCTCTACCTCATCGTGTTTGCCGTCCCGCTCATAACGCTCATGGCAGGCGGGCGGTTCTCGGGAGACGAGATTGCCATATCGGCGAGCTACCTGCAGGTGCTCGCGCTCTCGCTGCCGCTGTACGGCGTGTGCACCTACCTGCAAAAGACGTGCAGCGCTCTGCGGCGCATGTACCTGTACGCCATCGCCAACATCGTGGGCGGCATCGTGCAGATTGCCATGTGCCTGCTGTTTACCAAGTCGTTTGGACTCAACATGGTCCCGCTCAGCTCGCTGGCCATCTTTGTGATCGTGGACGTGATCACGCTGGCGCAGCTGCGCCGCGTGCTGGGCGGCATTGGGCTGCGCTCCATGCTGGGCGCCATGCTGCGCTCGCTCGGCCTTGGCGCCGCCGGTGCCGCGGTGGGCTTTGGGCTGTACTGGGTGCTTACCAATTTGGTGGCGCCGCTGGGAACCTCCTCGCTCCAGGCGATCGCCTACCTGGCGGCCTGTGGCGCGCCCGCGGTGCTCGTCACCTTTGGCCTTGCCCTGGTCCTCAACGTGCCCGAGGCGGGCACCGTCCGCGCGCTCCTCTCGCGTTTCGTCCGCCGCTAGCGAGACGTTCACCTGCACTCGGGGGACTGTCCCCTAAACTCAGGGGACAGTCCCCTGAGTTTAGGGGACAGTCCCCCGAGTGCAGATCCCTTTCCCAGGTGCGCCCTCCACGTGTTGTTTTATTGCGTCGGGCGTATTTGAAGTATCATGCTCTTCACACACGTACCCCTTCGGGGGAGGGCAAGAAGGAGAGCAGGACCATGAACATGCGCGTTATCGCCAATCGTTTTGAATGGGGCGAGCACGTGGAGGAACTCGGGGCGCATCCGCTGCAGTCTTGGCAGTGGGGTTCCCTCAAGGAGAAGACCGGGCCCTGGACCGCGTATCGCGTTATGTGCGAGGAGGACGGTGCCTGGGTGGGTGGCGCGCAGGTGCTGGTCCGCGCGCTACCTGGTCCTGTGGGCGGTCTTGCCTACGTGCCGCGCGGCCCCTTTGCCGCCCACGAGGAGCGCCTGCCCGAGGTGGCAGACGCGGTGGCGGACTGGTGCAAGCGCAACCTGCGTGTAATTAGCGTGAAGATCGAGCCGGCGGTTACCGAGCTCGCCCTCTCGGACGGGTGGGTTCCCAGCGAGCACGCGCTCATCGCCAAGACGGCCACCATCGACCTCACCCGCACCGAGGACCAGATCATGCAGGGCATCCCCAACCGCAAGTGCCGCCAGTACATCCGCAAGGCCGGCCGCGACGGCGTCACCTGCCGTCCGGGGACCGAAGACGACCTTGACCAGATCTTGGCCATGTACCACGCGACCGCCGAGGCCGACGGCTTTGCCTTGCACGCCGACGAGTTCTACCGCGCGGCGTTCACCGAGCTGGAGGGCGTGGGCCAGCTGTTCGTCTCGGAGTACGAGGGCCGCATGCAGTCGTTTTTGTGGAACGTCACCACCAGCGGCACCGCGTTCGAGCTGTGGGGCGCCGTGTGCGACGAGGGCAAGCGCACCCGCGCCAACTACCTGCTCAAATGGGAGGCCATCAAGGCGGCCAAGGAGCGTGGTGCCGTGCTCTACGACATGAACGGCCTGCTCAACGACGGCATCAGCGACTTTAAGCTGCTGTTCTCAAAGGATCCGGTGTATTGGGTGGGTACCTTCGACAAGCCCCTGAGCCGCCTGTACGGCCTCATGAACAAGGCCTTGGAGCTCAACCGCAGGCGCAACACGGCTGACAACGCGCAAGAGGACACGAGCGACGTTCGCGAGGGCGACGCACGAGGGGAGACGCGATGAGCAACGACGACCGTACCGTACCCGAGCTTGGCATCCTCGCGCACGTGATGGCAAGCCGTACGCAGACGCGCGCGCAGGACTGGTTTTGCGTGTACAAGGCGCGCTACGGCATGCAGGTCGTGTTCGATGCGCTGCGAGAGGAGCGCGGCGAGGGCTTCGTGGTCACGCAGCTGCTCACGTGCTGCACGGCGGTCGACCCCATCTTGGCGGCGGGCCTCGTCCCGCGCTACGGCGAGGTGTCGGCGACCACGTTTGCGCTGGACGCCAGCAAACTCGAGCTAGGATCGGACACGCGCGCCGTGGTACTGCAGCACACCCACGGCATCATCGATGCCAATGCCGACGCCACGCTCGCCCGCATGGCCCACGAGGCCGGCGCGCTGCTCATTGAGGACAGCGCCCACTGCGTGGCACGCCTGTCGCGCGGTGCGGACGGCCAGCCCATCGCCGATGTCTCGGTGCACTCGTTTGGCGTCGAGAAGATGCTTCCGGGCTGCTACTTTGGCGGTGCCGTATGGGTGAACCCCAACATGGCCGACGAGTCGCTGCGCGAGCGCATTGTGTGTGCGCTGCGTTCGTTGTCGCCGCTTCCCGCGCAGCTGGACCGCGCGGCCAAGGCCTATCGCAACGAGGTACGCGTGTTTACGCGTGTGCCCTCGCGTGTGAGCGCCGCCCTGCGCTCCTCTCTGGAGCGGGTGGGCGCCTTCAGCCCCGCCGTCACCCAGGCCGAGCAGCAGGGGAAGCTGCCGCTCGAGCCGTATGCGCCCAGCCCCTGGATCGCCTCGCAGGCATCGGCGGCGCTTGCCGGGCTCGACGCGAACGAGGAACGGCGACGTGCATGCGTGGCGGCCTATCGCGAGGTCTTTGGGCAGGCCCTGGCACAGGGCACCATATCGCCCTCGCTGCTGCCGGCGAGCCTTGAGCTGCTGGACGGCCAGCCGCTGCTGCACTTTCCCGTGACCTTCGACAACGAGGCGCTGTCCAACCTCGCCTCGCGCCAGATCGCCGAGCTGGGCTACTACGCGGTGCCGTGGTATCGCCCCTTCCTGTACCCGCAGGCCGACCCCCAGGCCTACGCGTGGGACGGCGACACCTCGGCCATGCCCGTGTGCGCGTGCCTCTCGCGTGGCGCCCTGGCGCTGCCCACCGACATCGAGGTTGCGGGCGCGCGTGCCGTGGCGCACAAGGTGGTCTCGCTGGCCACGCTGCCGGCGGAGGCGGCAACCGACGAGGATGCCACGCACGTCCCGGCGAACCTCTCGCTCATCCAAACCGAGGAGGACGTGACCGAGCGCCTGGTGCCGGTGATTGTGGGCGGTGACCTTCTGGCGTACAGCTACGCGCGTGAGTTCCACCACGCCTACAACGTGCACCCCATCGTGCTCTCGTCCATCGACGTCAAGATTACCTCGTCCTCGGCGTGGTGCGACTACCGCGTGCTGAGCGACCTCACCAGCGAGGAGGCCATCGTGGACCACCTGGTCGCCATCGGCCGCGACCTGGCGGCGCAGGGCAAGGTGGGCATGGCGCTGGGCCTGGCAGACGGCCAGGTGCGCACCATCATCACACACCGGGACCAGCTGGCCCCGTGGTTCGTGGTGCCCTACGTGGACCTCGAGCTGCTGGATGAGATAACCCAAAAGGACCGCTTCTACGCCATCTGCGAGGAGCTGGGCATTGCCTATCCCAAGACCTGGGAGCTGGGCTGCGACAAGGACGCGCCCGAGCTCGACGCGAGCGCGTTCCCGTATCCGCTCATCGCCAAGCCGGCGAACTCGGCGGCCTGGGAGCAGGCGGAGTTCCAAGGCAAGCGCAAAATCTATGAGCTGGAATCGCCGGAGGAGCTGGAGCAGGCCTTTGCCCAGGTGAGGGCCTCGTCCTACGACGGCAAGCTCATCCTGCAGGACTTCGTGCCCGGCGACGACGACGCCATCCGCTCGCTCACCACGTTCTCCAACGAGCGTGGGGACCTGCGCGTGGTGTCGGGTGGCCGCGTCGCGCTGCAGGACCATGCGCCGCACGCGCTGGGCAATCCCGTGTGCATACTGGGCGAGAAGGTGGACCGCATCGTGGAGGACGCGGCGCGCTTCCTTGCCCACGTGGGCTATCGCGGCTACGCCAACTTCGACATCAAGTACGACGACCGCGACGGCAGCTACCGCTTCTTCGAGGTGAACGCCCGTCCCGGCCGCAACACCTACTACGTGTCGCTGGGCGGCGTCAACTTCGTGCGTCCCCTCGTGGAGGAGTTCGTGCTGGGCCGGGAGGTGGAGCGGCAGGAGGCCTACGACGAGTTCCTGTACACCATCGTGCCTGCCTCGGTGGCGCGCTCATACGTTTTGGACGACGCGCTGCGCGAGCAGGTGCTGGCATGCTACCGAGACGACCGTGCGCAAAACCCGCTGATGGACCCCAAGGACACGCTGCCACACACCATGTGGGCGCAGCTCTTCACCCAAAACCAAGTGCGCAAGTTCAGGGCGTATGCCCCGGGCAGGGACGATGCCGGCGAGGAGCTGGAGGCGTAGGGAGACGGTGACCGCACAGCGACGCGACGTCAACCCCTCAGCACTCGGTGAGGGCCAGGACCTGGCGGGCATCGCCCGTCAGGTGGCTCAGGTGCCGCAGCAGCCGGGCTGCTACCTGTGGCGCGACGGCAAGGGCGAGGTCATCTACGTGGGCAAGGCCAAGAACCTGCGTGCCCGCATGCGCCAGTACGTGACGCTGCAGGACGACCGCGAGAAGATTCCGCTCATGATGCAGGTGGTGCGCAGCTTCGATTACGTGGTGGTGGAAAACGAGCACGAGGCGCTGGTGCTGGAGCGAAACCTCATCGCGCAGTACCACCCGTACTTCAACGTGGACTACAAGGATGACAAGAGCTATCCCTTCATCGCCATCACCGAGGACGATGCGTTTCCGGCTATAAAGTACACGCGCGAGCGCCATCGCAAGGGCACGCGCTACTTTGGCCCCTACACCGACGCCAAGGCCGCGCGCGAGACCATCGACACCCTGCGCAAGGTCATTCCCATCTGCTCTGCCAGCTGCGTGGAGTGGAAGCGCGCCAAGCGCTACCTCAACGCCCATCCGGACGACTTGGCCGTGGCGAACCTGGCGCTTGCCAAGTCGGGTCGGCCCTGCTTCTTCTCGCATGTGGGGCTGGGGCCGGGCGTATGCGTGGGCGCCGTGGACACGGCCGACTACGCGCGCAACGTGCGCCAGGTAGAGCGGTTCCTCTCGGGCAGGCGCTCGGAGGTGATCGGTGAGCTCACGGCACAGATGCAGGAGGCCGCCGCAGAGCTGGAGTTCGAGAAGGCCGGGCGCATCAAGCGCCGCCTGGAGGTGCTCAGCGGCTTGCAGGACAAGCAGCAGGTGGTGCTTTCCTCCAGCGTCAACGTGGACCTGGTGGGCATCTACCGCGAGGAGACCATCAGTTGCGCCTGCGTGTTCGTGGTGCGCGAGGGCATAACCGTGCGCAGCGCCGAGTTCGTGCTCAACAAGGGCAACGACGTGAGCGAGGAGGAGCTGGTCGAGGGGTTTCTCAAACGCTACTATGGCGAGACGGCCGACATCCCGCCCGAGGTGGGCGTGGGCACCCAGCTTCCCGACGCGGACCTGCTCGGCGAGTGGCTAACGGGCAGGCGAGGCCATGCGTGCCGCATATTCGTGCCGCGTCGCGGAGACAAGCGGCATCTGCTGGACATGGCCACCAAGAACGCGCACTTCGCGCTCAACCGCTACATGGTGCGCACGGGATATGCCGACGACCGCACCAACCAGGCGCTCATGCAGTTGGAGAGCGCGCTGGCGCTAGATGGGCCGCCGCTGCGCATCGAGTGCTTCGACATCTCCACGCTGCATGGCCGCTTTACCGTGGCATCCATGGTGGTGTTCACCAACGGGCGTCCCGACAAGGGCCAGTACCGGCGGTTCAAGATCCATGCAGAGCTGGACGAGGCCAACGACTTCCTCAGCATGAGCGAGGTACTGGGCAGGCGCTATGCGCCCGAGCGCATGGCTGACCAGCGCTTTGGGTCGCGCCCGGACCTTTTGGTGGTGGATGGCGGCAAACCGCAGCTCACCGCGGCTATCGAGCAGCTGGACGACCTAGGGCTGGACATTCCCGTGTGCGGCCTCGCCAAGTCCGACGAGGAGGTGTTCGTTCCTTGGGACGACACACCCATCGTGCTGCCCTCTGGCTCGGCCTCGCTCTACCTCATCAAGCAGGTGCGCGACGAGAGCCACCGCTTTGCCATCACCTTCCACCGCGAGCTGCGCGACAAGGCCATGACCGTGGGCGTGCTCGACGAGATACCTGGCGTGGGTCCCAAGCGCAAGCGTGCCATCATGCGGCACTTTGGGTCGCTCAAGCGGCTGCGCGCCGCGAGTCCCGAGCAGATCGCGCAAGTAAAGGGCGTGCCAGCCTCGGTGGCCGAGGACATCTGGCGCGAGCTGCGCGCCTGGGACGCCGAGCGCGACGAGGTTGCGCACAAGGCCGAGTGAGCTTTGGTCCGTCCGTTAGGGGCCCTCACTCCTCGGTCCAGGGGCACACGAAGCCGGGGTACTTGGTCTGCTCCTGGTACAGCACGTCGTAGTTGATGTCGTTCTCGCGCAGCTGGCCAATAAAGGCGCGCAGGTAGTCGTCCTCCTCGAAGAACTGCATAAAGTTCACGTAGAAGCTCCCGTTCACGGCGGAGAGCTCCAGCGTGATGGGCGTCTTGCACGAGGGGAGTGCGGTCGAGGGCAGGGCGTGGAACTCCTGCACGTAGAACTCTGCGTCGCCCAGGGGGGCCTTGCCTACGTAGCTCACCGTGGCCGTGAACATGAGGCTCTTCTTGTGAGCGAGCTGCTTGCAGTGCGCGTGGCGTGCCTCGTGGGTGGGCAGGCTCTTGAGCACCTCGACGAGCTCCTGGTACTCTTGGACCTCCCGACGCACCATGTCGATGTCCGTCTGGATCGCCACCATGCCGCGAAAGCACGTCTCCTGCGCCGCGAAGCTCATGGCTTTCATGCGCTCGCGGAACACGAGCCGTGCGTCGCCCACCAGGCTTTGGTGGGCGAGCGGCGCGCCAAGGGCCCGTCGCTGGTTCACGCACAGGGCGATGGCCACGGGGTCTGCGGTGTGTGGGTGGAGGCTGGCTATGGCACGCGACAGGAAGAGCGCCACCACAGTGCCGGGACTTCCCTCCTTGGAGAGGTTAAAGCGCATGAACTCGTCTTCGGGAATGCGGATGTTGTAGACGATGCAGCGCTTGCCCACGCGCGCGATGCCGCCCTCGCCAATCTGGAAGGCGCGGTCGTGCCACTTGTTCACAAGAAGCGACGGATCGAGCGAGAGGGGCTTGCGCGCGGGATCGTCCCACTCCTCCTGGCGCACCTCGTCGCCGGCAAACCAGATGCCTGTGGTGGAGAGCTCGCGGCCATAGTATTTGCTGCAGTAATGATAGAGGAACGTCTGAAGGAGGTGGTACATGCCGCCGCCGTCGGTGAGCGCGTGCCACACGTCTATGTGCACCTTGTTCTTCCACCAGCAAAAGGCCAGCAGGTGGCTCTGCGTCTCGTAGCCGCCCAGCATGATGGGGCCGTCGGTGTGCAGCACGGGCGTGGGCGTGGGGTTGTCCTCAAAGAACACGTCCTTCTCGTCCATGCCCAGCCTCACGCGGAAGTAGGGGTAGCGCTCCATCGTCTTGCGCACGGCGTCTTGCAGGACGGTCTCGTCCACCATGTCCTTGAGCTTTATGGTTATGCGAAACGTGCGCGGGTTCTGCGAGGTCGCCTCATATACCGTGCGCAGCTCCGAGTACAGTTCGTGTCTCACGCTCTCCTCCTGCCCCTATGCGACCCCACCATTATAGGTGACCTGTACTCAGGGGACAGTCCCCCGTGTTTGGGGGACACACCTCCGTGCTGGGGGACAGTCCCCTGGGCACAGGTTGGGACGGCACATGGTATGCTAGGGGGACGTACCCATGACGCAAGGGGGTTTGCCATGGCCGACAGGGCTTCCGAGGAGAGCATGCGCGAGGCCGCCAAGCGCGACCGCGACGCCGACGTCGTTATCATCACGGGTCTCTCGGGCAGCGGGCGCACGCAGGTGATGCACGTGTTCGAGGACATGGGGTACTTTTGCATAGACAACCTGCCCACCGGGCTCATCCTGCAGATTGCCAACGCCGTGGGCGTGGGAGCAGGCGCCGGACGGCACCTGGCCGTCACCTGCGATTTGCGCAGCCAGGACCTGTTTGGTGACCTCAGGCACACGCTGGCAGAGCTCACGGAGCGTGACCTGTCGTACAAGGTGATCTTCTTGGACGCATCCAACGAGGTGCTCATCCGGCGCTACAACGAGAACCGTCGCCGGCACCCCATTGCCCGTGAGGGCGAGATCCTCTCCGACGCCATCGCCCGCGAGCGGGAGGGCATGAGCGGGACGCGCAAGCTGGCCGATCTGGTAATAGACACGTCCAACATGCTGGCCAGCGAGCTGCGCACCCTCATCCGCAGCGAGTTTGCCGAGCTCAGCGACCAGCAGCTGCTCGAGGTCCATGTGTTCTCGTTTGGCTTCAAGCACGGCATGCCCGTTGAGGCCGACCTGCTCATAGACGTGCGCTTTTTGCCCAACCCGTTTTGGGATCCGCAAATGCGCCTGCTCACGGGAAACGACCCCATGGTGCGCGACTTCGTTATTGAGCATCCCGTCACCGAGAAGTTCCTCGTGGCGTGGAAGCAGCTGCTCGACGTTGTGGTGCCAGGCTACATAGCCGAGGGCAAGTCGCGCGTCTCCATCGCCATCGGTTGCACGGGCGGTCAGCACCGCAGCGTGGCCATTGCAAACGCCACAGCCGAGTATCTCAAGAGCGAGCAGTATCGTGTGGCGCTCTCGCATCGAGACCTGTCGCTGGCAAACGTGCGAAACGACTAACCATGTCGTTTACGGCAGAGGTCAAGGACGAGCTCTCACGCGTGGACGAGGCCAATGTGACGTGTGCGCTCGCCGAGCTCTCGGCGCTCATGCGGGTGTGCGGCACGCTCTCGTTCCATGGCACGGGGCGCTACTCCATCCGCATTGCCACCGAGACGGGCTCGGTCGCGCGCACGGCTATGCGGCTGGTGCACCGCACCCTAGACCTGCAGACCATGCTCACCGTACGCAAGTCCGTCCAGCGCAAGACGCGCAACTACCTCATCGAGATACCCGAACAGGAGCGTCTGGCAGAGGATCTGGTGCGTCTGGGGATTCTGGTGCCGGGGCGCGGCCTAGCCTCGGGCGTGCCGGAGCACCTCACCGGGAGCCGCGAGTCGCTTGAGGCCTTCGTGCGCGGCACCTTTATGGCCGGTGGCTTCGTGGCCGACCCGCGCAAGGACTTCCATCTGGAGATCGCGGTGTCGGGGGAGGACTTCGCGCAGGGCATCGTGGAACTTGTCGGTCGCATGGGTATCGTCGCCCGTCTCAACCACCGCCGCGGATCGTTTGCCGTATACCTCAAGAGCTACGAGGATGTGCGCTCGCTGCTGCGGCAGATGGGCGCTGCGCGCTCGTCTAGGGTGGTAGAGCAGGTGCGCCAGCTCAAGAGTGTGAAGAACGACGTTAACCGGCGCGTGAACGCGGAGCTGGCCAACGAGCGCCGCTCGTCGCGATCCGGCGCCGACCAGCTCCATCTGGTCTCGCGCGTGATGGGGCAGATGGAGAGCGCAGAGCTCCCGCCGGCGCTGCGCGAGTTCTGCGAGCTGCGCACGCGCTACCCCGAGATGTCGCTGGCCGACTTGGGTGCGCTGTGCGACCCGCCCGCGTCCAAGTCGGCCATGTACCACCGCGTGCTGCGCCTGCAAAAAATCGCGGGGGAGTAGGCCGAGTACCAAAGCATCTCCCCAAGCAGGCAGACCGCACATTGTCAAGTTTTATTTGGCAGACGTTTTGTCAACCTGTAGGTTTTGTGATGGAAGCCAACTCACAGGACAAATCGCAACGCTCACGGAGGCGTACGGCACACGTTGGGGAGTGAGGGTATAATCGCTTGCAGTGGTTAGTTTGGCTGAATCGGGGATGTGCCTCGACGGCCTCACGAAAGGAGAAAATATGGCAGTTAAGGTTGCTATCAACGGTTTTGGTCGCATCGGCCGCTTGGCTTTCCGTCAGATGTTCGGTCATGAGGGCTCCGAGATTGTCGCTATCAACGACCTCACCTCCCCCAAGATGCTCGCGCACCTTCTGAAGTATGACTCCTCGCAGGGCAACTACGCTCGCGATCATGAGGTCGTCGCTGGCGAGAACTCCATCACCGTTGATGGCAAGGAAATCACCATTTACGCGAAGCCCAACCCCGAGGAGCTGCCCTGGGGCGAGCTCGGTGTTGACGTAGTGCTCGAGTGCACCGGCTTCTTCACCGCCAAGGACAAGGCTGCCGCCCACATCAAGGCCGGCGCCAAGAAGGTCGTCATCTCCGCTCCCGCGGGCAATGACCTCCCGACCATCGTCTTCAACGTCAATCACGAGATTCTCACAGCCGACGACGACATCATCTCCGCCGCCTCCTGCACCACCAACTGCCTCGCCCCCATGGCCAAGGCTCTCAACGACTTCGCTCCCATCCAGAGCGGCATCATGGCGACGATCCACGCCTACACCGGCGACCAGATGATCCTCGACGGCCCGCAGCGCAAGGGCGACCTCCGTCGTGCCCGCGCTGGCGCAGTCAACATCGTTCCCAACAGCACCGGTGCTGCCAAGGCCATTGGCCTGGTTATCCCCGAGCTCAACGGCAAGCTCATCGGCGCCGCTCAGCGCGTCCCGACGCCCACCGGCTCCACGACCCTGCTGTTCGCGGTCATCAAGACCGACAAGGAGGTCACCGTCGACGCCATCAACGCAGCGATGAAGGCCCAGTCCAACGAGTCCTTCGGCTACACCGAGGACGAGCTCGTCTCCTCCGACATCGTCGGCATGACGTTCGGCTCCCTCTTCGACGCCACCCAGACCATGGTCAACAAGGTCTCCGACGACGAGTATCTGGTCCAGGTTGTTTCTTGGTACGACAACGAGAACTCCTACACCTCCCA
>JAUMWN010000050.1 GCA_030529625.1 Coriobacteriales bacterium
CGAGCGCCAGGCAAAGGCCGACGCGCGAGCCGACAAGGAGCGTGCCGCCGAGGAGGGCAAACCAGCACCACAAGCTCAGGCCGAGCAGCAAGGCAAGCATTTCTCTGCGGCAGAAGCGTCCACCAGCGAGGCAACGCGCGTGCACGTGCATCGCTCGACCAGCACCGATCCGGTTCAGGCGTACCTGGAGAACTCGCGGTGGGACGACGGAGACGAGCAGAACATGCGGGCCTACAACTGCTCGTCGTGCGGTGCACAGCTTCTGGTGGACCAGGTCACGGCCGTGACCAGCTGCCCCTATTGCGGTAACAACGCCGTCTTGCCGGGCCAGCTCTCCAACATGCTCAAGCCCGACTTCGTCATCCCGTTCAAGCTGAGCAAGGACGACGCCATAGGCGCCCTCAAGAAGTACTACAGTGGCAAGAAGTTCCTCCCCAACACGTTTACCGACACCAACCACCTGGAGGAGATCCAGGGCGTCTACGTACCGTTTTGGCTGTACTCGGGCACGGCAAACGGCGACGTGACCCTTAACGCAGAGCAGATCACCTCGTGGAGCGACAGCGAGAACAGCTACACGCAAACCGACCACTACCAGTTGCACCGCGCCGGATCGATGCAGTTCGTGCGCGTGCCCGTGGACGGCTCCACCCGCATGCCCGACACCCACATGGACGCCATCGAGCCGTTCGACTACAGCGAGCTCGTGGAGTTCTCGGTGGCCTACCTGCCCGGCTACGTAACAGACCGTTACGACCAGGACGTGCGCGAGTGCGACCCCAGGGCGCGGTCACGCGTCGAGTCAACCTGTCTCTCGTCGCTTGAGGGCACGGCGCAGGGATACAGCAACGTGAGCGTTGCCAGTTCCAACATAGACATAACGTGGGACGGCATCGCCTACGCCCTGCTGCCCGTATGGATGCTCCATACCAAGTGGGACGGCAAGGACTTCCTCTTTGCCATGAACGGTCAAACCGGCAAGCTCATCGGCGACCTTCCCATCGACCAGGGCAAGGTAACCAGGCGCTTCCTCATACTGTTCATCCCCCTGTTGGTGATCATCTTCCTCATCATTACGTTCGTCCTCGGTGGATACGTCGGTTAAGGAGGCTCGCATGAAAAGAACACACAGGCTTCTTGTTGCCGCCCTGTCCCTACTGCTGCTCACCATCTTCGCGTTCCCCATGGTGGCACATGCCCAAACGGGTACCTACGTCGACGACCAGATGGACGTCCTTTCGTCCGAGGAGTTCAACGAGCTGGAGTCCATGGGCGCCCAGTATGCCAACCAGTACGGCGTTGGCGTGTACCTGTTGTTTACCGACAACCTGGGACCCGACGACTCATCCGGATCTGGCCGCAGGGAGTTCCTGCGCGACTACTACGAGAGCAACGACCTGGGCGTTGGAAACAACAAGGACGGTATAGTCTTTGGCGTGGGCGTAAACTCGCGCAAGTACGTGACCGTCAAGCACTTTGGCAACAGCGCCAACGACCCGTTCTCCAACGACGGCCTCAACGACATCGAGGGCAACGCAAAGAGCGAACTCAAGCACGACAACTGGTACGACGCCGGCCTGGAGTACTACAAGAGCGCCGGAAAGCAGCTTGACTACTTTGCCAACAACGGCAAGCAATGGAAAAAGGTCAGCGTTGTGGGAACCATCATAAAGGGCATCGCCACGCTGGTCATTCCCCTGCTCGTCGCGCTTGGCGTGGTAAGTGGCGAGAAGAAGGCCATGCTCACGGCCCGCACGCAAACCGAGGCGTCCAATTACGTCGACCCGGACAGCCTCAACCTGCGCACGAGCACCGACACCTTTGTGAACCGCACCATGTCGGTGGTGCCCATCCCCAAGAACGACAAGAGCGACAATGACAGCTGGCACGACATGGGCGGCGGCTTTAGCGGCTCAGACGGTGGGAGCTTCTAGGCAACATGTCGTAAGTGTTTTTTGAGGGCGCAGGGATTTTCCCTGCGCCCTCGTTGGTTTTCGGACGTTACCCCTTGCGACGCAAGGCACGGAGATTATCCTTGAGCCCGTCGCTCACTCGCCTCGACTCAATCGCCTTCTGTATGGCCTTGTTGTGCGTCCAGCAATCGAGCGAGTTGTTCTTCAAAAGGTCCAGCGCCTTGGCGGGCTGCCATACCAAGGCCTCAGCCACGAACCAGGCGCGCATCATGTTGACGTAGTAGTCATCGCCACGATCCACCAACGCGACCGCGTTGAGCAGTTCGGCATCAAAGTGATGACGCAAGTTGTTGCGCATGAGCGTCTCGATGCCAAAGCGGCAGGTATAGGTATGCGGACTCTCCATCCACCCCAAGGCAAGCGCGGTCGTCTGCTTTGGACGCTTGGCCAGCACCTTGGGTGACAGCTGGTCGCAGGTGGCCCAGTTGTCCACGTGCGGCAGGAACCGGTTGATGCGGCAAACGCACTCGTCGTAGTCCTTGAGCGCCCCAACCACAAAGGCGTGGACCTGCATCGACTCAAAGCGCATGTGGGGCAGCTCGTCCAGCCACACCTCTATGCCCGACATGCGCGCTACCTCGCGGGCCATGCGCCGCAGGTCTGGCGTGCGCACCCCCAGCATGCGCTCAGGGTCTACCGTTGCAACGATTCGTGCGTTGAATTCGCGATACCTCTCGTCTGCCAGCTGGGCATAGCGTGACTCGAGCCACTGGTCTATGCGTGATGCATCCACGGTCTGCCTCCATTTTGCTCAGCTATCGAATCCCGCATCGCGTTGCTTGTGTACAGTTTTGCACATTGCCCCTTGACAGCATACCCAAGCGTCGGTAATATGATTCCTGCTTAACGGCCCGTTCGTCTAGCGGTTTAGGACGCCGCCCTCTCAAGGCGGAGATCACCGGTTCGAATCCGGTACGGGCTACCAAATCTCCGCAGGTCAGAGCTTCGTCTCTGGCCTGTTTTCGTATGTGCTCGCACGCTACCTTGAGTGGAGGCTCAGCACCCCCCAGATGTATACTCTGTGAGAGTGGGTGGCACATTGATGCGAGAGGAAGACATGGACGCAGGGCAAAAGGAATCGATACTTGCGGAATGCAGAGAGCTGATGTCCAAGGCACGCTACGACGAGCCAAAGATTGACCAGTTCTGCGAAACCGTTTCGGGCATTCTGCAGGAGTCATCGACAACGTCGATAGCCAGCGCAAAGTGGCATACAAGCTGGTGAAGCATCTTGACCGCGTGGAGTTCCGACTAGATGTCTCCGGAATCAAGATAGACCCGCTCAACGAGGGAGAAGGCGCGCAGGGCCGTAGGTTCCAAAACGCCGTTAACCACGTCCCGTTCAATCCAGACGCTTCGGTATCGGTCAGCTACACATACGGTTGGAACCATCTTGTCGTCAAGTCGCCGTCCAAGATAGCCAACAGCAAGCTACTCAACGAGCCCATGGTGAAGGCCATGCTGCTCGGCATCGTCGCAGGCATCATCTGCAGGCTGTTGCCCGCACAGACGAGCGACCTGATCATCAACGGAATCGCCGCGCCCATCATGTCGACTCTCGTCAGCCTGCTCATGGGATTCATGGGCCCGGTCTTCTTCCTGTTCATCATTGTGTCTGTAAGCTCCCTGGGGAGCATGGACGAGCTGAGCAAGTCCGGGACGGTCATTTCTAAAGAGGTTTGTGCTCGTGAGCCTCTGGGTCGCCCTGCTCACCATAGTGGTGGCTCTCTTCTTTTTCCCAGTCTGGGGATCGGTCAACACGAGCATCGATATTACCGAGGTCGAAGGCGTTCTGCTCGGCGTTTTGCCCACCAACCTCATTGCCCCATTTGCCGAAGGCCAGATTCCGCAGGTCATACTGCTCGGCATTGTGTTTGGCATTGCGCTCCTCATGATGGGAGATAGCGGCAAGCCAATACGGGAGGCGCTTGCAAAGGTCAAGGAATGGGCAATGTCCGTGATGATGCTGATAATGAAGATACTGCCGCTCCTTCCCTTTATCAGCACCATGACGATCGTCGCGAACGGCGAGTCGACTGCGTTCCTACAGGGATGGAAGTATATCGCCGCAGCCTATATCTGCTACCTGCTCACCATAGCTATTGAGTTCGTTGCCGTGTCCGTGCGCTGCAAGAGAAGCGTCTCGGACCTGCTGGGGATGCTCAAGCAAATAGCCGTGATGGCGTTCGTCACCGCGACCCCAGCATTGACGATGCAGATGACCTACGAGACGTCCGAGAAGGACATGGGCATCGACGCCTCGTTTACCGACTTGTGGCTCTCCCTCAGCTTCAACCTGCTCTCACCCGCCCGCACCATCTCTCTTGTGCTGTCGGTGTTCTTCATCGCCGACATGTCGGGAATGACGGTCGATTTTGCCGTGTTACTCATCATGCTCATCATGGTCGTTCAGATGTCGCTGGCATCATCTGGCACCGTTCCGAGCGCCACGGTAATCTTGAAGACAATCAAGCTGCCCGCCGATGCGGTAGGCCTTTTTGGCGCGTTCGAGATATTCACGAGAAATGCGGCAGCGGCTTACGACGTGACCTACAGCCGCAGCAACGGGTTTTTCCGCAATCGGCTTTTCCTCGGAGAACCCCTCTTCCACGGTCTCCCGGTCCATTCTCGTCGGTAACACCTCGACGAGGTTGCCTGCGACGACGAAGGCGCAGCCTACGATTATCTGCCAAGTGGGCTCGACCGGGTCCACGATGGAAGCCGGCAGGAAAACCGCCCATATCATCGAGAACACTATCTCAGTCGCATATATGATGGTGGCCTGTGCTGCGGAGGCTCGGCGCTGAGCGAAGACGTTGACCGTGGTGGCGAAGGCCACGATGAAATACGCGTAGATGAAATATACCGATACGAGCGTTTGCTTGCAGGTTGTTCATGCCCTTCATCGGGCCCCTCACTCGTATAGCTTGGCATCCTCGGCCAAGTGCCATTCCAATCTCGCTTAGAGAAAACGCCTTGAACTAGTATAGGGCCTTGCACTGATTTGTAGAATAGTATATCGACGATAAGCATCTACCACGCTACTGCCATCTTGCAGGCGACCTCCCCCTCTCGAGGCGGAGGGTTCTCCCGTGTGAGTGACTTCGGTTGGTCAACAGCCTATTGGTTGTTGGGATACCACTCCGCAATCTTGTCATCGGGCATCTCGAAGTGTTGGTAGTCCTTGCGGTCGGTCCAGTCTCCGCCCCATTCAAAGCCATGCTCGGTAAAGAGCTTGAAGCAGAGGTCATCATGGTCAATCTTGTAGTTGAAGTCGGCGTCCCGGTCCAGGTAGGGCTCGCCCGTGACGGGTTCTACGATTCGCTCGCCGTCGACCACCTTTGTATACGGGTTATAAAGCGTGTTGATGTCCACCGCAAGGCCAAGCCCATGCTTCGAGACCCGGTTGGTATGCGAAATGAAGCGGAAGTTGAAGCTCGAGGAGTTGTTGTCCTCCATGGACCGTTCGTCGTCCGCATCGTATTCGTCCACGAGCCTGATCTTCTCGATGGGATAGTCGTTTTGGTAGAGCTCCTTAAGGATTGCGAGCACGTCCTCGGCAATGTGCTTGCTAACGATCATCTCTCCCTCGTGTGTGTTGCCGTTGAGGTCCTTGTGAAGCACGTGGAGATAGCGCAAGTCCTCCCTGGGGAGTGTGCAATCCTCTTTGAACGACTTCCCATCGATGCGCGCGAACAGCTCGTCGTCAATCTCCGTGATGTAGAAGGCGTCCTCCTCCGCAGATGAATCTGTGGCCTGAGCTGGTTTTGTCTCTGTGGCCTGCGTTGGCTCCTGCGTCTTGCCACATGCCGAGAGCAACACCGCGAGTCCCATTGCTGCCAATATAACACCCCAAATCCTACGCATGATCTTCCTCCCTGCCTAGAGCCCCGTACCAGGTTCCATTGTACGGGAATAAGGCCTCGCATGACCCCTGGAACGAACGCGCCCTTGACTGATTGGCTATGGGCGGGATACTATCGCTGATATGTTGTCTTAACATAACTGAAGTGAGGGATTCGCACATGAAGGTAACGAGAAGGGCATTCCTAGAGAGCGCTGGAGCGCTCGCGACGACGTTGGCACTTACCGCCTGCGGCGGAAGCAAACCAGATGCGACAGAGCAGCAGGCAGACTCTGCCAAGCCGGAGGACAAGACCACACAGAATACCGCCAAGGTAACACCACCCGACAAGCGCACGTACTGGGCATGCGTAGACAAAACGATACACGACGTCGACGAAGACGGGGATGTAACCGACAAGCACTGGACGGCCACCCTGGATGACCACGGAAACGTGGTGGCCGCCGAGAACGATAATGGTACCTCCCATGTTTTTGAGGTGGATGAGCACGGATTCCTCACCCGTAACACCCAGACTGACGACTCTGGCAGTGACGATTATGCGGTCTCGTATGAGTGTGACGACAAGGGGAATCCCGTGACCTGCACGGTGGAGGGAGACGAAGCCGAGTTCTTCGTGGAACCCTACATCTTGGAAATTACGTACAACGAGCTGGGCGACATCGCGACGCTCGAGTATGACCGCAAAGAAAGCGGCACCACCATTACGCAGGAATTCGACGAGTATGGCGTAAATACCACCGACGGCCCTGGAATCTCCACCTACGACGACCGAAACGAGCAGGGGTTGCCCAACAGCTTGGACAGAGGGTCGTTTAAGGAAGCCTACGAGTACGACGACGCCGGCAACCTCGTGCACTTTACCCGCACATTTGATTCTGGCATAACCCAGGAGCGAACGTTCAAATACGTCCAAGTCGATGATCCGTCACTCGCCGTGCGCCTGGGATCGCACCTGTGGGGCGCCGTTTCCTCGGTAAACGATCTTCTTGGCCCGAAAGCCAACACAGTCGATCCGGCTTTCACCCATCTGTGGGGGTATTAGAACGGCCTTGCCCTACCACACCCGTATCGCGCCATTGCCCTGCAGCTCAAGGCAATGGCGCGTCAGGTTTACCCAACCCACGCAGTGGTCTAGAATCACGGAATCGGAGGAGATCACGTTCTCGCGTCCGTACAGCGTACGGTCCACGCCGTTTTGCACCCGGACGTCGAGGACAAACGGATACGCCTCGCCAACCTCGCGGAGCAGGCTCCCAAGGCGCCCGGAATTGGAGACCGGCTGGTCCAACAATACGGTGGCCGAGCGGACTCCCGCATCGCGAAGCATGCCAAAGAGCAGCCCTATGGCATCGACCGTCACCGGAATGATTCTATAGGTGCCCCTAAGCGCAGCCAGATCTCGCACCGAGCCGTCCATGCAGGACAACAGCGTGGAGTCACTTAACATAACCTCAAGCGTGATGATGGTGTTGAACCCGTCAATCCACACGGCCTGATCGCCCAATGCGTCCAGCGAAACCTCCTTGGCACGGCGACTGTCCAGTTGCTGGGTTGTGGCTACACTCCTCACGATGGCGGTCCGCTGCCGATCGGACAGCTGGAAGTGGTCTCCCACAAAGGTGGATGCCTGCTTGAGACCGTAGCCGTTGTTGATGAGGTAGCAAACGTGCTTGCAGGCAACTCGCAGGGTCTCTTGTGCCTTCTCGCCAAAGAATCTGTCGTCCTTGGGTACGTAGCCGCGCTTCGCCTGCATGCAACACTCCCCTTCCTGCGCCTCGCACATTCCGTGGCCAGCGAGGCGACTATCTCGCAAACACCGTTATCAGGCCCGTCATGGCACAGGCAAGGAGCAGCGGCACCATGCCATCGACAAACGCTGCCGTAGACTCGAGCCCATAGAACAGCTGGTAGCACACAAGACTGCCAATCGCGCAAGCCATACAAAGCACCACGAGCACCCAACCGAGCTCCCACGGGATCGATCCAATCGCCACGAGGGTATTCAACTCCAGTAGCATGACGGTCGTCCACAAGACGATAATGAGAAGCTCCGTGGTTACGGGGCGCTTGAGCAGAACGCCAGTAATGAGCAGCAGCACGACGTAGCCGGCAACACCACCAATCACCAGGACGATGCCCGGGACCGGCCCGCCGGCAAAAACGAGGCCACGCCAGATTTGTGGGAGCGCCAAAACGCCCAGAATAGCGGCGGGAATGAGCAGCCAACCACTCTTGATGCCCCGAATCGGGTACTTGGGATTAAAGCCCACAATCCACCATGCTAGATACAGCACGAAGCAGAGCACCAGCTTTATGTTTCCCGCACGAATACTCTCAGCCATTGCTGCCCCTCATATTGCCCTCCCTCTTCCCATCTGGGCTTATCAGATGGTCCACGTCTCCCTCAATAGCATGTTGCCATAAGCCGTTCCCTTTGCACAAGACGCGTGTCCGTTAGGGAAGAGGTACCTTTGGGACACTTGGTAAGGCATGTCGTAGCACGAAGGTTACCAGAGGTGTCCCAAAGGTACCTCTTCCCTAACGGACACTCCGCCCACTCGCTCCTTCTCGCCCTCCCCCACACGATGCACGGGCATAATGGTGTAGAACGCTAAGCTACACCTACAACGGAGCGCATATGCCAACCCTCTTTATTGATGCCGATGCCTGTCCCGTAACCCGCGAGGCCATAGACTGCGCGCGCAAGGCACACATACCCTGCGTGATTGCGGGAGACTCTGGCCACAACCTCATGCGTCACGTACGATCCGGAGATCCCACTTCGCCACGCGAGGGCTTTTGGGTGGACGTCCTCAGCGTACCTCAGGGGCCCGACGCGGCAGACTTTGCCATCGTGAGTGAGCTTGAGCCGGGAGATGTGGTTGTTACGCAGGACTTTGGCCTGGCGTCCATGGCCCTAGGCCGCAACGCACATGCCATCGGCGTGCGTGGCCAGGTTTACGACAAGCGCACCATCGACGCCCTGCTCATGGTTCGCCATGCCGAGAAGGAAGCCCGCAGGAACCCACGACGCCGCACCTCGCCCAAGGGCGGGCCATCGGCTTTCACGGCACAGGACCGCAAGCACTTCTCGCGCAACCTCTGGTCGCTGCTCGAGGAATGCAGGCTACGGGAAACAATTTGAGGTCACTCCCCAAATCGTCAAGGTCCCTGCTACACTTACAAGGCATAGCATGCCTGCTGGAGCGAGGAGGCTCGGATGAAGGAGCAAAACTACAAAAAAGGCGAGACGATCTTTTGGGAGGGCGATCCCGGCAACTGCATGTACCTCGTGCGCTGGGGATCTGTGGGGGTGTTTCTCAACTACGCCACCTCCAAGCAAAAGCAGCTCACCACCCTGCGCGCGGGCGACTACTTTGGTGAGATGGGCCTGATTGACGGTGAGGCACGTTCGGCAACTGTCGTCGTGCTGGAGCGCGGAACCATCCTGGAGCGCATTGGCGAGGATGAGTTCGCCGAGTTCCTGCAAACGAATCCCGCCATGGTTCACGACATCCTCACGCAGCTGTGCCACAAGCTGCGTCATGCGACCAAGGAGTATCTGGACGTGTGCAAGTCCCTTGGACAGGCCGTGGGCAACGACACGATTACCGTTGACGAGTCAAGCAACTACCACCTCAACGAGGACGAACGCCTGAGCTCCATCCACGGCGAAGTCCAGCAGTCGATGGCACAGGACGCGTAAGGGGGCCGCAATGGAAACGAAGACGTTTGACAACAACGAGGTTGTCTTCAAGCAGGGAACCTACGCCGAGACCATGTATGAGGTGGGCACCGGCGCCATAGGCGTGTTTGCGGCATACGGCACGCCCAACGAGAAGCTGCTGGCCACCTTTGGCCCCAGCGACTTCTTTGGCGAGATGGGGCTGGTCGAGTGCTATCCGCGCAGCGCCACGGCCGTGTCGTTGGCACCCAACACCACCGTTACCGAGATAACCAGCGATGACTTTGCCAACTTCTATCAAGACCAGCCGCAAAAGGTGCTTGCCATCATGCGTCAGGTAAGCGAGCGCCTGCGCGAGACGAACCGGCGCTACGAGGAAGCCTGCCATGCGGTCTACGACGCCATCGAGGCCGAGAAGGCCGGCCAGCGGCGCCCCCAATCCCTGCGCTCGCGCCTCTCGTCCATGCTCAAGCACCTGCGGCAGTCCAATGCGGGCGCATAGCAAGGACATGGCATGACCGGCACCACCCGCTCCAGCCGCATGCGCCTTACGGTGCTGGGTGCTCGCGGCTCCGTCTCGGTGAGCGGCGCGAGCTATGCGGCGTTTGGGGGTGCCACCTCGTGCTATGCCGTCCAAGCAGGAGACGAGCTCATCATACTGGATGCAGGAACGGGCATCGTGCACGCACCCGCGGTCGACGTTCGTCAGGCGACCATTCTGGTGAGCCACCTGCATCTGGACCACCTGGAGGGCCTGGGAATGTACGAGCGACTCTCGCGCCTAGGCGCCAGGACTATGCTCTACCTACCCGTTCACAGCAACCAGCAGGCGCTCGAGGCGCTCGAGCGCCTGTACTCCCCTCCCCTCTGGCCGCTCAAGCTCACCGAGTACGGCGGCGAGCTGGTGGTGCGTGCCATGCCTCACACGCTACGCATTGGCGAGGTGGTCGCAACCACCATTGAGGGCAACCATCCCGGTGGTTGCCGGGTCATAAAGCTTTGCCACAACGGCCAGGTCATCGTCTACGCGACCGACTACGAGTACGAGCCCTCCTCGTTCTCACGTCTGGCAGAGTTCTCACGCGATGCGGACCTGCTGCTGTTTGACGCCCAGTACAGCGATGAGCAACTTAGACAGCGCGCGGGGTTTGGCCATTCGTCTGCCGACATCGGGCTCGAGTTGCAGCGGCAAAGCGGTGCCAAGCACCTGCTGCTCACGCACCACGACCCGCACAGCACCGACGCCATGCTTGCCGCGCGCGAACGGGCGCTTTTGCCATTCCCACACGCATCGTATGCCCGCGAGGGAGAGGTCATAGAGCTATGAGCACCAACGATGCCGCCAACTCCCAGCACCTGCAAGAGCTCGAGGACGAGAACAAGGAGCTCAAAAGCACCATTGCCGGCTTGCAGCGCTTCATCCGCCAAACCATGGGCTCCTACGTAACGCCCGAGGTCGCAAACGAGATCCTTGCCCAGGACGGCACCATTGGGATTGACGGCGAGCGTCGCGTGGTAACGATGCTCTTTACCGACCTGCGCGACTCCACGGCACTCTCCGAGCAGATGGCGGCGTCGGACTACATCCGCCTGCTCAACCACTACTTTTGGGAAATGATTCGCATTATCAACAGCTGGCAGGGAAACATCCTGGACTTTGTGGGCGATGCCATCGTGGTGGTGTTTGGAGCCCCCAAGGAGAACCCCGACTCGGCCCATGATGCCCTGTACAGCGCCGTTGCCATGCAGCGGCGCATGACGGCCATCAACGAATGGAACGCCGAGCAGGGCTACCCCGCCATCCAAATGGGCATTGGCGTCCATACGGGCGAGGCAATCGTGGGCACCATTGGCTCCGAGGTGCGCATGAAGTACGACATGATCGGTCGCAACGTTAACCTCGCCTCGCGCATTGAGGGCTTCTCCAAAGGCGGGCAAATCCTTGCCTCCACGCAAGTCGTGGAGGCCGCAGGCGACTGCGTCGTCGAGCGCGAGGAGGGGGCCATGTGGGTGTCGCCCAAGGGCATCGCCGGCGACGTGCTCGTCCACGACGTGATTGGCATCAACCAGCTGCGCATCCCCGAGTGGTGGGACTAGCGCCGCGCCCAGCGCTTTGCCTTGGGACGCTCCGAACTATCACTCGTCGATCTCGCGGGCCCGCGCGGCCACCCAGTGCCTATGCGATGTCGTCGTAGCGGGTGCGGGACAGCCTGAGGTCCTCTTTGCCCACCAGCTCGCAGCCAATGCCCTCCTCAGCAAACTCACGCATCAGCTCGTCCACATACGCCGACGACGAGAAGCTCTGCAAAACGGACAGGTAGAAGCAGTGGTTGAGGCAGTTTATCTCGATGAGCAGCTCGGTGCCCATGGGCTCGGTCACGCAGTAGAACTCGTCTATGTGGTGGTCGAGGTCGCCCATGGTCCTGTTGCCCGTGTACGACACGATCGAAGACACGAGGGGTGCGCCCAACGCATCTTTGAGCGAGTCCAACTTGGCCTGCACCGTGGGGATGGCAGCAATCTGCGCAAAGCCTTCCTTGCCCATCCTCACCGAATAGAGCACGCTCTCCTGCTGGGTTTGCCATATGATCTGCCCACGCACCACCGTGCATGCCTTGGACAGGCTGCCAATGCGATGATGCGCGGGAAAGTCGACCATGGCCATGTCGGCACCGTAGTGGTAGTTCTCGTAATTGCCCAAGAGCGCCTTCTTATTGATGGCCACGCCCAGCACCAGGTCCTTGTTGATGCTGGGGTCGACCTTGCACATGGCCTTGGCCAAAAGCACGGCTACAGCGGCATTGGGACTCCCGTCATTCTGCCTGCAAAAGTCCATGAGGTCGGATGCCGGCACCGTAAGGTAGTACGTCGTCTTGCGACCGTCCAGGGTCACCGGGCCATCGCCAATCTGGTAGAAGTCGGTTGGCTCGGACAGGGCTCGGGGCTTCTGGGCTTGGTCCACCAGCTCGTCTGGCCAGGGACATCCCAACTCCCCTGGCACGAAGTCCGTCCCGGGAAGGCGCAGCCCCGCGGGGTTGAACTGCTGCCCGTACCTCTTGCTCAGGTACAGGTGAAGCAGAACCTTGAGGTAGGGCATGTATCCCGCACCGTCCGTTATGCAGTGCGACACCTCTATGCCCAGCTTCTTGCCCTCATGTTTTATGGCAACAAGGTGATAGTTGTTCTCCCTCGACCCAAGCGTCGTAGGCTCCCATGTGTTGCGAACGGGCACCGCAAGCGGGTTGGGCACCACAAGCAGCTCCCCGTCAATGGCCTTTGCGCGCACGTAGAGGTACGGGAAGCGCTCGCGCAGGGACTCCACCACCTCGCCAAGCAGCTCGCCGTCGACGTCCTCGAACAGTGTGAGATACCCACACATTACAAACGAGTACTTCTCGTTGGATAGGTAGAGATTCGCGTCGAAGTACTTGTTCGGCCCCGTTTGCCAATCCCTGCCAGTGGCTTCCTCGCCCATCGCGCATTCCCCCATCTGCCTCTTGCCGTGTGCGGCCAGGCCACGCGCCCTACTGTTCCTCCAGACGTCCCTTTACCAGGAAGTCCAGGATGTCCATGTCCCTCTCGTACAGGAAGTCCATGCAGTAGATGGGCTTTCCGTCTTTGTGGTAGGTGCGGAAGTTGTCCACCGAACCCAATACGATCTTTGCGTTGAAGGAGGATTCCTTGCGCTTGTCGATGTAGTACTCGGCTCCGTCGTCACTAAACGAGATGCGAATGAAGTCCGGGGCAAGCGTGAGCATCACCCGAATGTCTCCTGCCGTCTCGTATGCGTCCACGGTGCGTTCGGCCATTATCTCCTCCACGGCACGCTTTACGCGGCTGATGTAGTTGTGAGAGAAGCCCGCATGGGACGCAAGTTCGGCGAGCATGCTCGATACCGCCGTGATGGTGTAGCGCATGCTGCGAATGACCAAGTCGAACACGCGAATGCCACCAGCCAACTCCTCGCCAAACTGTGCGCGCAGGACCTTGTTGAGCATGTTGGCCCGCAACTCGCGCACGTTGAGCTTGCCGTTTGCCAGCAGCGGGAACTCGTCGTAGCAAAACACGTGCGAGGGTACCTTAAAGCGCGGTAGACGCTCCAAGAGCTGCGCACGAACCTCGTTCTCGCTAAACGGCACGGAGGCGTCCTTGAGGGTGACGCACGCCTCAACGCTCTCGCCAAGCGACGGATGCGGGGCACCCATCACCTTGGCGTCTGCGATGTTGGGCAGCTTGAGAATCTCACTCTCCACCTCGGACGGCACAATGTTCTCGCCACCGCGGATGATGAGCTCCTTTGCGCGACCAGACAAATACAGATAGCCGTTCTCGTCCACGAGGCCCAGGTCGCCGGTGTGCAGCCATCCCTGGCTGTCGAAGGGCTGGTCCTCGGCGGGAAGGCCAAGATACCCATTGGTAAGGCCCGGGCTCTGGGCCCACACCTCCCCCACCTCACCGGCTGGAAGCTCGTTTCCCTCGCCATCCGTAATGCGCAGCGTTACGCCGTCCAGCGCACGGCCAACCGTATACGCGCGCAGGTCCACCAGGTCGCTGGGGCTCACCATGGTGAGCGGTGCGGACTCGGAGAGACCGTACATGTTGATAAAGGTCGCGTTCGCAAAGTTGCACTCCATGCGCATCATCTGCACAGGCGTGGACATGCCGCCCGCAATCATGCACAGCCTGAGCCTGGGACTCACGTCCTGCTCAAACGTTGGCACGCCCTCCAGGCCAACGTAGATGGCACCTACCGCCACCATGTCGGTGACGTCGTGCGCGGCAATGGTGTTGGCGATGGTCTGAGGCTTGTTGTTTGCGGGCAGGATCACCGTGCCGCCATGGGCAAGGTAGGCATTGGCAACAAGCAGCCCCAGGATGTGGAACAGGGGCGCGCCGCAAAGCACCGTAAGGCCCATTGCGTCACCTAGCACGTCGCTAAACCCACGAGCGTCGTACATGAGTGCGGCACGAGAGAGCTGAACGGCCTTGGGAAGCGACGTGGTGCCGGAGGTAAAGATGATAAAGGCCGTCTCATCCAAGGCCGTTCGATCCAAACCATCCACGTTGGAGGTGTCACCATGCTCGTACTGCTCCACAAGATCCAGCCGTGATGTGTTGGCGACGATGCAGTGATCCTCGGGTATGCCCGCCGCATGCGCCACCAGCTCCATGGCATTTGGCACCTCCCGGGAGGCGACCGTGTCGCCGCACACCAAGAACCGTGCGTTGGCAATCTGCAGAAGCGGCGTAACGTCCTCGATCCTCAGGCTGTGGTTAACCAGAACCGCCACGCCACCTGCTCGCACGATGCCAAAGAAGGCAACGAGCCAGTTGATGGACCCATATCCCCACAGGGCGACCTTGTCGCCACGCTCAACGCCCACGGAGCGCAAATACGAAGCGTAGGCCTTGATGGAGTCGTGCAGTTGCAGAAAAGTGCATGAGCGATCGCCATACACCACGGCAATGCGATTGGGATGGAGCTCATGCACCCGGTAGAGTGAGTAGTCAACGGACTCGGTCATGTGCACATCTCCTCGTCTGTTCTTACATGTTGTATCTTATGAGCATGCTGCCATCACGCAGTATAGTAACACGCAATGATGTGCAGGGTACCCTTGAGGCACGATTAGACGCGCATGCTATGACAACACGTCTATCCGGCATATCTATAACCATGGGTAGACAGCAGCTCCTGAGCCAACCCGCCTCAGAAGGATATCGCAAACATGGTACGTCCGTTTGCATGCCACCTCCATGGGCTTTGGCGCGCAGTTTGGCTGACGGACGGCACAATCCATGTCCTGCGCCAACACATTTGAATATTTAGCGGGGCACAAAACCCGTTCTTTCGCTTGTAACCAGCGGATATATGGTCTCGAACCTTTTTGTGCCCCGCTGTCTATTCTATACAGTGGGGCAAAAAAAGGTTCGAGACCATATATCCGCAGGATTCGCGTATCCCCAGCTCCGTTGTGCCCCACTAAACTTTCAGATATCTGTTTTCTGTGAATGGACCGCTCCGTTACCCGCCCTTCAGGGCACATGTTGCGTGACCCCTTTCCTGAAAATAACACTGAGTAGCAGGCGTGAACGAAATGCCGCCCGGACTGTGGGCAAATTCTTTTGGGCAGATTAAAAACAAGGGGCAGACACAACGCATGGAAGGATGCGATGTTCGGTGACAAGGGGAATTGGACTCACACTCTGCAAGGCATACTACGGCACCGTACTGGCACTGGGCCTGGGTTACGCGTTCTTTACCAATCCAGCCAACTTTGCCTACGACCTCTCCCTTATATGGGCGCCTTGTGCCATGGTCGTCGCATCGCTTTCCCTATGGCTACTCCACAAGAAGGCGCGTGCGGCGCGCTTTGTGAGCCCCACCGGCACGCTTGTGGCCGCCACGCTCGCGGTTTTGGACATGGTCGCGTTTAACGCCTACGGCGTCCTGCAGCCTCAGATGGGAACGGCCGTGGTTAACGGACTCGTAGCCGCAGGCCTTGTGGGAGCCGCCTGCACCGCGCTCTATCTTGCGTTCGCCCCCCAACCACGCAGTCTGCTCACCGTGCCGCTCAACATGAAGCCCGGTGCCGAGAGTGGCCACAGCTGGGACGTGCCACTGCGCAAGCGCGTGCGAACCAAGGCGTTTTGGCGTGACCTGGCCATCTACTTCACGTCCTTCGCGTTTATGGGGCACTGGGCTGAGATGCTCTTCTGCCTGGGCATTGCGGCGGGGATCTTTGCCGGCACCTACGACTTTCGCGAGGTCATGCTGTGGCATCAATGGCTCTTCCCGTACCTCGCGGAGGCCATCGCCATGCTGTTTGTGGTCGTGCTGTTGCATCCGTTTAAGCAGTGGCTCCTGCGCAAACTCCATGGCAACGTACCGCTTGCGCTCGTTATTAGCATCGTCCTCATCGCGCTCGTGTGCACCAGCATAGACTTTACCGCAGGCATGATTTGCAATCAGGACTACACCGTGTGGGACTACCGCGATCTGCCGTTCAACTTTATGGGGCAGATTTGCCTCCAGAACTCCACCGTATACACCATTGCCTGCACGCTGTTGGTGTGGGTCGTGTATCCGGCAATGGACACGGGCCTGCGCCGCATGCCACGCGACATGGCCAACAAGCTGTGCATCTCCCTCGTAGCGGTCTTCGCGTTCTGCGCCCTGCTGCACTTCCTGTACGTGAACCCCTCGGGACACCTCACCCTGGGCATGGTCATGCTACCGGAATAGCGAACGCGCCAGGGCTGAGGGACGAATAGGGAGACGGTAAGCGCTGGGTCTTGGCGTTGGCCGGAGGACAAAGGGACGGACAAAGGTGACGGGGACGTTTGTCCCACTTGGCAGGACGCAGGCGGCCATTCTCAACCCGTGGGTCCGAGTTCCTAGGACAAACGTCCCCGTCACCTTTGTCCTGCGCAGTACCGGTGTCGTACAATACCAAGATGAGTAAACAAGAATCTCCGCATGGAGGGCAAGATGGAACTGCGGGAGCTGCCTTACGAACTGACCGTGTGCAAGGTCGCGTCAATGGCCGACATCGACCTCGACGACGAGATCTTCTTCATCGGCAAGACTGAGGACGAGCTGTCACTGGTCTGCACGACGGCAAAGACGCCACAGCATACCATCAAGCGCGAGGATGGCTGGAGAGGCTTCCGAATCCAGGGCGTCCTCGACTTCTCGCTCATAGGCATACTGTCAAAGATCTCGAGCGTCCTCGCAAACAGCTCCATTGGCATCTTCGCCGTATCCACGTACAACACCGACTACATCCTCGTGAAGAGGGAGAACTTCGACAAAGCCGTCACCGCCCTCACGGCCGCCGGGTACGTTATTGTCTAGCCCGCGTTAATGTTGAGAAGATCGAATCGATGCCAGATCTGACGAGGTATACCGGATGAAGAATGGGAAGACACCGAATCCGAACACCGTCCATCCCATAGCGGGATACGAAAACGAGATTTACGTAAAACCGACCATCACGAGACCAAACATCATCGTGGGCGACTTCACCTACATCGCCGACTCCGAGTTCGAGAGCCACGTCACCCACCACTACGAGTGGAACGGAGACAAGCTCGTCATCGGCAAGTTCTGCCAGATAGCCGCAGGCGTGGAGTTCGTGATGAACGGCGCGAACCACCAGATGAACGCGGTCTCCACGTTTCCGTTCTACACGCTCGAGGGCTGGGAGATGGATCCCCCATCACCAGCAGACCTTCCGCTTAAGGGAGACACGGTCATCGGAAACGACGTCTGGATCGGGCAGAACGCGGTCATCCTGCCAGGCGTGCATATCGGCGACGGCGCGATCATCGGGGCCAACAGCGTGGTGGGGAAAGACGTTGAACCCTACACCATCGTCGTTGGCAACCCCGCCAGGGTATTGCGCAGACGTTTCGACGACGAGCTCATCAGCCTGCTCCTCGCATTCAGGTGGTGGGATAAGGGGATAGAAGAAATAAACGCTCTCATCCCAATTCTCACGTGCAGCGATTTGGAGAAGGTCAAGAAGGAATTATCTGCCCGATTGGAATAAGGACGCCAAGAAGAACGAGGGCTGTAGCTCCTCTTTTCGAGTACCATGAACGCTAAAGGAACGGAGGACAGACGCAGGCATGAAGGCAATCTTTCTGGACATTGACGGTGTGATCGCGACGCGGGACAGCATGGTGGCGAGCTTCGATCGGGACCTCGAGCCCCACGAGATCGAATACGACCGCCGCTCGCTCGCCTATCTGGGTGCCATCGTCGCACAGACGGGGGCCATCGTGGTCCTCTCGTCCAGCTGGAGGGCCGACCTCAACTCCGGAAGCGACTTTATTGAGGCGATCGTGAGAAACCTGCTGGACCAGCTGGCGGCCGCCGGCGCACCCATCAGCGACGCGACCCCCATGATTGGGGGCACGGACCGCTCGTACGAGATTGGCGCGTGGCTCGACGAGCATCCCTGCGAGGCGTATGTGATCATCGACGACCGCGCACGCTTCGAGTTGCGCCCCGAAGTGGCCAAAGGTCATCTGGTCCTGATCGAGGACAGCAACGGCATCCGTGCGAGTCACGTCGCACAGGCCTTACGAATCCTGCGCAACGGATGAGCGTGCGCCACACTACCACAAAAAGAGCGTGTCCACCTGTCCCTCGAGTACACCTCTTCGTCAGTCCTTGATGTGCTGGACCACCTCAATGCAGAATCCACTCGGTGAGGCCATCATGAGCAGCTTGGACCGCTTGAGCTCAACGATCTCCACTCCTGGCGCCTTCTGGAACCCATGGGCGCTCAGCAATTCGTACGCCGCATCGAAGTCGTCCACATTCATGCGGATGGCGCACAGGTCGCGCGGAATCTTTTCGACCTTAGAGATGTCAACGTTAAAACCGTTCGCATCTTTCATGCGCGTACGCTCGACCTGCATTCCACCGGTTTCCACCACGGGTGCATGGCGCTTCTCGAAGCCCAATTCGTTGAGCAACGAGATGATTTCGTCCGCCTCGCTCGAGACAATCAGAGGGTTGAAGGTCGTGATCTTCATGGTGCGATCCTTTCGTCTTTGTTGCAGGGGTCTTTGCGCTGCCATTTAGCATACTGCCTGCTGGATTCAGCCACAGCATCATATGCGAGTTCAAATAATCCACTCAGTGATTGACGAGCGAGCGCACGTGGGCGCTCTTTTGTTATGAAGAGTCCTTACGCTTGCGGGTTGGGAAGTAATAGCACACGCCGCTGATTGCAAAGAATACGCCTAGTACGAGACAGCACGTGCTCGTTCCCAGTGAAAGCAACGCAGTAAGAACGGGTGCCTGCGCATTCTTTACCACCGACTCCTCGGTATTGAGCATGGTCTGAGCCAATCGTAGCTAAAGCCATAATCCCTTTGCACCCACCCGCGAGCATTATGCTTCCAATCGCCCGCCAACCAGGCAAGCACCGTGATGAGAATGACGGAAACCACCGCCCAGACTGGCGCCTGGTTGTATGAGAACACCACGAACAGCACGCCAAGGCCAATCAGGCCTACCCACGTCGTAACCCAGCGGCCAATCGTGTTTCGGCGCAATACGAGGGAGTAGGAACATAAATACAAAAACGGCGTTGCCCATTGCAAAGTAACATGAGATGTCCGTTTTTGTAGCGCCCGCAGAGTCGAGAAACAGGGGGAGGATAAAGGACTTGTATCCGTTTGCCAGCACGGTTGGAAAAATGCCAAAGGCCAAAGACGCCAGCATAATGGGGGATCTTAAGAACACAAAGGCGTTATGCAGATTCGTCTTGTCACTATGTTTGGAAATGACGTTACCCTTGGGAAGCGCGAGCAAGAGAATCGGAATGACCGCCACGCCAGTCAGAGCCGCTGCCGCGTAGACCCATTGTTCTCCAACGTAGGCAAGGACGCCGCCCACAACACCTGCCACAACCGCTGCGCCCTTCCCCGATATATTGACCGGCGATCTATTGACCAACAGCGGTAGACGCTCTTCGCCAAAATCCTTGCTGTGGGTGGCGCCCGCACGATTCCTCGCAACGAACTGGATCGTTGCGAGACTGGCGGACGAAACCAGCTTGCAGGCGACAAAGACGAAAAACCAGTTGTTCACGACGGCGAAAAAGCACAGGAGCTGGGATGCAATGCCAAGCAGTAGTATGGGCAAGGCGTACGATCGACCAGCGACGCGCGAGCACATGATGGCGTGGATCAGTGTTCCGATTGCCCCTCCCATGGTGATGGCGAGCGTTGGAATGCCCAGCAGAATCGGGGAGGATTCCATGCCACTCTGGGCAATCAGATCCTTGGCAATGACCACAGCAAATGCGGCGTCCATGCTAAAGGCAAGGCTGACCGCAAAGCAAAGAGGGCGTCCCATAAGAATCTCGGCCCATTCCACACCCTCTTCGCGCATCTTTCGATAGCGTAGGTACACACTGCCCGATCGTATTGCCTCGTCCGAGAGAATGGCTATTGACACTGCGGTCATCAAGAACATGAGCAGAATGTCCAAGACACTGTCCATCATGGTGTTGAGCAAGGACTCCACGTGACAACTCACTTCAAGGGCAGTGCAGCAGGTACCATCCTTGGCGATGAGCGGAGCGATGCACGACACCACGTCTTGCCCATTGTTATTGCGGCGAATGACTGTTTGGACCTCGCCATAGCGTGCGAAGTAGTAGGCCTTCTCGAGTCCGCCGTACACTCCCCCACGCTTGTTTGCCGCATGGATCACTGTGTTTATCGCAGACCGTATCTCATCGCTGTGCACAGAGTCCATAACGACTGAGTTTCTGTCAGTGGAAGTCAAAGAGTATACTTCGCCTTGCTCGTCAACGGCGTAGGGGGTACACAGGACACCCGAACCGTTGGCAAATGAACTCGCCCCGATGGCCTCAAGGTTAAACGTGAGGGTCGCCACATCTTTGTTCTCATCACTAATCTGCATTTGTCCCAATAAACGCTTTGCCACGTTGGTCGCCGCATCTCCCAACTCGGCAGGAGACGTGACGCTCGCCTGGGAGGCAATCTGGGACATGTTCGTTCAACGCAACGCGAGCGTGGTGCCAAACACGTTGACCATATGAAAGATCATGGCAGCCGCGCATATGAGCGCTACGCCCGTGGCAACAACTGCCCGACGAACCTTGCCATAGTGTCCCCGAGAGATGTTGCGTACCATCCACCTCACTGCCAGAACGACAAACAAAGTCACAAGATAGGCCTTGCAAAGGAACAGCACGATTGCGCGCGCGACAAATGGAGCGAAAATCCCCTCTTGCAGTGAGTTGACGATTCTCTGACCTGCCACTCATTCTATCTGGGCTTTTGTCTGTAGTACTCGCGGT
>JAUMWN010000118.1 GCA_030529625.1 Coriobacteriales bacterium
CACGGGCCATGCGGCTTGGCCGGTCGGTTATATGGTTACATCTTTGGTTCAAGCGGCGGCGGGTGCCTTGACACCCCATCACACGTAGGTATGCTAACTCCATCGTATGTACGTGCAGTCTGTCCAACACATCCGGACAAAGGGGCAGATTGCTGGGCACATGCCCGACGAGAGGAGAAATACCATGTCCCTTAAAGATGCCTCACTGGATCGTCGCACCTTCCTGCGCGGCGTTGGCGTGTTCGCCGCGATGCCCGCGCTTGCCACCCTCGCGGGTTGCGGCGGATCGCAGGAGAGCAAGAGCGACGACGCGAAGACAGACGCAGCCGCAACCGACAAGGCAGCGGCGTTTGACGGAACGCTCATCGTTGGCTTCGACCAAGATTTCCCGCCCTATGGCTACAGGGACGACAACGGCGAGTACACTGGCTTTGACCTCGACCTCGCGAAGAAGGTATGCGAGATGGAGGGTTGGACCTACAAGCCCGAGCCCATTCCCTGGGACTCCAAGGACGCCCTGCTCAACAGCGGCCAGATCACCTGCATCTGGAACGGCTTTACCATTGAGGGCCGCGAGAAGGACTACGCCTTTACGTCCCCCTACATGGAGAACCGCCAGGTCATCGTCGTGCCGGCCAACTCCACCGTCAAGAAGCTCGCCGACCTCAAGGGCAAGAACGTGGTAACCCAGGCCGACTCCGCAGCGCTCAACCTCCTGTCGGAGGGTGGCGACCAGGCCGAGCTTGGCAAGACGTTTGCCAAGCTCGACACCATCGGCGAGTACAACACCGCGTTTATGAGCCTGCAAACAGGCGAGTACGACGCCGTCGCGTGTGACTACTCGGTGGCAGCGTTCAACATCGGCGACTCCAAGGATTACGTGATCCTGGACGAGCCGCTCAACTCCGAGCACTTTGGCGTTGGCTTCGCCAACACCGACGAGGGCAAGGAGCTGGCCAAGAAGGTGGAGGCCGACCTGCAAAAGCTCGATGCCGACGGCACCGTAAAGCAGGTGTGCGAGAAGTACGCCGACCAGGGCGTCTCCTACACCGCCTGGGTCCTTCCCAAGGCAAGCGCATAACGCGACGTTGGTACGGTAAATAGGTCTTACGTGGCGGGCGGCCTCAGGTCGCCCGCCCCTCATTGCAAAGGCGGTGCGTCTTGGACTTATCCACAATGTTTGGCATGCTCATGCAGGGCTTTGTCACCTCCCTGGAGGTGTTTGGCCTTACCCTCTTGGGCGCCGTTCCTCTGGGCGTAGTGATTGCCCTGGGCCGACTTTCCAAGTTCACTCCACTACGGCTTATCACGCAGCTCTATATATCCATCATGCGCGGAACGCCGCTCATGCTTCAAATGTTTGCGGTCTTCTTTATGCCGTACTACGTGTTTGGCATAAAGACAGGTGCCGGTTTTAAATTTACCGCCTGCATCATCGCCTTTATTATTAACTACGCCGCGTACTTCGCCGAGATCTATCGCTCGGGCATCCAGAGCATGCCCACGGGGCAATACGAGGCCGCGCAGGTACTTGGCTACTCTCCTTCTCAAACGTTCTTCCGCATTATCCTGCCACAGGTGATCAAGCGCATCCTACCGGCAATGGGCAACGAGATCATCACGCTCATTAAGGACACGTCCCTGGCCTTCTCGGTCGGCGTTGCCGAGATGTTCACGACGTCCAAGGCCCTTGTGGCAAGCCAGCGCACAATGGTCCCGTTTATGATTGCCGCCGCGATCTATTGGGTGACCTGCCTGTTCATTGAGTTCTGCCTGAGCCGCGCCGAGAAGAAGCTGGGGTACTACCATGACTAACCCAACCGTGCCTGCCGTGAGTGTGCAGCATGCCCGCAAGGCCTTTGGCGACAACGTGGTCCTAGACGATGTCTCTCTCAACATCATGCCCGGTGAGGTGCTGTCCATGATAGGCCCCTCTGGTGCGGGCAAGTCCACCATGCTGCGCTGCATGACGCTGCTCGATCGGTTTGATTCCGCCGACTTCTCCTACGGAGACCTCGTGGTGTGCCAGCGCGGCGAGGGCGGACACAGCACCTACGACCCAAAGGCCGAGCATGCGGCACGCATGCGCTTTGGCATCGTATTCCAGCACTACAACCTGTTCCCCCACTACACCGTCCTGCAAAACATTACCGATGCGCCCATCGTGGTGCAAAAGCGCAATCGCGAGGAGGTGGAATCCGAGGCGCACGAGCTCCTGCGACAGCTCGACCTCACCCAGCATGCCAACAAGGTGCCCTGCGAGCTTTCCGGAGGCCAGCAGCAGCGCGTCGCCATCGCGCGGGCGCTTGCCATGAACCCCAACGTGATCTACTTTGACGAGGCGACCTCGGCCCTGGACCCCAAGCTCACGGCCGACATGCAACGGCTCATTCGCGACCTGGCCTCCAACGGCATGGCCGTGGGCATCGTCACCCACGAGATGGGCTTTGCCAAGCTGGTGAGCGACCGCATCGCCTTCCTCTTTGACGGCGAGATTGCCGAGGAGGGGGCCGCGGAGCAGGTAATCGACAATCCGCAGGATCCGCGCACCAAGCGCTTCCTGAGCCAGGCGGAAGACTAGCGACCGCACGTTATCGTGAGCGTGCCCGCTAGGGAAGGGGTACCTTTGGGACATTGGGTAAGGCATGCCGTAGCACAAGGCCTGCCGAACATGTCCCAAAGACACCTCTTCCCTAGCGGGCACGCTCCATTGCTACCGAAACAGCTCCCACATGGCCACGGCACTCGATGCGGCGACGTTGAGGGAGTCCACGCCATGGGCCATGGGAATAATCACCTTCTTGTCGCACGCGTCCAAGACGGCCTGCGTGAGCCCTGCACCCTCCGATCCAAAGCACAGGGCGACCTTGGACGCCTCACGCAGCGACGGGTCATCCAGGGAAACCGCGTCACTGGCAAGCGCTAGGGCAAGGCGCAGGAATCCGCGCTCGGAAAGCGCGTTCATGGCATGGGTCGGCCACGCACCGTCCGCGCGACACCAGGGCACGCGAAAGACGTTTCCCATAGACACGCGGATGGCACGGCGCACCAGCGGGTCTGCGCACGTGGGTGCCACGAGCACGCCATCGGCACCAAGGGCAGCCGCGTTCCTAAAGATGGCGCCTATGTTGGAGGTATCCGTCACACCCTCCACCACCACGAGCCTGCGGGCCTCATCCAGCAGTTGGTCCACAGACAGCGGCCGCGGCCGCTCCATGGCGCACAGGGCTCCTCGGGTAACCCTAAAGCCGCACAGCCGCTCCATCTGATCGGGCGGCAGCACGAACACGGGCACGTCGTCGTCAAGGGAGTCCACTACGTCTGCCATGGCCTGGAGCCTCTGCTCGCTCAGCAAAAACGAGAGGGGACGCATCCTTGCCTCAAGCGCCACGCGAATGGCAATCTGCGACTCCACAATCATGATGCCGTGCTCGCACTCCCAAGCAGACCTCAGCTGATGATTGGTGAGCTTGGTGTAGACCTCAAGTCTTTTGTCGGCAAGCGTTGACATGCGTAAAGTTGCCATAAAGCCATCTCCTCGTCGCATGCGAGACACAATAATGGGGTACCATACCCCTGCCCAAAGAATAATACCGCTTGCTACGAGAGAAGGAAGCGTGCATGGATACTAAAGGCATCAACGAAGACGAGCTGGACGCCTTCGAGGGCGAACACCCCGTTGAGAAAAGTGACGAGACGGCCCAGCATCCTGAACCCCTTGAGGAACAGGAGGCCGCTGTCGTCTACGGCGAGCAGGACGTCGTGACCCAGGAGTCCCAGATGTCGCAGGATGACCAGGTACTGCAGAACGACCAGGATGCTCAGGACATGGACCCGCAGGAGTCCTTCGTGGACGACGACAACGCATGGCTCGAGGACTTCTTTGACGAGGGGTTGCTGCCCACAAGGCCAAAGCAGGACGAGGCAGAGCCCGCCGCGGCCGACGCGTCGCAAACCAACGTGGAGGCGACAGACATTACCGCAGACGACGCCGTAAATGGGGACAACCAGTTCTCAGAGCCGGCGGAGATGGCTACGGTGGAGCTGCAGCAGGAAGACCTCACCCAACAGGAGCAGGTACCGGAAGATCAGGAGGACACAACGCCGGCCATCACTCAGCGCATGTCCCTCTTTAACATTCCCTCCCCCGAAGACGAAGCCCAGCAGGCCATGCCCACGCAGCAATACGTGCGCCAGGAGCCCCGACCCACAAAGGCCGTAAAGCCCATCCCCCTGGACACCATGGACCCCAGCACCAGTGGTGGCTTCTCGCTGCAGTCTGACTTGCCCAAGGTGTCGTCTCACACCCCCATGGGAGGAGCAGATGTCAACAGGAAGCGCCGCTGGCCCCTGGTGCTCCTGGCAATCGTGGCCGCACTCCTGCTGGTGTATGTAATCGGGGCACTCTACTTTATGTCACACTTCTTCCCTAACACCACGGTAAACGGCGAGGACGTCTCTAACATGTCCGTCTCGGAGCTCTCCTCCCACGTCACCAACCTGGGAGCGACCTATAAGACCAGGATCGCGGGACAGGGACTGGACCTTACCGTGGACGGCAAGGACATCGACTTCTCCTACGACGGGGCTACCTACGGCGCCGAGGCCGGCGCGCAGATCTCGGCATGGACCTGGCCCATCGAGCTCACCAAGACGCATGCCTACAGCGTCAACCGTGGCATCACATTTGACGAGCACAAGCTCGACGACCTCGTGATTGAGGCTATAACCGAGCACAACGACAAGACCGAGCCACCCACCGACGCCACCGCCCAATATGACGAGGACAGCAAGAAGTTCGTCCTGGTTCCCGAGAAGATCGGCACGCAACTGCACACCAACAGCGTGCAGACCAAAGCACGGGAGGGCGTAAGCGGCATGAGCACCGACATCGCCATAGACCAGAGCAATCTGCGCCAGCCCAAGATAACCACCAAGAGCAAGGAGCTCCTGGACGAGGTTGACCGCGCCAACAAGCTGCTGGACAAGAAGATCATGATTCGCATCGCCGACAAGGACGCCAAGGAGATCGACCAGTCGCTCCTCAAGAAGTGGCTTTCCATTAACGACGAGTGCGAACTGGACGTCGACCGGGACGCCATCAAGGAGTGGGCGTCTGGCCCCCTGTCCGACGAGTTCGACACGGTAGGCAACAAGCGCACCTACAAGCGCCCCGACGGTGCCGAGATTGAGATTGAGGGCGGCACCTACGGCTGGATTCTCAACGGCGAGGAACTCTCCAACATCATTGCCGACAACCTCTCGGAGGGCAACACCGATCCCATAGACGCCCCCATGAGCCAGACCGCGGACTCGTGGGACCCCAACGGCAAGGAGTGGCCCAACCGCTACATTGACGCCGATCTCGCGGAGCAGCACGTGCGCATGTACGACGACAACGGCGAGATAATCTGGGAGTCGGACTGCGTCTCGGGCAACACCTCGCAAAATCACGGCACGGTCCTGGGCGCGTTCTTCATTCAGGACAAAGCCTCGCCTATGAAGCTGATCGGCCTTGACTACAACAACGACGGCTTCCCCGACTACGAGAGCGACGTAACGTTCTGGATGCCGTTTGACGGCGGCTATGGCCTGCACGACGCCACATGGCGCGGCTCCTTTGGTGGCAACATCTACACCTACGACGGCAGCCACGGCTGCATCAACCTGCCCTACTCCGCCGCCCAAAAGCTCTACGAGATCGCGAACGTGGGCGACGTGGTGATCGTGCACTACTAGAAGCGACGCTCGATAGGTTTGGAAACGGGGGACACACCCCCGAACGAAAGGCCCGAACAAGGGGGACATACCTCGAAGAGGTGTGTCCCCCTTGTTCGGGCTTATAACCCTTGCCGACATCCTAGCGACGGCGCTTCTGCTTGCCCTTCTTGCGGGGGCGTCCCTTGCGCACCGGACGGTTGCCGGTCATGGCGGGGCCTGTGCCGCTCATGCGGGCGAGCTTCTCGGCCTCCATGGGATCCATGCCCATGTTGCGCATCATGTTGCCCATGGCTCGACCCATCTTGCGGGAGTTGCCGCCCATGGCCATGGAGCGCAGCGAACCCATCATCTTGTCCATCTGCTCCCACTGCTTGATGAGGTTGTTCACCTCCTGCACCGTGTGGCCAGATCCCTGCGCGATGCGCTTTCTGCGCTGACCGTTAATGATGCGCGGCTTGGCGCGCTCCTCCTTGGTCATGGAATGGATCATGGCCTCGATCGGATTGAGCTGGTCGTCGTTGATGTCGGCACCGCTCTGGCTCATGGCGCGGTCAACACCGGGAATCATGCCCGCCAGTTTGCGGATGCCGCCCATCTTGCGCACCTGTTGCAGCTGCGAGAGCATGTCGTCCATGGTGAAGCCCTCCATGAGCATGCGCTCGGCATCTGCCATACTCTGCTCGTCGGAGAGCTTCTCGGCCTCCTCGATGATGCCGATGACGTCGCCCATACCCAGGATGCGCCTGGCCATGCGGTCG
>JAUMWN010000051.1 GCA_030529625.1 Coriobacteriales bacterium
GGGCCTTTCTCCTTGGACTCTACCGCCCGCTTGGGTGCGGGACATATCGTCTACAAAGGTCCTCGTAGCACTCACGTGACCTGTCATTTTGCCATTTGGGCACGATGGTGTGCAGGATAGCCCTTGCGGGTAAGTCGTAGGCGTGTGTGAGGATACATGTCCCGGGAACGAGGCGTTTGTGCTGCTTTTGGGCCTCCTCAAATCGCATTGCGCACTCCGCCTCCAATTTCTCGCGGCCTGCCGCCTCGAACAACGCGAGCGACGACCCGGTTCCCGCGATCAACCTCCAGTTTGCCGGGAGGACCACAACATCCACGCACATCCTCGCGATATCGTTACGCTCAACCTTGAACTCCATTGTTTCCCCCCTAAAGTGTTTGGAAGTATGTCTTGATTTGGTACCTCCGTACAATGCACATGTGGGTGACGTAGTCATCTACAGCGCAGCCCTTGCCTTCGAGAGAACAGCATCCAAGGTATGCATCCAGAGCCCCAAGGTCCACATCCTGCTCATCTTCATCTGTGTATGTGACGTACTGTTTTACTAGTTGAAACACAGGCTGTAATCGTCGGCTGTATTCCTAGCTAGCGCATACATAACCAAAAGCTATGTCTTCTCGTCAGATATTGATGTCTGGAGCACATTCAAAGCGCACACTTATCGAAGCCTATCGGTGTGGATGTCAGCCAGACGAGCAACCAATACTATAATCAAGCCATTCCTGTTGGCCCATCGGGCGAAGGAGAGGAACGGCATGGCACGCCGAGGCCATAAGAAGATGACCTTCTCCGAGCATCTTGCGCTTCGAAAGCAGGCCGCCGATCGGACCAAGGCTCAGGAAGAAGAGCGCACACGCACCATCCAGGCCTTTAAGGAGCTGGACGCGCAGGTTATGTGCAATTGTCCGGCTTGCAGGAGGGCACGACAACGGGCAAACCGATAAACCTTGGGTTTCTCAAGACAAGCTCCACCCCACCGCACCTCCAAGCCCCGCACAGAAGCCATTTCCGTCCAATGCGCATGTCATAATCCACGCTAAGGCACCCCAAATCGAGATTGGAGACATACCATGGGGCTTGACGCAAGCGTAAGGTGCAGGTGCTTTGAGGAACACAGGCTAAAACCAGGCCCAGTTCCATACGAGGACCTCTATATCGACTGCGACGGCTACCTCGTCTCTAGGAAGCTTGACGAGGCCCACACAAAGTACGACCACCGTCAGTATTTGGCGCGCTACGAACAGCTCGATGATGAGTTCCGCAAATGGATGGACTGTCCCTGCGAACACGAACGGAGCGAATACTGCTCTGAACGGATTACCAACTGGGCTGGCGTGAGTGCGTTTAGAGACAGGGTCGAGGATGCAGGCGGCGAGGCGGAGTACCCGCTCCTATCCCATCTGCTCCCGGACGGCAACGGCGGTGTGTACCCCGTCGAACTAGCGGAGCCCACGCTCGTAGAGCTCGATCGCTTTATAGCCAAGGTAAGCGATGTCGACGAGTGGGTGCTCTGCGCAGACGACACCGAGGACGAGGTCTGGAGCTCAACGGACAATGGCTCCTTCACCTGGATGTGCAGCTTCAACCAAAGAATAGGCATGTGCGGCGGGAAGATTTTCTTTGATGGCCCAGACAGCTACATACAGACCACGCACTTCCGACAAGAGCCCATAGGCAAGCCGGATGCGCACGGCAGTCAAAGAATGAGAATCGTCTGCCTGGACCAAGATGCCCAAACCACTGCATTCGACTCCATCGGTCCCCAGGGTACTCCAAAGGTTTCGAGGGAGTTCTACGTCACCTCGAGGAAGGCGCCGTTTCTCTACGAGGGCAAGTACTGGACGGCCGAACGCATACGCAACCTCCTCGTGGCTCCCTTGGAGACGCGCAACCCCATACGATGGGAGTAACCATGGCAGACAAGCAACTCAAGAACTATGTCAGAATCACACCGGACCCAAGTGATGTGGCCATACCTGCGCTCGATTGGAGTGCCGAACACACGCTCAATGGTCAAACCGGCTTTAATAGGCCCCTGCTCCAGGCGCACCGCGAATGTGGATGCTTCCACTGCGGCAGGCGTTTTCCAACGTCGCTCATCACCAGTTGGATGGTCGAGGATGGCGAGGAAGAAACGGGGCTCTGCCCATACTGCGGTGTCGACGCCCTCATCGTCGGTGACGAAACCCATCCGCTCACGACAGCACTTCTCACCATGTTGTATGGGCGATGGTTCGAGACAGAGCGTAATGAGCACGTGCGTTTGGCAACCGATCTGCCGCACTTCACGAGCTGGGACGATTACCTCCGCAAGGGCATACCTTTTCAATGCGAGATACGCGAGGGACGACGCCTGGTGGCGGAGGTCCCCATCTTCTCGGTAGGTAGCTGGGACGGTCAGGAGGAGTACGACGATATGGGTTATCCCATCCCCGCCTTTGGAAGACTTGGTGATGCAGAGCCCGGTGGCGTGTGGCACGTGAGGGGGCCCTTCAACGACGACGGGAGCTTGGTGGGCTTTGAGCTCGTGGGGGCTGACGGAGGCACCATACCATTCGAGCCTTGGAGTGGACATGATCAGGATGAGGTGGAGAGGCTGGTCGATCAGCACGGCGACGCCCTAAGAGGCGTGTTCAGCGACCCGGGTTTCGACTGCTTGCGACTCTTTGTCGTAGAGTCGCCCGAGCGTGACTAAACACAAGAACTAACGTCTTTGACTTACATAACTTGCCCCGCGGAATGTGAAGTTGGCTCCACGTGAATGCCCTCGACACTACCGAAATAGGAAAGGCGACCTTCCGGACGCTGTCGGTAACAATCCCAGATGAAGCTACCCTTACTAGTTTCGATGTACATATTGAACAGTTATATCGGATGGTTGCCTGTAGAAAGGTCTTCGATTGTGCATGTGTAGCGCGCGACCGCCTGCTACCCAAGCTCATATCCGGTGAGGTCGAGGTGTGAATTGGGGTCCGATGGTTATGGTATGGCAACCTATTAACGCATTGCAGCTTAACGAGAAAAGGGTGTATGGCACGGGTTACATCGACTCCCTTTCGAAAGACATTCGGATGGCGTTCCCCGGAATCAAGGGCATGAGCGCTCGCAACCTTCGTTATATGGCCAAGTTTGCCCGTGAGATAGATTCTGAATTTTGCAATGCCTATTGCAAAATTCCATGGGGACATATTGTCAGGCTTCTCCGCCATGTGGGCAAATCAGATTATAATCGAGCCATTCCTGTTGGCCTATCGGACGAAGGCGAGGGACGGCATGGCACGCCGCGGCCATAAGAAGATGACCCTCTCCGAGCATCTTGCGCTTCGCAAGCAGGCCGCCGATCGAACCAAGGCACAGGAAGAGGAGCGCTCGCGCACCATTCAGGCCTTCAAGGAACTGGACGCGCAGGTTGTGTGCAATTGTCCGGCTTGCACGAGGGCACGACAACGGGCCAACCGATAGGCTTCATGTTGCGCACTAAGGCATTGTGCTTGGAGTGTATTACCAACTGGGCTGGTGTGAGCGCATTCAGGGACAGGGTAAAGGATGCAGGTGGCGAGGCAGAGTTCCCGCTCTTATCCCACTTGCTCCCGCACGTCAATAATGGCATGTACCCCGTGGAGCTTGCGGAACCCACGCTTGTCGAGTTCGATCGCTTTATTGCCAAGGTGAGCGATATCGACGAGTGGGTGCTCTGCGTAGACGGCACCAAAGACGAGGTGTGGGGCTCAACGGATAATGGCTTCTTCACCTGGATCTATGGAATCTATTAAGATATTGGCATGAGCGGCGGTAAGGTCTTCTTTGACGGCCCTGACAGCTACATACAGACCTCGCGCTTCCGACAAGAGCCTCTCGGCGAGCCAGACGTTCACGGCAGGAGAAGCATGAGGATCGTCTGCCTGGACCAAGATGCCCAGACCACTGCATGCGAATCCATCGTCCCCAGGGTGCCCCAAAGGTTGCGAGGGAGTTCTGCGTCACATCGAAGAAGGCGCCTTTCCTCTACGAGGGCAAGTGCTGGACGTCCGAGCGCATACGCAACCTCCTCGTGGCCTCCTTGGAGACGCGCGACCCCATACGATAGGAGTGATCATGGCAGACGGGCAACTCAAGGACTATGCCAGGATTGTGCCGAACCCGAGCGACATGGCCATACCCAGGCTCGACCTGCGTACCGAGAACGCGCTCAATGGCCTACCATTCGAGCCTTGGAGGGGATGCGACCAGGATGAGGAGGAGAGGCCGGTAAGGCAGCACGGCGACGCCCTCATGGGCGTGTTCATCAGCCCGCGCTTCGACTGCCTGCGACTCTTCGTCGAAGACCCGCCTGATTGCGGCTGATCGAGCGAGACGTCTAAGGACAGTACATGCCAAGCAGGTATTCCAGCGCAAAGGTGGGAACGTTTGCGCCGCGGCTCATGAGCACTGTCAGGTCATTGCGCACCATCGTGCTGCCAAAAGCCCACACGGACTCCCCCTCCGCGCCATGCCACACAACGACGCGACGCCACTCCCAGCGTACCTACAGTGCGCCGATACGCTCCTTGAGTTGTGCTTTTACACCGACGTCAGCCATCGGACATTACCTTCCATGTTCCGTGCTTTCGGGCGCCCACGCGAGTGATTACATCTCGATCTCGAAGCGCTTGGATAATTCGTCCGACCTTGGCCCTACTGAATCCCGTTGCGTGCGATAAGGATTCATAGGTAGCGTCGGGCCTCATCGCCATGTATCCAACCACGGCCAGCTCGTCAGGGCTCAACCCACCGGACCCTTTTACAGTCTCACTTATCGTCTCATTCGTAGCGTTTACTGTCTCACCTATTCCCTCACCGTGAGACTGTAACCCTTGCGCGTCGGTGCGCGTGTGGAACAGGGGACGGGTTTTTCGTTCCAAGACGGCGGGACGGGGAGTCCCACATCACGCCCTTGTCTTCGAGGGTGACGCCAACCGCACCTTCTTCATGCGTCGGCCGGAAGACCTCCTGCCGGAGGGCACGGTGCCAAGGGCTCTCAAGTCGGCTGGGCCGAGCGTGCGTCACAGATTTAGCGCCTGACCGGAATCTCCCCCGGTACCACATCGAGGGGCTGGCAAGACCTGAACGGAAAACCCGTCCCCCGTTCTACTTAGTTACTTTGCCATCGCGAGCTTTTCCCGCACTGCCTCCTCTATGAAGCTGTTCAGGCTCTGGTTATGCTCGATTGCGTAGATCGCGGCGCGACGATGGGTCTCCCTGTCGCGGAACCAAACGTTGAGGCTGCCCTTGTACGCGACCTCCGGCGTCGTCCCTTCGTACTCGCACTGCACGAGGTAATCATCAACCGAGCCGTGGAAGTCCTTCACGAATGAGGCCCTCCTGCTCCAGTTGCTCCATGTACTGATGTTGCTCCATTCTGAGGTGAGATACAACTAGGAACAGGGGACGGGTTTTTCGTTCCAAGACAACGGGACGAAGGTCTCCGCACCATGCCCTTGTCTTCGAGGACGACGCCGACCGCGCCCTTTACATGCGTCGGCCGGAAGACCTTCTGTCGGTGGGACGCGGTGACGAGGGCTCTCAAGGCTGCAGGGCTGGGCTGAGCTTGCGGCAGATCCAACACCTGACCTGAATCTTCCTCCGGACCGCATCGAGGGCTGGCGAGACTGGAACGAAAAACCCGTCCCCTGTTCCAGTTCCCTGCCCCACGAGGTGGAGTCCTTGTCCATCCCGGCGAGATGGCGCTGGGGGCAGTCCGACCGCACAGACGTCTATAACCATGATTTAGGACATCACAATACGCACGCGGACAAGATTCGCGCGATTACGGACATTGTCCGCAAATGTCCGCAATCACCCCTCGGCCAGCGCGGTGTCCGGAAGGGCGAAGCGCCGGTCCCTCGTGCTCCCGATGGCAATCACCCTGCCTTCGGTGACGAGTGGGGCCAGGTGGCGCCTCACGGTCCTCTCCGTGACGCCGGCGATTGCGGCGACACCGGACACGGTCGCGAAGCCGTAGTCCCCAAGCATCCTGGAGATGACCTCGTCGACGTCGAAGTTCGCGCCCATAGACGATGCGGCGCCCTTGAGGAGGGGCACCTTAGCTTCGAAGACGTCCCCCTCGGTCATCATGGGCTGGGACCCGCCGTATGCCCACGAGTATTTGAACAGGTTCCTGGTGCCGCTGCCGAGCGCGTCTGTGAGCCCGATGTTCGCGAAAAGCTCGGCGATGTTCGGGTTCTTGGGCAGTGGGTTGAACCTTCCGGGGGTTAGTTCGCCCGTGAACCGCGCCCTACTGGCGTTCTCCGTCCGGATGCCCTCGGCGTCGATGACCATCTTGGCCGGGAAGGGACTCGTGTACCCGCGGTGAATCAGCGTGTTCACGATCAACTCGCGGCAGATGATGTCGCGCAGGCTGATCGACCGCGTCCCCTCGAGGAAGAACTTGTCCGGGAGGTGCTTTTGCGCGAAGGCGAGCAGTTGGTCGTATGCCTCTATGAGATTCGTCCTCACGACAAGACGGTCGTCGTAGCGATCCCTGTCCTCCCGCTGGACGTAGGCGTCCGTCTTGTATGCGGGCGCTATGCTCGCGATCACCTCGTCCCTCCCGAGCACGAGCGCGGCACCGAGGGTGAATCCCTCCTCGCCCGTCTCGTAGTCCTTGAGAAACAACCTCGCGCTGCGCAGCAGCTCGTCGTCGCCCATCGACCCCCAGGGGTGGTTGGCCCTCTTCGCGAGCGCCATCTCCCGCATGCGCGGTAGCAGGTCGATTCGGAGGTCATCCTTCGTAAGGTAGCGGTAGACCTTCCTCTCCGAGTAGTATTCCTGTTTGCGGATGTACATCGCCGAGAGCTGCGTGTCCGTCATGACCTTGACGTCGGAGTCGACGGTCCTGTCGTACACGACGCCTTTGAACTTGTGGACTATGGCATCCACCGGGACCCAGATGCGGATGACCGTCATCCCCTCGTACTGGATGGTCTCCATGTCCAGGAGCGGGGCGACGTTGAACGACTGCGGGTTGTTGACGCGGTTGACCACCTTGCGCTGTATCTCGAGTGCCCTGTCTTCGTTGACGCCGACCACCGTGCCGTCATTCAGGACGCCGAGGAATATGTCGCCCCCCTGCCTGTTGGCGAACGAGCAGATCGTCTCGAAGGTGTCGTCCTCCGGGAGGTTCCCGCAGTACGGAGGTCTCCGCACCACGCCCTTGTCTTCGAGGGCGACGCCGACCGAGCCGTCTTCACGCGTCGGCCGGACGACCTTCTGCCGGAAGAGCGCAGTGGCGAGGGCTCTCAAGCCTGCTGGGCCGAGCGTGCGGCAGATTCAGCGCCTGACCGAAATCTCCCCCGGGACCACATCGAGGGCTGGCGGGACTTGAACGGAAAACCCGTCCCCTGTTCCACGGCTACGCGGTCCCGATTTGTTTGCGGACGCGCAGGTAGGTGAAGATGGCGACGATGAGGAACACGGTATCGGACACCGACTGGGACCATGTGAGGCCATCGATGCCAAACAGAGCGTTGAGGATGAGCATGGAGGGAATGCACAGGAGCACGTACCGGGTTACCGAGAGCACAAAGGCGAGCTTGCCCCGGTCCACGGCCTGCGTAAAGTAGATGGTTTGGAGCCCCAGAAGCATGAGGGGGAACGAGATTGCCCTCACCCTGATGAGGGCCGTTCCCACGTGAACGACCTCTGGGTCATCCAGGAACGCACTTACGATTGGCTGGGCAAACACGATGCAGATGCCCATGCTAAGCAGGCCAAGTGCAAGGAGGACGCGCCTCGTGGCCGAGAAGAAGCTGTCCATGCGCTTGAGGTCCCCCCGCCCAAAGTTGTACGCAACCAGAGGCACCATGCACAAACAGATTGCCATGCCCACGTTTTGTGGCAGGCGTTCGACCTTGAGCACGATTCCCAAGGCGGCAAGCGTAATGTCACCATACGAGGCGGCAAGCAGGTTGAGCACGATGGTAACGACGCTGAACAGCAGGAGCGCAATGGCAGCTGGCAAGCCCACGGAGTACAGAGACTTGAGCGACGTGGCATCCAGGTGCTCAAGCCTTTTGGGAACCTCCAAGACGGACGAGCGTCCCACCTTGCGATACATGAGGATGAAGTATGCGAGCGCTATCACATTGGCCAGCGCAGTGGCGATTCCCGCGGCGAGCACTTGGTAGCCATCGGGCAGTATAACGAACATGAGCAGGGGGTCAAGGGCGATGTTGATGATGCTGGCCATGGCCACGCCAATGCCCGCCTCCTTTGAGTAACCCGCGCTCCGAAGAATCATGGGCATGGTGGAGGAGAGCACGATGGGCACGCCGCCCACGACGGTAGCCGCCAGCACGTACTGCTTGGCAAATCCCAACGTGTTGTCGCTAGCCCCCAATATGCGCAGGATCGGCTCCATGAACACCAAGCAGATAAGGGAGAAGCACAAGACGACGATCGCGGCCATCACAATGCTGTAGGACGCGGTCTTGCGTGCGCCCTCGGAATCTCCCTTTCCCAGCTGGCGGGCCAATAGGTTGCCCCCACCGGAGCCAAAGAGGGTCGCCAGCGCCATAAGAATGAGATAAAACGTCTGTACCAGCGACGACGCGGCAATCATGTAGGGGTTGTCTACGCACCCGATAAACCAGGCATCGGCGATGCCGTACGTGGTCGCAACGAGCTGGGCCACCACGGCGGGCAGGGACATTATCGCCAAGGCCTTGGGGACGCTCATGGTCTCGAATATGGCGGTCTTGTCACCTGCTTTCTTCATATTCATGCTAATACCTCCTTTGGTGAATGCAACGCGAACGAGAATACAACAAGTCCGTACGGGGCAGAAACACTTCGCAAGGTCGTAATCAGACTCTTGGGAGTAACGAGCCACAAGAGGCGCCGTCGTACACAATGTACGCCCAGCGTTATGCCATCTCATGGTTTTGATCGCTCGACCGACAGACAAATGCTTAGCCCCAAATTTCGTGTGTGGGCCAGAGGCACACAGCCAACACTCCCCCGTTTCACTTTCAAACTCGACCTCGTGTTGTTGGTTTTTTGGGTATTGGGTCTGAGTCATAGTAGGACAAATGTCCCCGTCACCTTTGTCCTGTGTCCTGTGATCAGCGCGCGGTTTGGGGCGCGTGAACGGCCACCTCGGGCGCCATCGTTCACGCGCCCCATAAATTGTGGTAGTAAGGACGCGCCAACAGGCATTTTGTCGCCAGCCGTCCGAACTTTTTGGGGCACGTGAATTGAGGAGATGTGCCCCCAATTCACGTGCCCCAAAAAATAACGATTAGGCATGTCCACCAACTGGGATTATACGGTTTTGGCATGTGTATGCGGGGACACGTGAAACGCCGCACAGCCATGTGGCCTTCCTGCCGTAATCTATCCTTCTCAAACTGCTACCAACGTTGGCTATTGGTAGCAGTTTGAGAAGGATAGGGGCAAAAACTGGGACTATCCTTCTCAAAACACTACCAACGTCCGTAAGTGGTAGCAGTTTGAGAAGGATAAGCCCCGCCAGGCCGTCAAAGAGCCTAAGGTATATGCTATGTCGCCTTGCGCGAGAGCTTGGCCTCAAGTAAGGCCTACAATAGCAAGTCGATCGTTTGTCCTCGTACGCGCCTGCGTGGCCTTTTTCGCTTTACGCTCACAGACTCGCCTCCGTCCCGTATCATTGAGCCCAACAGCTCTTTGAGATACTCAGCATAAGGAGGCCATACATGGCTCACGGCAATACGAATCGCATGGTGCCGCAGGTGAGAAGAATCGACGGCAAAGACTTGCATCTGTATTACCACCACAATGGCGATGACACCATGCTCATCATGCTTGAGGCGATTATGGATCAAGACGTGGACGGCGACGCGCTCAGCCAGGCCGTACGTGATGCGGAGCGTCGCTACACGGCCTTTGGCTGCGGACTGGCCACGACGGGGCGCGGCCTCTGCTACAGGTCTCTTGAGACTACCGCGCGTGCATTCGAGGATGTGCCGGGCAAGAGATGGCTCCTCGGTACGGAAGACACGGCCGGAAGGCTCTACCGCGTGACGTACGACGGACCGCGCATTACGGTATCGCTGCACCACGGTCTTACGGACGGAAGGGGCGCCTTTGAATATCTCAAGACGCTGCTCTATTACTACCTTGTTGCGCTCGGGAATTCAGTGGATGCGTGCGGAAAGGTCCTGCTCGCGGGTGACGTGCCACAGAACGAGGACGAGTATCCCTGCCTAAAGTACGGCAAGCGGATTGATCAAGGGAATGCGACCGCGCCTGGCGCAACACAGCTATTTGGGATTGATGAGGACTACCTGGACGAGCATGGCGAGTACCTTTGCCGACACGTGGAGCTCACGGCACCCGCCGATGCCGTAGTATTGGCAGCGCGTAACGCACAGGTGACGGTGACCTCACTGCTCATCGCCGCCGTGGACAGGGCGGTGGGATGTGCCTATCACCCAAAGGACGAAATCGTACTCTGCTGCGTAACTACCGACCTGCGACCCTTGTTTGGGACGTCAACCATGCAAAACTTCTCTGGGGTGTCCATAATCGCGGAGGTGCCGCAAATGCGGTCCATGCCAATCGAGACCGAGGCGCAGGCGCTTGGACAACAGCTCGCCACATCGCACAACAAAGACGCGGCGCTTGGCAAGCTGAGCGAGCATCTCGAGGAGATGGAGCGCCTTGAGACAACACCGGTTGACGAGCTGTTCGGAAACGAAGACGCCCTCATGATGGAGAAGCGAGGCGTTCGCTCCAAGCTCGCCTCTCTGCTCACGAACGTGGGTGTCGTGGACCTGCCATCAGACGTCCAGCAACACGTGCGCCAGGCCTCCTTCCGCATACCGTCCTTTAGTGCGACCATGAGCATTGCCGTTGCTACCTGCGGCGACACGCTTACGTTGCAGGTTACGCACCCGTTTAAGAATGAGGCGTTCTCCCACGCCCTCGCAGAGACGCTCACCCAGCTGGGAATCCCAACCCGCCTGAGCGACCGGGGCCTTGAGGCATACGACATCCTTGGTCGCGAGGCGGTGGTCGACCTGACGTAGGGGCATTGCGTAACCCACAGGCGCACTCACGTCCAAAGGTCGGTGATGAACATGGCCGATGCGCCTGCCGCCCTTTCAAACCCGCAGTTCTCGTAGAAGCCTATCTCGCTGTCGTATGCTACGACGACGATGCGCAGGTAATTGGCGTATCGGTCCTTGACCTTTTGCACGAGCTCCTTGCCAATGCCCGTCCCGTGATACTCCGGTCTAACCAGGAGGTAGTGGACGTAGGCGGTCATCGATCCGTCATCCATCGCGCAGATAAGACCGACGAGCAAATCGCCGTTCCAAGCGGCATACACGGCCTCGAAGTTGCGCATGGCCACGACCAGCCTGTCCGGGTAGTGGCCTGAGGACCATCCCACAGAAAGAAACAAATCTTTGAGCTGATCCACAGAGAATTTGTGGGTCTCCCTTATCGATATCTTAGACATGGCGCTCCCCCACAATGATTCGTTCTTTTGTGTGCTAAATCCCATTCGCGGGAGGATATGAATAATGTCTTCCGTGCACACATCGGTTTACCAGATACCATGTATTGTACTGCCTTGCCCATGGAGTGGATATGCTTGCGTATGGCGGGACACCAGCCTCCGAAACCGCGTGATTACGCATTCGTCACCCATCACAACCCAGCGTCTGCCAAACTCCGCCAATAAAATAATGAAACAATGCCTTGCCGCTCAGAACGTCATGCGAAACGTGAAGCCAACGCTGCCATCATACTTCCCCAGTTTCCGAAACCCAACTAAGCGAGCGAAAGTCCCATCTCAATCCATTTCCCTTCCCTGACAGCACTGGGTTAAGCAACTCCTTTGCAATGATAAGACCTCCGTCCATGCTTACGTAAGCCTCTGATAGCCCCGTCTGTTTTGCAAGCTTCGCATACTGCTGCGCATGTAATGCTCCCCACTCAGGTGGTAGGGCAAACGACTGTGGGAGAAAAAGCTTCCTGACGCGTGCCTCTCGCTGAATGCTTGATAGCAGGCCATTGCCGTCAATCTCGCAAGTAGTGGCATAAACTGCTATATCGACCAGATCCTTCACGCGTGACGATGCGCGGCCGCTATGAGTCTCGATAATTCCATGAAGCTTGTCTGACAGTGCAATCTCCACAGGATAGACGAGGTAATCGCAAACGGGAATGCCTGCCACATCAATCCTGTCGGCAGGGGTCAGTATCTCTGTCCTCTCGAGAGGCACTTCGTCCACCACTAGGTCTATCGAGATGGGCTGCATGCGCTTGCGTCCGACGTATGGGACGAACCTTACGGATAATCCGCTGCGATAGTCATCTTCCACCTTTATTGGACGAGTTCCATCGAACTCAAAGGTGGTGAAATCGCCCAGATCATTCTGCGCAAGGGCAATGAGCTCCCTACAGGCTGCGTCCAAGTCGTTGCCAACGGAAAGCAGGTCGATGTCACGCGTCCTGCGTGCGTCGACAGTCCTCGCCAGCATGGCATGACCGCCCTTGAGAACGAACGAGGTATTACCGTCGGCAAATACCCTGCAGAGCAGTCTATGAAAGTAGAAATCTTCGATTGCTCTGCCAGTATCGAGGGCTGAGGCCTTCGCGGCGTCCTTGACAGCCATCTCCAAGGCGCGTGCGCTCTTGTATGCCGTATGCAAATCACCCCTCGGTCCATGTCAATCCCGCGTCGGCCAGCAAGCCTTCCAGTATGCGGTCCGCCCGACCTCTCGGGTACGCCGCACGCAGATAGGAGGCGAGTTTACCCAGATCGAAGTCACGGTCTACATGCGCAGCATCCCCAAGCACGTCCGCCACAAGGGATAGCTCCTCGCCGTCAAGAACAAGGTCGAAAACTGTGCGCTCCGCCCTCGTTACAGGAACCCCCCGCCTAAAGGCTACCTCATCGTACGAAATCGCCCTAACGGCGAACCGAACCGAATCGTTCCTCGTATTGATGCGTCGTGGCGCATACAACCGATACGGGGCGAGCCAGAGGTCGCCAATCTCGAGGATTGCCGATGCAGTGGATCCCCCCACTGCAATGCCGTCCCAGTTCGACGGCACTAAGCGTTCGTGGGTAAACTGTGCCGGTGACGTGAGCTTCCAGATTGCGACTAGCTCGTCAGTGGGTTCGGAACCGGAGCCGATCATCCGGTAGGCCCCTCGAACGACGCGCTCTAGTCGGCCTGACTCAACCGCATCGTGAAGGGCATCGCGCGGGATACCCATGCGCTCCGCCTGGGAGGTGGTGAACACGCCCTCCGACTCGGCAAGCTCTGCAATTGTTGGTATATAGCTCTTTCGGTTCATGTTGCAATTGTAGGTTATTTGCCTACAATTGCAACAGACGACTTGAATCACGGTTGATATTTGGGCAAACAATTCCCGGAGTGACCACTTGACCCCTATAACCCCTACGTTTTGTCCTATAACCTGACAAGTCTGCCACTAGCCCATCAAACCCAAAATAAAAGGTCAGAGGAACAACCCCTCTGACCTGCGAGATTCTGGCCGGGTGGACTGGATTCAAGCCAGCGACCCCTTGACCCCCAAACTTATACAGCTACGCTATACCAGAGGAACCATCTTGTCGATGCGGGTACTCGCTAGCCCTCCCGAGCTAGCCTCACCGCAGCCTCGACCACACGATCGTCAATGCGAGACTCATAACCTCAAGCTCGCTAGCGTGCAGCTTCGCGCTAATAAGACGTCGGTAATTCTTTGGCAAATCTGGGGCTTGCTCGATTGACAGCCAAGAAGGAAGACTACGAAGAGCACAGGAGGCGGAGTCCTCTTTGGCAGTGACTTCTCCGTAAACAGCGCTCGGAATCACAATCGTGCCGTACAGCCTCGCCAGCAGGTCGAGTCTTCCAATTCCGGAAAGAAGGATAAGAGGCGTAGAGTTGACGACCACCCTAGGCATTCGCGAAGTCCTCCTCAAGCTCCGACAGATCGTCGAATTGGAATATGCTTATACCGTAAGTTCCAAGAAAACGTATGAAGTCCTCTTTGTGCATGCCGGCAATCTTGGAGCAATACCCAAGGGACACGTTCTCGTTCACGTAAAGGCCGAGGGCCGTCATGCGCCGAGCAAGCTCCTGGGCTTCGGACACGCTAAGACCCCTGTCGTAGAGAACCTCGTCAGGGATAGCAACTGCTATTTGGCACATGCTTATCAACTCCAATCGACAAGTCAACACCATTATACCCGTGAGATGCACATGAAATGGTGGGCACCACGGTGGGCATATGGTGGGCATAAGAAAACAGGCCAGAGGATCAACCCCTCTGACCTGCTAAATTCTGGTCGGGTGGACTGGATTCGCACCAGCGACCCCTTGACCCCCAGGTACATACAGTTCATCCTTTTATCCATTCTACCTGCAATTATACACAAACACTCACCAACATCAAGCACTTTCCGTCCTGCGCAAGCACTGTCCGTTATGCCCCTTTATGCCACCAATATCTTAACTAACATTCACCGTCAATCTGCAACATTGTTAATTAGGGCGATGCATGAATATGCATCCGTTTTGCATGCGCGCTAACATGCATCGGAGGTTTGCTCCCATGCCTTATTGGGCTTTCTATCTGCACGTTATCACTTGACACAAAATCAGAGTGGTCCTTTGGTTCATGGATTGCTTGGCAAGAGACATCAATGGGGGTCATAGCCTTGCCGAGCGCTATGCCGATGGTGGATTCTAGCTTCTCGATGGTGAGCGCGGAGACCATGGTGACTCTGAAGAAGAGGCCAGCATGGTCATCTCGGAGCTGAACAAGAAGTACGAGTCTCCATTCGGCCAACTTAGGTAGCCGAGCCTGGGCATTCGGCAATCGCGGATAGGAGCCACTTTGGCCGAAGGCCTGGCGGCGCATGTATTCACCCAAAAACCTGCATGACTGTGCTTAGGTGCGTGTCGCCCGTGATGGAAACGCGGGAATTCACTTGTATGCTGCCCTCAGCCACGTACCAGCCGCCAGGGATGGTCGTGCTGTTTGTGGGGAACAGCTTCGCCTCGCGCGTCTTGCTTTCGGCAACGACCTTTTTCTGGACCTCGTCCCAGTGTCGCTCCACGTACGAGACGGTCTGCGTCTCCGAGTCCGTTACGGCAATCTGATAGGTCACGTCGTTTATGGTGACCTTCAGCCACTCAGTTGTGCCGAACGCCTGGTGCACGGTAACGACCCACTCGCCCGTCTCGTTGGACGCGGAGAACAGCTGGGAGTTGCTGACCTTTGCCGCCGAGACCTCACCCGTAAGGCCCACAGCCGCAAGGACCGTGGACAGCGGGACCTGGGTGTCGCCGGGCATAACGTACTGCTTCTTGTTGTAGGTGAACTCCACGGTGTAGAGCGAGAAGCCATCCGTCTGTACGACCACGGTCGTCGAATCGCCGGTCTCCGGGGTCGGCTGGGTCGTTGCCTCCAGGTTCTGCGCGGCCAACTCGCCGGTGGCCGCGTCCTCCGTGACGTGGTACACCTGCGTCTGCAGGTTCTTGTCCGCGACCTCCGCCTGGGTAAAGGAGACCTCGACCTTGTGGCCCTCGGTCGGCTGGACCGGGGTGTCGTTTGCATCGAGAACCTCAACGTCGAACGTGTGCGACTCCGCAACGGTAACGCCCTCGTCGCGCACCTCTCCCACGGCCTCGCCAGCCTGCCTCTCCTGCGCTTGCGTGGCCTTGCTAACGCGAAGCCTCGCACCCGCCGGGAACGTGCCCGCCTCGGCCGCAACGGAGACCCTTACGCCGTCCACGACCTGCTCGCCCTCGAACGCCGGCATATCGGCGGCGGGGTCCTCCGTGGCAACGGGTTCTGCAACCGGCTCGGCGGCGGTGGGCTCGGCGGCAGGCTCGGTGGAGGTGGGTTCCTCCGTAGTTGTGGGTTCGGCGGCGGGCTCCTCCGTAGTGGCAGGTTCCTCCGTGGCGATTGGGTCGGTGGTCGCAGACACCATCTCGTCGACTGCCTCCGCTAACGCCGGCAGGGGCACGAGCCCCACCGCCAGAACCACGCTCAAGAAAAACGAGAGTACCTTTGTTGGCAACGAGTCCCTGTTCCAGCCCATGGTGCGCCTCCTCAACACAATGCGCCATAGTACTGTTTCACTATATCATTTTTTGCATTACCATCCAAAAGGGACCGTCCCTTCCAGACTAGCCCGGAAGGGACGGTCCCCGGCGGTCAACATCCCCGGCGGTCTATTTCTTGTCCTTGGGCTTCCAAACAAAGGCCTCGACGATTCCCATGCCCAACGGAACGACGATGTCGAAGGGACGGATCGTAAACGCCTCATGGAAGACGATTACGTTCATGATGAAGTGCATCCCCATCCAAATGGCGAACATCCCAACGATGCAAATGATCAGGCGCACTACGAAGTTCTCTGGATACGGCATTTCTTGTCCTCTCTCTTCTTGCGTTCGCTATTCGAACGCTTGGATATTCCGCGCGGCCGAGGCAACGAGCACGCGTCCCAGCACCACAGCCACAACAACGCCAACTACGGCCAGAACCGGCATAAACACGATGGGATCGAGATTCACGAGCGGCGTCACCAGGAGCGGCAGCGCGGCATAGGCCAGCCCCACGAGGAGGGAGCGCAGCTCGCCACCGGTCCCCTTGAGCACCTTGGGGTTAACGTCGCCGTCGTTGCCCCAGTTCACGTTAGGGTTGCGGCTTTCGCTCCATGCGCCAACGCACACCATGAGCCATGCCCCGCCCAGCATGAGCACGGCGGCGCCCGCCACAACCAGCACGTTGATGCCCATCTTGGAACACAGGAGGAACCCGCCGCCAATCATGACCACCAACGTAAGAATGGCGTTCACGACGAAGGCGGGCACGAGCTTCGCGCGAAGCTGCTCGACCACGGGCACCGGGAGGTACTTGAGGTACGTCCAGTTGGATCCCTCGCGCGAGACGGCGGTCGCCGCAAGCTTGTTGCTGGAGGCGCTTAGGGCCACCAACGCCATGAGGAAGCACAGCACGAAGCCCGCCAACATTGTGGTGGGGTCGCCCAAGGTGCCAAGCTTCGAGAACGTCTCGCCAACCGAGTTGGTCGTGAGCATAATGCCAAACAGCACCGGGCAGATGACGAGCGGGTACACCACGTAATACAGGAGAATGGACGAGTTGCGCACGATCTTGCGCACCTCCGCCTGCAGCAGCGCCCTGAACACCGGGACCTGCTGCTGCGTGCCCGCGCCCACGTACGCCTCGGCGCGACCGGCCCCCGACGAGAGCGAGGTCACGATGCGCATGTAGAGCACGCGCGCAACGAGCACGAACACGACGAACGCCGCCAGCGACAGCAGCACGAACAGCCACGAGCCAAGGGGGTCGGGGTAGATGAGCGCATACACGGCAAAGCCGTAGGCGGGAAACGCCATGACCACGCTGCCGACGGAGTTCCCCATTGTGCCGAGCATCCGTGCCACGCCGTCGCTGGCCCTCGTCTGGTTGGAAATAAAAAACGCGGCAACGGAGACGCCCAACGTGATCACGGTGGTGATGGTGGTTATGGCGTCCTTGCGGCGCACGCGCTTGAACAGCGCGGCGATGACGATGGAGAGGGTGCCGGCATACGAGACGGGCATGAGCGGGGTAAAGATGACCGCCAGTACGTAGACGACCCAAAAGCGAAGGCTGAGTCCGCCCGCCAGGGTTCCCGCTATGCCCCAGCCCGCCAACGGCGCCGCAATAAACACGAACGTCCACAGGTAGGCGGTGGCAAGGGCGCCCAGCGCCTTGGCGAACACGATCGAAAAGGGCGAGACGGGCAACGGCAGCAGGTCGTTGATGTCGGACGACCCAAAGAACGAACCCAGGATGGCCGGCAGCGAGAACACGAACGTCAGCGAGCCGCAGGCCATAAACAGGATGTTGTAGATGGCCTTGGACATGCCCATCCGCCCCACGATGCCAAAGGCCATATACCCCAGCCAGGCGACGCCAAAGAAGATGATGGCGCCGATGAGCGCGGTGCCCGCCATGGCGCCATTCGCGCCCGTCCGCTTCTCTATGGCCCCGCGGATTCCGCCGAACGTCTGCTGCAGCTGCAGCTTGGTAAGCAGGAGGACGCTACTCATTGGCGGTCATCTCCAGGAAGATCTGCTCGAGCGAGATGCCCGGATGGGCCGCCTTAAGCTCGTCGAGCGTACCGTTGAACAGCATCCGCCCGTGCGCAATAATGCACACGCTGTCGCAGAGCGCGTCCGCCGTCTCCAGGACATGGGTGGAGAACAGCACCGAGTTGCCGCGCGCCGCATGCTCGCGCATCATCTCCTTGAGCTCGAAGGCGCCCTTGGGGTCGAGGCCCAGCATGGGCTCGTCCAGAATCCAGACGCTCGGCTCGTGGATGAGCGCGCCCATAACGTGCACCTTCTGCCGCATGCCGTGCGAATAATCGGAGATGCGCGCGTTCAGGGCGTCGTAGATGTCGAATCGCTTGCCGTACTCCTCAATAAACGGCTCGCGCCTCTGGGACGGCGTGCCGTAGACATCGGCCATGAACGTGAGGTACTCGATGCCCGTCAGCCGCAGGAATCGGTCGGGGTCGTCGGGCACGTAACCAAACTGCCGCTTGGCCTCCAGGGCGTCGGCAACGATGTCGTGGCCGTTGATCCTGATGCTGCCCTCGTCGACGGAGTGCACGCCGCAGATCATCTTGAGCGTGGTCGACTTGCCCGCGCCGTTGGGACCAAAGAAGCCGGTGATCTTGCCGTCTTCGACCGTCCAGGTGAGGTCGTCGACCGCCTTGGCCTCCTTCCCCGCATACGTTTTAGAGACATGGCTCAGTTCAATCATCGGCCCTCACCTTTCCGCATATGTTGACCCCCGGTTCGCTTGGACACATTCTACAGCATAGTACACCCCAGGAATCCGTAGACAACACCTATGGAAGCGCGGAGTTGAGGTTCCAAAGGGGACGGTCCCCGACGGACGGTCGGGAAAGGGCCCGTCCGCGCAAACGGACGAGCCCCTGAGCGAGATAAGGGCTTGGCCCCTTTTCTCGGGGTGGCTACTTCTTGATGAAGGACTTGGCGTTGTCCTGCGTGACGCCCTTGTAGGTGGCGAGGGGGGCGGGTGCGCCCTTCGGCACGAGCGCGACCTGCACGGCCTCGGCGCGGCGGCTCATGCCCTGAGTGCCGGCCGGCTCGTCGTTCTTGGCCCAGCCCATCCAGCCGAGGCGCTGCACGTGGACGCGGTAGTAGACGTCGTAGTTGTCCTTGGCGGCCCCGCTCAGCCTGATCTGCACGGCCTCGAGGCGGCGGGACTTGCCCTCGGTGCCGGCGACCTTGCCGTCGGCCGCGTAGGACTTCTCCCAGCCGGAGCGCTGCACGTGGCCGCAGTACTCGATGCTGCCGGAGACGCCGTCGGGGAGCTTGAGCGTGAGGGCCTCGAGGCGGCGGGACTTGCCCGTGGTGCCGGCGAGCCCGCCATCGGTGACGGCCGACATCCAGCCGATGCGCTGCACGTGCGCGGTGGCGATGGGGGCGGGGACAGTTGCGGGCTCTTCCTTCTTCTTGAAGTTGGCGGTCGCGGTCACGTCGGCGGCGCCCATGGTCAGCGTGGCCTCGGGCTTGCTCGCGTCGTCAATCTTTGCGCCCTCGCCCTCGATCGTCCAGCCCGCGAACTCGTAGCCGTCGTTCGCCTTGGCGGTGAGGGTAACGGCCTCCTCCTCGGCGGCCTTCTGTGCGCTCGCCTTCGCGGTGCCGCCCGCGCTGGGGTCGGCCTTTACGGTGACGGCATGCGTGGGCACCGGGAACCGGACCCTCATGTAGCCCAGCGTCTGGCCTGTTTCGCTGACGGGGATGCCCGTCTTGCCCTGGGTGCCCGCCGCGTCCGACCAGCCCAGGCCGGCGATGGCGTTCTTGACCGTGTTAGTGTTTTGAATGGCTCCCGGATTGCCCGACGCGATGAAGGAGGTGACGTCCTTCCCCACCACGACGCCCTCCCCGGCGTAGATGCCATAGTTGGCCTTGGACTCGGCAGTAACGGTGCCGCTGTTGATGGTGAAACTGTTATTGGCTAATATGCCGTTTTGCCCTCCGGTCTCATCCGTAGCGGAGGCTTTGACCGTGGAGTCGGTGATGGTCAGCGAGCCTCCCGAGTAGATGCCATACTCGCCGCCCGTGGCGGTCACCGTGGCATCACTGATGGTGATGCCTTTTCCAGCTTGTATAGCTCTCCCCCTACCAACTTTCATAGCTCCAAGCGCCGAAGAGTCTAGTCCACTCGTAGTCGCGGTGGCGGTCACCGTGGCGCCGCTGATGGTCAGCGTGCTCTGGTCTCCGTAGCACAAGATACCGAATTGGCCGCCCTCGGCGGTGAGGGTGCCGGTTCCGCTGATGGTGATGCCTGCATTCGTCCACGACACAATGCCAGCATCTGCGACCTTGACGACGTTAGCGCCTTCGAGCACGATGGTCAGGTTATCGCTGCCCTCATACATGATTCCAACATTAACACTTGACTCCGTACCGTCGAAGCTGTAGCCGTTCAGCGTCAGGGTGTTACTATCCGGGTCGTAGTTCCAGCCATCGTCACTGAGTTTTTCATTTGTCACAGTCACGTCGCCAACATAGAGGCCGTAAGGACTCCCGTCCTGCGGCGTCTGTACGGGATCGCCCTGCGTCGCGATCGTGGGTTCCTCTCCGCCGGTCGGCTCCACCTCTACCTCGTCGGCCAAGGCGATTGCCGGGCACAGCCCCAGCACCATCACGAAGGCGCGAACAGGCCCAGCGCGAGCCCACGGAGCGACCTCCTCCCAAGCGTCCATTCCCTACCCGCCATGAGCTTCTCCTTCCTGCGGAATCCAACCCGCATAGGTAATCCATGCAAACGAGATAACATCACCTTGCGGCATTGTGCCACCGGGAATGGAACGGGGGACGGGTTTTTCGTTCCAAGCGCTATCCGTGGAACGGGGGACGGGTTTTTCGTTCCAAGCGCTATCCGTGCAGGACCTTGTGATACCAGTACGCGGACCTCTCGTACCCCGCCTTGGCAAGCATTGCCTGCGAGCCCTCGCGCCCAAAGCTCGTCGCGCACCCAACGGAGTTCACGCCGCGTTCGCGGGCCTCCGCCTCCGAGCGCTCGAGGAGTTGGCGCCCGATGCCGCGGCCCTGGTACTCCGGAAGGACGGCAACGCCGTTCATCTTTATGTAGCCGTCGACCTCGTGCTCGACGGCGAGGACCCCTCGCTCGTCGCCGAAGCGCTCGCAGATGCCGCGCGCAACCTCGCCCAGCCCAAGGACTTCGATATCTCGC
>JAUMWN010000052.1:0-18477 GCA_030529625.1 Coriobacteriales bacterium
TGCACATGCGGTTGACGTAGGGCGCCAGGTAGTCGGCACCTGCCTTGGCAGCCCAAAAGGCCTGGTCGGGCGAGTAGATGCCGGTGGCTAGCACGCTGATTCCCTTGGCCTTGACGGCGGGAATGGCACGCAGGCCCTCGCACGTTACGGGGATCTTTACCACGATGTTCTTGCCGCCGCGAATCTGGGCAATGCGCTCAGCCTCCGCCAGGATGCCCTCATAGTCCAGGCTCACGACCTGCGCGATGATCTTTTGGTCCTCGGTCAGCACCTCCGCGAGCTCGTCGAAGACCTGGTCGGGCTCCTTGCCGCTCTTGGTAATAATAGTGGGGTTGGTGGTAACGCCGTCGATGGGCAAAAACTCGCACAACTCACGAATGGCCTCAATGTCTGCGCTGTCAACAAAGAACTCCATAATCTTTCCTTTCCTGTAGGCAGGCGTGAACAGGGGACGGGTTTTCCGTTCACGCCCGCAGTCTCCTCTGCTTGTATCTGAACAAGGGGCGTGAACGGAAAACCCGTCCCCTGTTCATGGGCGTGGCTGCCCGCGCCTACAACACCTGCTCCGTACGGTCGATAATGTCGTCCTGGGTCGCCTTGCTCAGCACGTTGAAGAACGCGCTGTAGCCGGCCACGCGCACGATGAGGTCCTTGTGGCGCTCGGGATGTGCCTGCGCGTCGAGCAGCGTGGCGCGATCCACGACGTTAAACTGCACGTGGTAGCCATGCAGGCGGTTGAAGAAGGTGCGCAGCATCATCTGCAGCTTCACCTTGTTCTCCTCGCGCGCAAGCATCGTGGGCGTGACCTTTTGGTTGAGCAGCACGCCGCCGGTGATCTTGTCGGTGGGAAGCTTGGAGACAGTCTTGAACACGGCCGTGGGCCCCTGCTTGTCGGCGTTGTGCGCGGGGCTGCAGCCCTCGGCCAGCGGCTCGTGCGCGTGGCGGCCGTCGGGAGTTGCCATAGTGCCCATGCCCTGACCCACGTTGGCGCTAATGGAGCTCGTACCAGCGTAGCGGATGCCACCGATGGGTCCGCGGCCAAAGCGCGTGTTGTGATACTTGGCCACCTCGTCGATGTAGGGCGCGTAGCACTCCACCGCAAGCGAGTCCACGTAGTCGTCGTCGTTGCCGTACTTGGGCGCCTCGTCCACGAGCAGCCGCTGGATGCGCGCACCCTCCTCGCCCGCAAAGTCGGTGAGCAGCGCATCCCACAGCTGCTGGCGCGAAATGCGGCCCTCCTCGTACACGAGCTTCTTGATGGCGGCCAGGGAATCGGCCATGTTGGCGATGCCCACCTGCAGGCCGCTGATAAAGTCGTAGACCGCGCCACCCTCCTTGATGGTCTTGCCACGCGCGATGCAGTCGTCGGTGAGCGCAGAGCATAGCACGTCGGGCACGTCGCGTTCGCTGGCCTTGTCGATGGCGTTCTCCACGACCACCGACCACTTGGTCATCTCGCGCAGGCTCGCCTCCCAGGCGGCCATCAGCTCGTCGAACGTCTCCCACTCGAGGAACGTACCGTGCCCCTCCACAAAGCGCTTGCCGGAGGTGAGGTCCACGCCGCCGTTCATGGCGCACAGTAGCAGACGCGGGAAGTTGATGTAGCTCATGCCCGTGCAGCGGTAGCCCCAGCGACCCGGCACGGCCGTCTCCACGCAGCCGATGGCGGAGTAGTTGTACGCGTCGTACTCAGAGACACCCCAGGCCAGGAAGCTGGGGATGATGATCTCGTCGTTGTTGAGCGCCGGCATGCCAAAGCCCAGGCGCATGACCTCCACGCACTCGGCGAAGAAGTCGGGGTCGAGGTTCGCGTGGTAGCGCACGGTGAGGTTGGGCTGGGTGAGGCGGGTCTGGGCCACGGAGCGCAGCACGAGCCAGCTGCATGGGTTGACGGCGTCGGCGTGCGGCGCGTCGGGCGTCTGTCCGCCGATGGTGACGTTTTGGTACATGGGGCTGCCAGCGGAGGAATAGGTGTGCGCCTGGCTGCGGATCTTCTGCACGGTGAGCGTCTTGATCCACAGGTTGGTGAGAAGCTCGAGGGCCTCGTCCTGGGTGATGCGCCCAGCGGCGAGGTCGGCCTCGTAGTAGGGGTCCATGTACTGGTCGAAGCGGCCAAAGGAGAGGCTGTGCCCGTTGGACTCAATCTGCAGCAGGACCTGCGCGAACCACGCCGCCTGCACGGCCTCGTAGAAGGTGGTCGCCGGCTCGTAGGGCACGCGGGCACACGCGGCGGCCATGCGCTGGAGCTCTGCGGCACGCGCCGGATCATCGCACGCGTCGGCCTGCTTGGTGGCGAGCTCGGCATAGCGTCCCGCCCAACGGCGCACGGCCTCGATGGCCACGAGCACGGCGTTGTAGAACACGTACTTGTCGATGGAGTCGGGATCGGCCAAGTCAAGCGCGGCCTTTGCGGCGCGGGTGCGCTCCTCGTAGCCACGCAGACCCTCGCGCAGCATGCGGGCATGGTTGATGGCCAGGTGCGCGTCGCCGGCGTTGAGCTTGCCCTCCATGCCAAAGACGCCCGTCTCCATAAAGACCGAGACCTCCTCGGGCAAAAGCGCCTCTCCGCGGGAGCGCAGGTTGTTGTTCTCCCAGAAGGGCGCGATGTCGCGCACGGCCTGCTTGTCGGCCTCGGTCATGTAGAACACGTCGCCATCGCGCTTCTCGAACGTGTCGAGCTCGTCCATTACAAAGCCCAGCGTGTACTCGGGAAAGACCGGGGCGTTGCCGTTCTTGGTGGCCTGGTTGCCGGCGATGAGGGTCTTGTCCTCGATGTAGATGCTCATGTGGTCCAGCACGTGCGCAAAGGCCAGCGCGCGGCGCATCACGGCCGGCTGGTTTTGCGTCTGCCGATAGGACTCGGTGTACAGCACGGCACGCTCGGCGTCCACAAAGGGCTTCTCGTCCAGCACCTCCTCGCGAAAGGCCTGCATGCGCGCGGTGAGTGCGCCAAAGTGCTCGGTGTTCTCCATGATGGTCCCTTCTTTGCGAAATCCAATTAACTTTCGTTCATAAACTAGAGTATCGTAAGGACGAGGCATTTGTCAAGAATTATTTTGCCTGAATTTCTCAATACTTACGTTCGCAATTTCTGATACTATCAGAGAAAAGAACCGGAAAAGGGAGGACACCCATGCAAGCTGCGACGGTGTTCAACATACAAAAGTTCAGTCTCAACGACGGGCCAGGGATCCGCACGGTGGTGTTCCTTAAGGGCTGCCCCTTGCGCTGCGCGTGGTGCGCCAACCCGGAGAGCCAGGAGCGCGCACCACAGCTGGAGTGGAAGGAGAGCGCCTGCGTTGGCTGCGGCGCCTGCCTTGCGGCGGCGCCAAGCGCCGAGGCGCGCGAGATTGCCGGCAAGCGCCACGTGGACGTGCGCACGCTACGCGGCAACAGCACTGAGGCCACGGCGTCCGTTGCGGCCTGCCCCGCACGCGCGCTCTCCATCGTGGGAGAGACAAAGACGGTGGACGAGGTCCTTGCCGTATGCCTGCGGGACCAGCCGTTCTACGAGGACTCGGGGGGCGGGGTCACACTCTCGGGCGGCGAGGCGCTCACCTGGCCCGAGTTCTGCAAGGAGCTGCTCGCTCGCCTGCACGACCACGGCATCGACACCTGCATCGAGACCGAGGCGCACGTGCCCGCGGCGACGTTCCAACGCCTCGCTCCCCTGCTGGACCACATGCTTGTGGACCTCAAGCACGTGGACGCCGCCAAGCTCGCCGACCAGGCCGGCGCACACGCCGACCTCATGCTGGAGAACCTGCGTTGGGCGCTCGCCAACCACCCGGACGTGCTTCCGCGCACGCCCGTGATTCCCGGCTTCAACGACGGCCTGGGCGAGGCCCGCGCCATGGCGCGCTGGCTGCGCGATGTCGGCTGCACGCGCGTACAGCTGCTTCCCTTCCACAACTATGGCGAGGGCAAGTACGAGCTCATCGACAAGCCCTACGCGCTGCAAGGCAAAAAGAACCTCCAGCCGTCCGACCTCGCCGACTATCGGCAGGTCTACCTCGACGAGGGCGTCGAGGCCTTTTTCTAATCACAGGCAATCGCAAAAGGAGCACCCATGCCCAACCACGTTACCGTATATGCCGTATCCGACATGACCGGAGAGACCGTCACCCGCATCGTTCGCGCCGCATCGGCTCAGTTTCCCGCGGGCGACGTGGTAATAAAGGTCCTGCAGCACGCGGGACCCGCTGAGGAGATCGTCTCGCGCATCGCGGAACAGCACGACGACGGCCCCGTGGCCGTGTTCCACACGATTCTTTCCAAGCGCACGCGCGAGGACCTGCGCACGGCGCTGCAAACGCTGCGCATTCCCAGCGTCGACCTACTTGGGTCGACCGCACACGTGATGGCCGACCTCCTGGGCGAACAGCCACACGACACGCCCGGCCTCACCATCGACGATGGCACCGAGCCCATCTTCGTGTAGGGCACCGCGTCGGCGATATCAATTGTGCCGCACAGAGGGGACAGTCCCCCGAGTCTGGCCCATACACGGGCTCGCGGCCGTCACGAGGCCGGACACGAGGGACAGTCCCCTCTGTGCGGCCACTATGCAATGCTCAGGGCCACGCCGTCGTGCTCCAGGCTCTTGCGCCAGCCTTCGTCTAGGGCATCGTCGGTGACCACCGAGAGCCGCTTGCCCACCAGGCGCATGGGAATGGCGCCGCGCTGGCCGAACTTCTCGGACTCGGTGAGCACCACCACCTGGGCAGCCGACTCCGCCATGGAGCGCACCGCGTCGGCGCGCATTTGGTCGGCGTTGGTGGGGCCCACCCCCTCAATCCAGCCGTCCGTGCCAATAAAGAGGTAGTCCACATAGAACTCGGCCGCGCAGGTCCGCACGAGCGGTCCCACCATCACCTGGCTGTCGCGCTGAAAGGCCCCTCCCAAGAGCGTGACGTCCACGCGCGTGCTGTCGCGCACGTAGCTGGCGATAAACGCGCTGTTGGTAACAATGGTCACGCCGCTTGCGGCATTGGCCAGCTCGCGCGCGAGCAACGCGCAACAGCTGCCACTCTCCACCATAGCGGTGGAGCCGTCTGCAACCAGCGCGGCGGCGGCACGCGCGATGCGGCGCTTCTTCTCGTAGTGATAGGCAAGGCGGCCACCCACGTCGTTGGGGTTGGAAAGCGTGGCAAAGCCATGCTCGCGCACCACGAGCCCCTTGGCCTGCAGCGCGTCCAGGTCCTTGCGCACCGTCACTTCCGACACGCCCAGGCGCTGGGAGAGCGTCGCGACCTCCACCCTGCGCTCCGAAGTGAGCATTTCCAAAATCTTGCCGTCACGCTTTCCCATGTCGCAAACCAACTTCCTAGGAAGCGTGCAGGCAATCACCTAATGCTTCCTTAGCACGATGTCTTGGTTACTCTTGTATCGTACAGCAATTTCGTTCGTAGGTGTTTGCGAACAAAAAGCTCCCCACGTACGCTTGGCCTAGCCAGACGTACGTGGGGAGCGATTGTGCGGGCAAGCGGTTACAGCAGCGCCGCGACCTCGGTGGCAAAGCGCTCGGGCTGGTCGCTCACGAGCATGTGCGTCGCGTCCTCAAACCTCACGGCCGCAAACTCACTGGGCACGTGCTGCTCGTACCACTGCGCGAGCTCTGGTGAGAAGAGCGAGCCGGGGTTGGCGTAGAAGTATGTGAGCGGAATGTCGAGTCCCTCGAAGCACGTGCGGTGATCCTGCGCCTTCATCGATTTGGAGAGGCTGCGCAGCACGCCCTCGTCGCACTCGGCAAGCCGCTTTTTGAGTATGGGCTTGAGCACGAAGCCGGGAAGCTTGTGCAGCTTGGGAATGGCGCCGATGGCGAACTCCTTGTACAGGTCGATAAACTTCTTGCCCGCGTCGGCCTCCATGTTCTGTGCGGTGTAGGCGCCCTGATACAGGCCAAGGTGCCACTCGTCGTCGTTTATCTGCTTGGGCGTCATGTCGCACAGGATTATCTGCTCAAGTCGATCGGTGCCGTACTCCTCAAGATAGGTCATCACCACGCCCGCGCCCATGGACCAGCCCAGCAGGCACACGTCGTTAAGGTCGAGGCCGCACAGCAGCTCGTGCAGGTCGGATGCGAGCGTTTGCATGGTAACCTGCTCGCTGTTCGCGCCCTTGCTGCCCCCGTGTCCGCGATGGTCGTAGGTGATGCAGCGCGCCTTGTCCTTGAGCATTTGCACGGGCTCGGCATACACGTCGTGCGAGCTCGTCCAGCCGTGCATCATCACCAGCACCTTGCCGTCGCCACCCGTATCCTCGTAGTACAGCTCCTCGCCGTTGCTCAGCTTAAAAAGACTCATACGTCCTCCTTCGTCCGTGTTGCGCCAACAGTCAACCACACGCGGTGCCATCCGTCGAGCCGTCGTGCACGTACTCCATAAACTTTGTAAGGTGAGAAAAGGGGCCAAACCCCTTTTCTCAAAAAAGCCCCCAAGAGTGGGGGCATCACAATCCTGGAGCCAGAGATGGGAATCGAACCCATAACCACCGGATTACAAGGCCGGTGCTCTACCATTGAGCCACTCTGGCGTGTAGTTGCATATCCTACCACAGTTGGGAACCAAGCGACAGAAGAAGGCGCGAATCGAACGTTGCTCGTAGAATGGGTGTTGCCTTTTTCGGATTAGCCACTCCGTTGGTGGCTGCGGGTGTCGGTGTCCGTTTGGGAAGAGGTACCTCTTCCCAAACGGACACCGCAGGCGGGAGGTTACCGATGGAGATTATCGAGATACCGCGATACTGCGCGACGAACTCCTACGTTGTTCGGACGCCACAGGCATCGCTGCTTATAGACACCGGGTTTCCGTCCACGCTGCATCGGTTTAACGCCAACCTCAAGCAGGCGGGCCTGTCGTCCAACGCGCTCACCCACATGATGGCGACGCATTATCACCCGGACCACATTGGCCTTATGCCCACCCTCCTTTCGTATGGGGTGACGCTGGTAACGTTCGGCGAGCAAGCGCGCCACCTGCACGACTCCGACGCAATCTTTGCCAGGGACCCCAAGGAGCGGTTTAGCCCAATCGATGACCGCAAGGCGTTGTCGATCTCCCTTGCCGACAGCAGGGCGTTTCTTGCCAGTCTGGGCATCGACGGAGAGGTCGTATCGCTTCCGTCGCACAGCGCCGACAGCGTGGGAATGGTCTTGGACACGGGCGAAGCCTTTGTAGGAGACCTGACTCCGCTGAGCTGGATAAACCCACAAGAGGACAACCCGATTGCCAGGGATTGGAAGCGGGTCCTTCGGCACACCATCCATACCGTCTACTACGGACACGCCCCCAAGGGAACGCCCTAATCGGCACCACTCGAGAACTGCTACCATGTATTCGTTGTCAGGCGGTGGAAAATAACCTAAAAAGGTGGACATGCATGAACGACCTCTTGCACGCAGGCACGCTCTTCTTGGTGTTCTCGATCGCGCTCGTTCTCTACGGTTGGATTCTGGCAAAGACCGGCAACCGGAACCTCCTGCCGTACCGGGCGATGCACTCAGTACGGGACGAGCGGGACGTACGGCGTGTGGGCAGCATCGTTGTTCGGGTAGGCCTTGTTATTGGTTTGGCCTCCGTGCTGCTCATCGTGTTCGCGCAACTCAACGCATAGCCTTGGGAGGGAATCATGAGCATTCCGTTACTCGCACTCGCCTTGCTGCCCACCATAGTGCTTCTCGTGCACATCTATCGCAAGGACTCCATCGAGAAGGAGCCGCCAAAACTGCTCGTCCTGCTCTTTTTGGGCGGTGCGCTCGTAACCATAGCCGCCGCCATCGTGGAGATAGTCGCCGAGCCCATCCTCGACCGGTTCCTCATCAAGGACTCGCTGCTCTACATCCTTATTGAGAACTTTTTTGCAGTCGCGCTCGTCGAGGAGGCTGGCAAGTACCTCGTCCTCAAGAAGGGCACCTGGAAGTCGCCCCACTTTAACTACCTCTTCGACGCCATCGTGTATGCGGTGGTCGTCTCCCTGGGATTCGCCACGCTCGAGAACATCCTGTACGTGCTGGACGGCACGCTTACCACAGCCATAATGCGCGCCGTGCTCTCGGTGCCCGGCCATGCCTTCGACGCCGTGTACATGGGCTACTTCTATGGGCTCGCCAAGCAGGCCGAGGCACGAGGCGACAACGAGGCGAAAACGTTCAACCTGCGCATGGCCCTTATCGCTCCGGTGGTGATCCACGGTACGTACGACTTCCTCATTGGGTCCGAGATGCTGGTCGTGTTCTTTATCTTTGAGGTGGTCGTTACCGTGCTCACCATACGGCACATCAACCAGCTCTCGCACACCGACGAGCCTCTGTGACCCGCACGGCCCGGGTGGCCCGCGCGCCCTGGCACCCTAGCGACCCAGTAACTTCCAGAGCTTCTCGCGCGTGGAGGGGTCGAGCCGGTCCTCCATGGTAAGACGCATGTGCGTGCGGTCGTCTCGCGCGACGTGTGCCTCCACCTCCACCACCGCTATGTCTGCCGCGAGCAGCTGGCTCGAGATGGTGGTAACGGGAATACCGCCCACGGTAAAGCGGATGGTGTTGTCGGAGGTGACCAGCAGCACGTCTCGGTTTTGGGTGCGGGCCTTGGTCACCAAACGCTCGATAACGGTGTCTGCCGACTCCCCCTGCCGTGAGAAGACCACCCGCACGCCCGCCCGCGAGAAGTCCGGACGCTCATCCGAGAGGTTCCCCGCGCCGTCAAACACAATCACGGGCTCGTACGTACCCTGCGCGTATGCGGCCACGTCGGCGACGAGCGCCTCGCGGGCCGCGTCAAACGGGTCGTGTCCGTAGGGGTCACGTGAGAGGAACGCGACGTCGGCAAGCGCACCTGCCCCGGCACGCTCGTCGATCATGCCGGCATAGCGAGTCGTGCCATGGATGACATTGTATCCGTCCACCACCAGCAACGCCAGGCGAGCCACGCTACTCCACCGCCTCGCTCTTGGCCATGGTGCGCCTGAGCCACTCGTAGCACACGGCCGTCGTGGCCTGCGCCACGTTGAGCGACTCCACGCGTCCCCGTTGCGGAAGGCGGCACTCAAAGTCGCAACGCTTGCGCATGAGCGCCGAGACACCCGAGCCCTCCGAGCCCATCACCAGGCAGATGCGCCCATCCAGGGGCGCATGCCACACGTCGTCGTGCGCATGCTCGGTCGCGGCACCCAGCCAAAAGCCCGCCTCCTTGAGCTGCTCGGCGGCAGCGGCGAGGTTGGGCACCTGCGCTATGGGCAGGTGCAGCACGGCACCGGCCGAGGTCTTGTATGCCGCCGTGCCCACGCGGGCGGCACGCGCGTTGGCCACGATCACGCCTGCGGCACCCACCACCTCGGCAGTGCGCACAATGGCGCCAAAGTTGCCCTCGTCGGTTACGTGGTCCAGCAGCAGCACGAGCGCGTCGCCCTCACCCGCAGCGGCAATCACCTCGTCGAGCGTCGCGTAGGCAAACGGCTCGGTCTCCAGCATGATGCCCTGGTGCGCTCCATGGGACGAGCGGCCGTCAAGCCGGTCGCGCGACACGTACTCCACTGGCACGCCGACACCCTCGAGCCGAACCACCAGCTCCTCGAGCGCACGGTCTCGCTCGCCCACCGTTGTGGCCACAAGCGCCCGGCGCAGCGGCACGTGCGCATCGAGCGCCTCGGCGCACGCACGGCGGCCCTCGATAAGGCCGTGCGACGTGCCCGGTCTTCCGTGCTTGCGCGGCGGCGCCTGCTTGGTGCCGGCACCCGCCTTGCGGGCATTGCGGTCACGGTATGCCTTGCCTCCCGCGTTGCCGCCTCGACCGGCCTTGGGCACCTGCGAGCGACCGCGCTTTCCCGTGCCGCCACGCACGTCGCGGCCGGGTTTGCGCGACTGGTTCTTTGCCATGGCCTAGCCCTTCGCCTTGCGCAGGCGAGCGCCGGCGGCGGTGTCCTCCACCACAAGGCCAAGCGCGGTGATGCCATCGCGTATGGCGTCTGCCGTACCCCAGTCCTTTGCCTTGCGCGCCTGCTGACGGGCCTCGAGCAGCACCTTGGCAGCCTCGTCCACGTCCGTTCCCGCGTATCCCGCGTGCTCGGCGGCCAGGCCAAGCAGCTCGCTGGGCAGCGCGTTGGCGTCCGCGCTAGACACGAGGTCAATGCCCAGCACGCCGCACAGCTCCACCAGCGCGTCGGCAGCCCGCAGCGTGACTGCTGTCTCGATGTTGCCTGCGGCCTCCGAAAGGTACTTGTTGGAGGCGGTCACCAGGCCAAAGATGGCGGCAAGGCCACCCGCGGTGTTAAAGTCGTCGTCCATGCTCGACAGGAACTCCGCGCTCGCCGCGTCCACGGCCGCGCCCAGCGCGCGATCGGCCTCGGTGAGGTTGCCGTCCTGCGGCGCGGCATGGGCCGCCCAACGCAGGTTCTTCTCACAGCTCTGCAGGCGCTCCAGAGAGCTCACCGCACCGTCGAGGCGGTCGAACGAGAAGTCGAGCGGGGCGCGGTAGTGCGTTTGCAGCATGAGGACACGCACGGCGTTTGCCGGATAGCGGTCCAGGACCTCCTTGAGCGTGTAGAAGTTGCCCAGGCTCTTGGACATCTTTTCCTCGTTGATTTGCAGCATGCCCGTGTGCATCCACACGTTTGCCAGCGGCGCGTGCCATGCGCACATGGCCTGGGCCGTCTCGTTCTCGTGGTGCGGGAACACCAGGTCGGCGCCACCGCCATGGATGTCGATGGGCGTGCCCAGGTAGCGATGGATCATCGCGCAGCATTCGGTATGCCAGCCAGGACGGCCGTCGCCCCACGGGCTTGGCCAGCTGGGCTCGCCAGGCTTGGCGGCCTTCCACAGGGCAAAGTCGAACGGGTCGCGCTTCTCGTCGTTCACCTCCACGCGCTCGCCGGCACGCAGCTGGTCCAGGTCGCGTCCCGACAGGATGCCGTAGTTGTGGTCGCTGCGCACCGAGAAGTACACGTCGCCGCTGGGGACCACGTAGGCGTTGCCCTGCTCGATGAGCGACGAGATCATCTCCTGCATGGCCTCGATCTCGCGCGTGGCGCGCGGGCGAATGTCGGGGTCCAAGATGCCAAAGCGATGCATCTGTTCGATGAACTTCTTGGAGAACTCGTCGGCAACCTCGGCGGCGGTGCGACCCTGCTCGTTGGCGCGATTGATGATCTTGTCATCCACGTCGGTGAGATTTTGCGCGAACGTGACCTCGTAGCCCTTAAACATGAGGTAGCGGCGAATCACGTCAAAGCTGAGGAACGTGCGACCGTTGCCAATGTGGATTTGGTCGTACACCGTAGGCCCGCACACGTACATGCGGATCTTGCCCGGCTCGATGGGCTCGAGCTCCTGCTTGCGGTGCGTCTGGCTGTTGTATACGAGCATGGAAGTCCTTCCGTCGGTTTCGCACAAGATAATAGCGCAAGGTCGCCCGCGGCGCGCCAGACAAATGTACGGGATTGGGTTTGGCGTCCATCCTAGGTGCCGTGTCGATGGTCCCTTCTTCGCCATGGCGGTCTTGCCTGGGTTGGGGGCCTGTCGTCCAAAGCTGCACCACCCACCAGAAGTCCCGAAGAGCCCTTTTGCTCTAGACCATTTTGGGAGAAGGGCGCAATTAGTGTAAAGTCGTCCGCGTCAGCGCGAGGAAATCCTGTGGTTATATGATGTTGAACCTTTTGACTTTACACTAGCTAAAATATCTAGTGTAAAGTCAATTGATTCAATGTCATATAATCGCAGGATTCGAGAAGAATCGGTCCGACGACTTTACACTAATCAGATGGAAACAGCGCGAACGCCTCGCTAGTCCACCACGTTCGTCTGCTGGAATCGCGAGTTGTGCCACGGAATCTGCTGGAATCGCGAGTCGTGCCAGGCACAACTCGCAATCTCGGCAGAAATCGTGGCACGACTCGCCATCTCAGCAGATAGGGCTCAGCCCAAAACCTGTGGGCTGTGGCTGTGGGTAGCGACTGGTAGACAAGGGGGACAGTCCCCCGCGTTCGGTCCCTGGCGGGCCCGGACTCGTGGGACAGTCCCCCTTGTCTACCATTCCCAGTCCATGAGTTTTGGGACTGAGCCGCAAAAAGCGCCCGTCCCAAACGGACACGCGCTACAGCTCGTAGAGTAGCTCGGGGCCCACGAGGCAAGTCCAGCCGTACTCGCCTTGGCCCTGGGCAACGGTGCCGCTCACGCACACCTGCTTGCCGTCGTAGCCCTGCCATGGGGCCGTGGACTGGTTGTACTCCCACTGATCGTCCATACCCAGCAACAAGATGTTGGACCCGTCCTGCAGCACGGCAAACGTGGTGTTGGGCCCGGGCCCACCCGTGGGCCATCCCATCAACGCAAAGTACTCGTCCGTCGAGAGCAGGCTCACCGTACCCTCAAAGACCTGCTGGCCTTGGGCCTCCTTGGCAGCCCGCATGGCCTCGTGGTCATCTTGCTGCGGTGCCGACTGCGTCTGAGAAGATCCCTCGTCCCCATCCTTGTACAGCAGCTGCACCGGACCGCTCACCGGCACCAAATCGTAGCGCACGGAGGACGAGAAGCGAATCTCTCCGGGATTCATCGCAATGCACACGTGGTCGCCATCTGCCAGCCCCAGCTCGTCGGGATTGGTGACCTCGATGCTGGAGGTGTCGGCTGTGCGCGATCCCATGCCATCGCCGCTCATGCCGCTCACCGAAATCGCCCCGTCGTCAAAGAGCACGAGCACCATGCGGTCGCCCAGCTGGCTGGAGAAGTTGCTCGCGAGCCGGGAGTCAATCTCGTTGGCCCGCTCGCCCACCGTGGTGTCGCGCACCGTGCCCATAGCAACCTGCAGGCCCTGCGCTTGGGCCTCCTCGCGCAGCCGTGTGTGCTCGGCCTCAAGCTGAGCCAGGCGCTGGGCCTCGGCCTCCTGCTCCTTCTTGGCTTGCTCCTCCTTGGCCTTTGCCGCCTGCTCCTGCTCCTGCTTCTTTTGCTCCTCGGTCTTCTCCTGCGCGGCCTTCTGGTCTGCCTGCTGCGCCTGCTCGGTTGCCGGTACGGTCGCCGGCGCGGGCGCTTGGTTCTTCACGACCAGCATGACAATCAGGAGAACCAGGACCGCCGAAAGTGCCGAGACAGCCAGCACCAATACGTTGCGATGCCGACCAAGCGCATCCTGTGCCTGGGGCACATCCTCGGTCAACGGACTCCCGCAGTTACCGCAAAACCGCTCGCCGTCCTCGACTGGCGCTCCGCACTTTGGACAATACATAGTCACGACCCTCTCATTACCTGCTGCTGCGCATGCTCCTACTTAGGCCTGGTCCTTTTGAAGCAGCGCCACGGCCCATGCCGCGATGCCTTCCTTGCGCCCCACAAAGCCAAGCCCTTCGGTGGTGGTGGCCTTTACGCCCACCGAATCCACCGAGACGCCCAGGGCACGGGCCAGGTTCTTGCGCATCTGGTCGCGATGGGGAGAGAGCTTGGGCGTCTGGGCAGCCACCGTGCAGTCCACGTCCAGGATGACAAACCCCTCGTCGCGCACGAGCTGGGCCACATGCGCCAGCAGCACGAGCGAGTCCGCGCCCGCATAGGCAGGGTCGGTATCGGGGAAGTGCTGGCCGATGTCGCCTAGCCGCGCCGCGCTCAGTACCGCGTCGGCAAGCGCGTGGGCAAGCACGTCCGCATCGGAATGGCCCAGCAGGCCGCGCTCGCTTGGCACGTCCACACCACCCAGAATGCACTTTCTTCCCTCGGCGAATTGGTGTACGTCGTATCCATGCCCTATGCGCAGCATGCGCACCTCCCTCATTCGCGCGACACGCCTATGCGTTGCCCGTTCGGCTGTCCAACGTGGCCTGCGCGATGGCCAAGTCCTCGGGAACCGTCACCTTTATGTTGTCCCGTGGCGACTCGACCACGATTACCGTGCCGCCGCGTCGCTCCACCAGACTCGCGTCGTCGGTACCCACGAACCCCTCCAGCAGGGCAGCCTCGTGCGCCGACAGAATAACGCTGCGCCCAAACACCTGCGGCGTCTGGGCGCACCAAAAGCACGAGCGATCGGGGGTGGAGGCAATGCGGCCGTCCTGGTCCACCACCTTGAGCGTGTCGATGGAGCGGGAGGCACAAATCGCGCCGTCAACCTGCGCGTTTTCGCGCACTGCCGCCACGCACGCCTCAATGGTTTGCAGCTCGATGAGCGGCCGGGCCCCGTCGTGTATGGCGACGTACGCATAGTGCTCAGGCACAGCCATCAGTCCCGAGAAGACCGAGTCCTGCCGCGTCGGTCCCGCAGCGGCAATCGTCACCTCGTGACACGTGTCCAAACGTCCCAGCACGTCGTTGCGCATCTCGTCCACGCGATTCTGCGGGCAGACCACCACCACGTGTCCCACGCTGGGGGCACGGTCGAACGCCAAAATGGACCAAGCAACCAAAGGCAGGCCGGCAAGTTCCACGAACTGCTTGCCGCGGGGGTCTCCAAAGCGCTCGCCCGAGCCCCCGGCAACGATCACGGCACAGGTGTCTGCGCCATCTTTGGCCTCGTCCACGCGCTGCGGCGCCACGCACGCACATGCCGCCAGGCCACTCATAGCAGCTTGCCTCGCATGCGGTCCAAGCTGTCGGCAAGGATCAGCGGATTGCTCACGCCGGCCTCCTCCAGACGCTCGGGATTCTCTTCCATGTCTTCGATGAGCTCCTTGAGCGAGCCGTACTCGTCCAGGATCTTGTCGGCCATGCCCTCGCGCACGACCGACACGTTGGAAAGCGTGCGCAGCCCGAGCGGCTTCATTACGGAGTCCTCGTGCAGGTCGCTGTAGCCCAAAAGGTGCGCGATGTTGGAAGACTTGTGCACCAGGGAGTTGGCCGTGTCGTCCAGTGCGCGACGAATGGACGCCGCGTTCTCCTCGGAGCTGTCGGCCGCGTAGTCGCGAATCATGAGCGTGTACTCGTCATCCAGGTCGCCCAGGAACTCCTCACGCTGCATCTGGACCGTCCTGCCCTCGCTTCCCAGCTGCAGGATGATCTTGTCCAGCTCCTCGCCGGCGGTAGTGAGCACCTCGAACAGGTAGAACACCTCGGTGAGGTCTGCCAGCGTAACCTGGTTCTCCAGCTCGAGCGTGGTGAGGCGAATGAGCTTGCGGTCGAGCGTCTGGCGCGTGGACTGCATGGCCAGGACCAGCTGGTTGATGGAACCCATGAGCTCCGAGACGGTCTTGAGCGTGTACCCGCGACCGTCCACGAACACGTTGACCACCTGACGACGCTCGGACACCGAGATCACCATGGCCTTGGTGAGCAGGCTCATGCGTGCCGCCGTGCGATGGCGCATGCCCGTCTCACTCGTGGGCAGGGACGGGTCGGGGTTGAGGTGATAGTTGGCGCGCAGGATTTGCGTGAGCGCGCTGTCAATAACGATGGCGCCGTCCATCTTGCAGAGCTCGAACAGGCGGTTGGAGGTAAACGAGATGTTGAGCGGAAAGCCGTCGTTTCCCGCCTCCAACACTCGCTCTTCGTCTCCCACGCAGATGAGTGCACCCATGTGCCCCGCAATTATCATGTCGAGGGCATGGCGCAAGGCCGATCCCGGCGCCGTAATGCGCATAGCCTCCTCCACACGCATCTGCGCCTGGTTCTTGCTTAGCGAACGATGCACGATAGCCTCGCCTCCTTTGCCTCATCGATTCGTTGCGTTTCTCAGTATAGCCCAGGCATTCCACGAGCAATTGCACCTCGCCAAAGAAATCGCCCGAGTGCCGCTCAGGTGGGAAAAGGGGCCAAACCCCTTTTCCCATTCTGGGCAAAAGCGCGAAAAGGGGTCTGGCCCCTTTTCTCACGTGGTTACTCGCCCGCCGACGTGGCGTCGGGTGCCTGCAGGCGTCCCGAGGTCCATTTGTTTCGCGCGGGAGCCACGTCCATGTGGACGCGCTCCTCGGGCGCCACGATCTCGCCAGCACCCTTGGTAAACGAGAGGCTCTCGCCATCCTCGGTCACGTCCACGTAAATGACGTCGCCGGCACCCCACTTGCCCATGAGCAGCTCCTCCGAGAGCGGGTCCTCGATGAGCGTTTGTATGGCCCGGCGCAGTGGACGGGCGCCGTAGATCTTGTCGGTTCCGCGCTTGGCAACCAAGTCGCAGGCCGCGTCGGTGAGCTCGATGGACATGCTCTGCACGTACAGGCGCCTGCGCAGGTCGCCCACCATGAGTTCCACGATGCCGCGCAGCTGCTCCGAGGTGAGCGACTTGAACACCACGATCTCGTCCACGCGGTTGAGAAACTCGGGGCGGAACAGCTTTTTGAGCTCGCTCATCACGCGCGAGTTGATCTCGCTGTTGGACAGGCCGCCGCTGCCGCCACCAAAGCCCATGGTGGTGGTTTGGGCGATGTCGCGCGCGCCAATGTTGGAGGTCATAATAACCACGGTGTTGGAGAAGTCCACGTGGCGACCCTGGCCGTCGGTAAGACGACCCTCGTCCAGAATCTGCAGCAGGATGTTAAAGACGTCCGGGTGGGCCTTCTCGATCTCGTCGAACAGCACCACCGAGTACGGCCTGCGACGCACGGCCTTGGTAAGCTCGCCGCCCTCGTCGTAGCCCACGTATCCCGGAGGCGCGCCAACCAGCTTGCTCACCGCGTGCTTCTCCATGAACTCCGACATGTCGAAGCTGATGAGCGCGTCCTCGCTGCCAAAGAGAAACTCGGCGAGCGCCTTGGCCAGCTCGGTCTTTCCCACGCCCGATGGCCCCAGGAAGATGAACGAGCCACCCGGCCTGCGCGGGTCCTTGAGGGGTGAGCGGCTGCGCCGAATGGCACGGCTCACCGCACCCACCGCCTCGTCCTGGCCAATCACGCGCTGGTGCAGCACCTCCTCGCAGCGCAGCAGCTTGCTGGCCTCGCCCTCGGTGAGGTTGCTCACCGGCACGCCCGAGATGGACGACACCACGTCCGCGATGTCGGACTCGTCCACCACCACAACGTTGGCGTCCATGGCCTCGCGCCACTGCTGCTCGAGCTCGGCCTTCTTGGCGGTGAGCTCCTTCTCCTGGTCGCGCAGGCGCGCGGCCTCCTCGAACTCCTGCGCCTGGGCCGCGTCACTCTTTGCCTGCCGCACGTGCGTGAGCTCCTCGTCCACCGCCGCGAGCTCTGGCGGCAGCGCCATCTTGTGCACGCGCGTGCGTGCGCCCGCCTCGTCGAGCAGGTCGATGGCCTTATCGGGCAGGAAGCGGTCCTGCACGTAGCGGTTGGACAGCGTAACTGCCGCCGCGAGCGCCTCATCGGTGTAGCGCACGTGGTGATGCGCCTCGTAGCGGTCCTGCAACCCCTTGAGAATCTGCAGGGTGTCCTCAGGCGTGGGCTCGCCAATGTTGACCGGCTGGAAGCGACGCTCGAGCGCCGAGTCCTTCTCGATGTGCTTGCGATACTCGTCGGCCGTGGTGGCGCCAATTACCTGGATCTCGCCACGCGAGAGGGGCGGCTTGAGGATGCTGGCCGCATCGATTGACCCCTCGGCCGAGCCTGCGCCAATGATGGTGTGCATCTCGTCGATGAACAGGATGGCGTTCTTGGACTCGGCCACCTCGGCCACGACCTTCTTCATGCGCTCCTCGAACTCGCCGCGATACTTGGAGCCCGCCACGAGCGAGGCGATGTCCAGGGTCCAGATTTGGCGGTCGCGCAGGATGTCGGGCACGTTGCCGCCCGAGATGAGCTGCGCGAGACCCTCCACCACCGCGGTCTTGCCCACGCCTGGGTCACCCAGGATGAGCGGGTTGTTCTTTTGGCGGCGCGCCATCACCTGCATGACGCGCTCCACCTCGCGGTCGCGACCAATAACGGGATCCAGCTTGCCTTCGGCCGCGAGCTTGGTGAGGTTGCGGCCAAAGCGCTCCAGCAGTGATCCGTCGTCCTGGCCTCCCGTGGGTTGACCGGCGCCCATAAAGGGCATTTGGTTTGCGCTGCGCACGTCGCCCACACCAGCCGTCTGGCGCTGCGACCTGCCCTCCTGACTGCTGGAGATAAGCTCGTCCACAGCGTTGCGCACGGCATCGCCCGAAACGCCCATGCGGCCCAAGGTCTCCATCGCCCGGCCGTTGCCCTCGGCAACGATGCCCAAGAGCAGGTGCTCGGTGGCGATGTAGGTTTGACCGTGGCTCATCATCTCCCGGTACGAGTCCTCCAGCACGCGCTTTGCGCGCGGCGTGAAAGGAATGTGCCCTCCGGGTACGGGCTCCCCGTCGTCCTTGGAGAGGCCGCGCACCGTGGCGATGGTCTCGTCGTACGTGACGTCCAGCCTGGCAAGTGCCTGCGCCGCGACGCCCTCTCCCTCTTTGATAAGGGCAAGCAGCAGGTGCTCGGTGCCCACGAACATGCGGCCCAAGCCACGTGCCTCGTCCTGGGCGAGGTTCATCACCCTGCGTGCCTTGTCGGTAAACTTCTCAAACATAAAGCGGGTCTCTCTCTTCCCCTTGGCCGGACGCGCGAGCGTCCTGCCCTCATCGCATATGTGTAACGCTACTGTGTGTACCCCAACAG
>JAUMWN010000052.1:18487-21262 GCA_030529625.1 Coriobacteriales bacterium
TGCGAGACATCGCTCGCGATGTCCCACAGGTACCTCTTCCCAATCGGACACGAACCCAGATGGGGCTACGCCTGCATCTCGATGGTGAACTCAAAGGAGTTGGTGCTGCCCCGGTAGGTGGCGACCGAGTACTCCACCGTAACGTTGTCGTCTGTGTACCCATACGAATGGAACACGAACACCGGGTCGCTCGTGCTCATGCCCAGCATGGCGGCACTTCCCGCATCGGCAAGCTCTACGTTGAGCCGGCGACGCGCGCGCACCACCTCGTGCCCGTGCGAACGCAGCGTTTGGTAGAGGGAGCATTGCTCGAAGTCCACCTGCTCCACCTCGGGACATACGTCCAACGGCACGTAGGTGACCACAAGCACGTTGGGGTCCTCGTTGGCATACCGAACGCGCACCAGGCGAAGCACCGCATCGTCCTCCTTGATGTGCAATGCCTGACATACGGTGCCATCTGCCCCCTCGCGCGTGCACGAGATAACCTTGGTACGCGGAATGCGGCGTTCTGTGTGCATCTCTGCCTCAAACGACTGGACATGTGTGGCATACTCCCTGCGCGATTGGGGCTCGCACACCAGCGTGCCCCTGCGCTTGCGCCTGTCCACAAGGCCCTCCTCGGCAAGCAGCGACAGGGCATGGCGAACGGTGGGCCGGCTCACACCGTACAGGATGGTGAGTTCCTCCTCTGTGGGCAACAGTGACCCCACCGGGTACGTCTCGTTGAGAATCTTGCCCCTGAGGTCCTCCCATACAACCCTGTACCGTGCTGCCATATGTTGCTCCGTTTCTACTTGTCTCTTACTTATTAATTCTATTGTAGCTATTTATGCAACCTATGGTAATATGTCACAATAAATGCACAAGGAGGACGCATGGAACCAATCGTACTTGAGCCTCACTACATCTCCCCGGTTTGGGGCGGGCCGCGCATCGCCCAGGCGCGCGGGCTGACATGGAGCGAGCACGACGCGCACGGCGAGTCGTTTGACGTCTCGGCACATCCCGGCATCGAGGGTGTCGTGGCCAACGGACCGTGCAAGGGCATGCCGTTTGGCGCATTCCTGCGCGCACATCGCGACGAGGTCCTGGGAGACGTGCCGGACGACGAGACCATACAGATACTTGCCATGGACGCGCGGCAAGACCTCTCGGTACAGGTGCATCCCGCCGAGGAGTACGCCCAGCGCGCGGAGGCTGACCATGGCAAGGTGGAGGCCTGGTACATCCTCGCGGCACGCGAGGGCGCCACCCTCATTGCGGGATGCACCACCTGCGACCGAGCGGCGCTTCGGGCCGCCGCTGCAGACGACACCATTGGCACCCGTTTTGGCGAGCGGGTGGCCGTAGAGGAAGGCGACTTTGTTCTTATCCCCAGTGGCACCCTACACGCGCTGGGCGCGGGCATCTTTGCCGTGGAGGTGGGCAGCCTGGGCAACACCACGTATCGCCTGTGCGACTGGGGACGCGGTCGCGAGCTGCACGTGGACAAGGGCTTCGACGTGCTGGATTGCTCCAGCAAGCCCACGGTGCGGCACCTGGGTGCCTATGTCCCACTTGCGGCCAACCGCAGGCGACCGGGCATGCTCAGCGAGTTCTTTGCGGTGACGGTGGCCGACGTGGCCGACCGCATGTCGTTTTCCTGCGACGGACGCTATGCCGTGGTCACCTGCGTGGGCGGCAGCGCACGCGTCGCAACCAGCGATGGCGAGGTCTTTCTGCGCTACACCGAATCGTGCGTGATAGCCGCCATCTCCCAAACGTATTATGTGAGTGGGCCCTGCCGCGTGCTGGTAAGCGTGCGCACGCCCACTTCGCGCACACCATGAGAGGAGCCCACCATGCGACGCATCGCCATCACCGGGGCGCGCGGATACCTCGCGAGCCTCATTCGCCTGTACAACGCGGGCACGTTCTCGTTCGTCCCCATCAGCCGCGGGGACGTGGACTACACCAAGCCCGAGGAGGTGGAGCGGTTCTTCCTGGACCTGGACTGCGACCTGGTGCTGCACATGGCGGCCAACCTCAACACGTCGGACTGCGAGAACGATCCGCAGGGCACAAATCTGGTCAATCGCGACTCCGCCATCGCCGTGGCGCGCGCCTGCCAGGCCAAGGGTCGCCGCATGCTGTTTATCTCCACCGAGCAGGTCTTTAACGGACGCACGGATCCCGCGCCGTTTGCCGAGACGGACGAGCCGTGCAGTGTTACCGCCTACGGCAGACAGAAGGCCCAGGTGGACGCATGGATGGCCTCACATATGGACGACTACGTTACGCTGCGCCTTTCGTGGATGTTTGGCATGGCACTTCCCGGCGTAAAGCCCTCCCCCGGCATCGTGGGCAACGTGCTGACGGCCCTACGCTCGGGCACGCCCACCGCGTTCACCGCCAACGAACGCCGCTGCCTCACGTACGCGCAGCGCCTGGCCAGCCAGCTTGGCGCCATCTGCGAGCTGCCGAGCGGGCTGTATCACTTTGCCAGCGAGAACGAGCACACCACCTACGAGGCGGCGTGCCTGGTGGCCAAGCGGTTTGGTGCAACCGAGGAGCAGATTGCCCGTCTCATCCTGCCCAACACCGAGCGCTACGCCGATCGCTTTCGCGACTTTAGACTGGATGCCAGCAAGGCACGCGCGGCCGGCATAGCGCTGGGCACCTTTGAGCAGGACGTAGACCTGTGCCTGCGCGACTTTGGGTGGTAGCTGAGAAAAGGGGCCAAACCCCTTTTCTCATTTTCGTCTAGGCTGTCCTTTAGGGAAGAGGCACCTG
>JAUMWN010000053.1:0-12605 GCA_030529625.1 Coriobacteriales bacterium
AGACCCAGCTGCTTTCCGGACCCGATGCCATGGAGACCCAGCTGCTCGACCGGGGCGGACTCGCGCAGGATGCAGGTAACGCGGCAGCAGACAATGACAAGACCGTGGCCTCACCGGCGCTTGGCTATGGCATGGAGCGCAAGAACATGCTCGATCCCTTTGAGGACGTCGGGCAGTCACAGGACGAGTCGTCGCAGGAGCCCTTCGTGGTGGCGGCCGACCCGGCCGAGCAGATGGTGGACGCCGACCCGCTGCTGCCCATAATCGGTGCCGACGAAGTGCCGCAACCCGTGAATCCCGCAGAGGCAAGTCGCGCGCGCCTCTCCAGACGCGAGGTCGCGGCCGTGAGCGAGGACCGCGCCTACTATGAGGGCGGTGCGACGCCGTACCTCTCTCAGCGCCAGGCCCAAGAGAAGGCGGAGGAAACCAGGAAGCGCCACTCGCGCATACGGGTCATCCTCGTCACGCTGTTCATCCTGGTCGCCATGGGCGTGGGCGGCTGGTTTATTTGGCAGAGCCTGAGCAAGCCACCGGCACCCCCGGTTCCCGAGTACCAAACGGCCAATATCGAGCAGGGCGAGTTCCTGGAGATCGTGGACAAGACGTCGCAGGTCTCACCGCTGGATGAGCAGGACGTGTCCACCGAGGCGTCGGGGTCCCTCTCGTCTGCGCTGGTGTCCAACGGAGACCATGTGGACGAGGGGCAGGAGCTCTTCCATCTGGAGAGCCCCACCATCCGCGACGCCGCCCGACGCGCCCAGGACGCCTTGGACGCCGCCCAGGCCGACACCGACGCACGCGTGCGGGCGCTTGAGCAGGCACAGCAAAACCTCTCCAACGAGGAGAAGCAGGTGGAGAACCTCAAGAAGAGCGCAAACTCCACTAACTCGAACTCGAACTCCAATACGACCACCGACAGCGGCGCCGCGTCCAAGGCAGCCATCGCCGCTGCCGAGGCCGTGCTGGAGCAGGCCAGGCGCAACGTGGAGGACGCCGAGAACCGCGTGAGGGACTCCGAGACCACCCTCCAGGCGGTGCAGGAGACCTACAACCTCGCCCACGAGCAGGAGCTCAAGCTCATCGTGCGCGCGCCCATCTCCGGAACCGTGGAGGGCATCGACTCCGAGCTCAAGGAGGGAGACAACATTGCCAACGGCGAGCGGCTGTGCCGTGTGCTGGACAAGTCGGCCATGCGCCTAGAGCTGGAGCTCTCCCAAGATGAGGCCCAGAGCGTGAAGGAGGGAAACGAGGTACGCCTCACCTTCCCCGCCGTCGCCGACCTGGGCACCATCACGACCGAAGTCGACTCGGTGGAGGAGCCCGAGGACGAGGACGAGGAGGCGCCCGTGGTAGTGACCATCTTTATAGAGGATCCCGACGAGCGCATCACCCCCAACATGGAGGCCAAAGCGTCAATCGTGCTGCAGAGCATCCCCAACCAGCTCATCGTGCCACTCGATTCCGTAAAGACCGACGACGACAACTCCACCTACCTCAACATACTCATAGACTCCACGCGCGGCATCGTGTCCAAGGTCCCCGTGCGGGTCGTCGCCAAGAACAAGACGCAGGCCGCCGTGAGTGCCGACAACATCCAAAAGGACAACACCGTGGTCCTAGACGATGTGGAGCACACGTCGTCCCAGCAGGAGGAGTCATCCAAGACCGATGAGCAGCCCAAGGAGGAGGAGTCCAAAGACGAGTCCGAAGAGAGCGGGCAGGAGGAGTCTTCCGAGGAGGAGCACACGGAGGACGAGGGCGAGCAGGAGTAGCAGAGACGTGGTGGACAAAGGGGACTGTCACCCGCGTTCGCCCCATGCGTATGGGCTTGCTGTGGACCTGCAGGCGAAATGCGGGTGAACGCGGGGGACTGTCCCCTTTGTCCACCCGCATTTGACCTTGCCCTAGAGCTTGTGAGCAATTCGCCTTAAGGCCCTACACCTCTATGCTCAGCTCGCCCGCGTCGGTGTCGTAGTCGTCACCGAGCACCTCCAGGCAGCGCTGGTCGTAGAAGTCGCGGTTGTAGGTATAGCCGTCCCAACCGGTTCGGGCAATCTCGTTGGTGTAGTCGGCAAGCAGATACACGCCGTACGCGTCACCGTTGGCGCGATGGGTTACCACCGGCCTGAGCTTGGCGTCCTTGATGGTATAGGTGCCGTTGTCGGAGCGGTCAATCGTGAACTCGGCCAGACCACCCAGGTAGTTGTCGGGAGAGTACAGGGCCGAGACCAGGCAGCCCAGCGAGTAGTAGCACAGCGTCTTGTGGCCGGCCTCGCCGTCCAGGACCTCCACGCCCTGCAGCACGCGCGGGTGCGTGCCCAGAATCACGTCCACACCCAGCTTGGCATAGAGCTCGGCGAACTCACGCTGCTCGTCGGTTATCTCAGCGCTGTTCTCGTCACCCCAATGCGGGCAGGCCACGATAACCTCGGCACCCAGGTCGCGGGCACGCGACACGTCCTCGCGCACCTTGGCCTCGTCCAGCGGCGACACCACCGAGCGGTCGTCGGCCCCAATGCCCGCGGAGTGGTTGAGCACGGCCACCTTAAAGCCGTCCTTCGTGTAGGTGTACACGTCACCCACGTAGTCCGAGAGGCCGGGATTCTTAACGGGGTCGGGCTCTGCCACGCCCAGAATGGGCAGATTGGGCTGCTCCACATGCCACCACGACAGCTCGTTGTGCACGCCGTCCTGGCCCCAGTCCAGCGCATGGTCGTTGGCGTGCAGAATCACGTTGAACCCAGTGGCTACCTCTGCCCTGCCCAGGTCCTGCGGCGCGTTGAGCTGGTCGGTACCGCCAAACCCATGCTCGCTGCCCGCGAGCGGGGTCTCTTGGTTCACCAAGCACAGGTCGAACCCGTCAAGCTCGTCGGTGATGTTGGAGAACAGGTGCACGAAGTTGTAGGCGTTGCCGTCGGCCTTCCTGCCGCTCTCCACCACAGAACCGTTGGCCACCACGTCGCCCGCCGCCATGAGCGAGACCGACGCTGGCTGGACCGTGGTGATGGCAACCTCCTCGTGACCCGACGCCTTGGACTCGGTGGAGGTGGTCGACCCCGCGGAGTGCGTGAGCGCGTAGAAGACCTGGCGCCCAAACAGTATGGCGGCACCGCCAACGATGAGGACCAGTACGATCCACACCGACACCTTGGTGATGCGATTCACGCGACGACGCTGCCTATACGAGGCCACACCCCGGGACCGAGAGTAGTGGTTGGCAAAGATGCGCTGCTCCCCGTTAGAGGCGTTTGACTTGTTGTTGAGGTCGCTCATGCGCTTCCTTTCCCGCGCATTTTCTACACACCACACCATAATACGATGAAATGCGTCAAAATGCGAAGACAAAGCGATAAGTGAAGGAGGAATATGTGTAAATCCGCTGTAGTGTTCGATCTGGACGGCACGCTGCTCAACACGCTGGACGATCTGACCACCTCAACCAACTATGCCCTGGCCGCCTTTGGGCTACCGTCGCGCAGCACCGCCGAGGTGCGCTCCTTCGTGGGCAACGGCATCCGCAACCTCATTCGCCTTGCCGTTCCTGCCGGCTCCAGTGAGCAGCTCGTCGAGGAAGTGCACGCCACCTTCGACGCGCACTATGCCGCACACCACCTGGATGCCACCAGGCCCTACGAGGGCGTACCCCAGGTCGTCGCACACCTGCGCGAGGCACACGTCCCCTGCTGCGTGGTCTCCAACAAGGGCGACTACGCGGTCCAGCCGCTCGTGGAGCACTTCTTTGGTGGCCTGTTTAGCGTGGCCTGCGGCGAGCGCGAGCAGGACGGCATTCGACGCAAGCCCTGGCCAGACACCGTGCTGGCGTGCCTAGACGCAGTGGGATGCGCGCCCGAGCGCAGCATATACGTGGGCGACTCCGAGGTGGACCTGCAAACCGCGCGCAACGCCGGCATGCCCTGCGTAATCGTCACGTGGGGTTTTCGAGACGAGCAGCTCCTGCGCGATAACGGCGCGCGCATCCTGGTGCACACCCCCGCCCAGCTCGAGTCCGTTCTTCTGGACATGGTGCGCGGCTAGGAAGGGCTGCCCCATGGCTGCCCCTCGCCCCCCGCTTGCCTAACAAATCAATCCATGATGCACTTCCACCTGCGCATGCGCTAAGATGTAAGAGAAGGTCTATCCTCTACGAAGGGAGCAGCCATGGGAAAGAAAGCAGCAGAGGCACTCAAAATAAGCTACAGCGATCTGGCCGAGTACCTGCATATCCACCACTCCGTATACATGCGCGTTGGCTCTAAGGTCTACTACATCACCGACGCGAACGAGAACTATTGGCGTGCGCAGGACACATCCATCCGCAACCACAAGAACCACTTCGTGGATTGCAGCGAGCTCGTGCCTACCGTTGGCGAGTTTCTCTCGCTTCCCTTTGTGAACGGACACACCATCGAGGAGATCTTTGACCAGGCGACCTTCTATGCTTCCGTAAAGGGTGAAAAGGAATAGCCTCGATGAGCATCCCACGCGTGCGGCCGTTAGGTCGCTCGCATGCGAGACGGGGCCCCGCGACACGTGCCGCGGGGCGCCTTCTCATACGGATGACGTTGACGTCTACTCGTCTACCCTGGTGTCCTCGTCACGCTCGAGCATGTGGATGAGCGAGCGGTACGCGTTGTCCATGGCGTGCTTGTGGGGGGACTTCTTGGCGTAGCGCTTTACCGCGGCAGCGGACTTGTTTATCGCCTGCAGCGTGCCGGGGCCGGCCACACAGCCGCCAGGACAGGCCATGCCCTCCAGCAGGTAGCCGTTGTACTTGCCGCGTGTGGCCTCGCGAATCATCTTGCGGCATTCGTCCAGGCCCTCGGCGTTGGCCACCTGCACCTCCCGGTCGGGATAGCGCTCCTTGATGACGTTTACCACGGCGTTGGCTACGCCACCCGCGACGGCAAAGTTGCGACCGTCCTCAGACGCCACGTCAAAGTCGGACTTGTTGTCGTCTTCCAGCTTGAGGTAGTCGATGTCCTTGGCGCTCATCATGCCGGCCATCTCCTCAAAGGTGAGCACGAAGTCCACCTCGGAGCGTATCGACTTGCGCATGGCCTCTAGCTTCTTGGCCGAGCAGGGCCCCACGAACACGATCTTGGCGTCCGGATGGTTGGCCCGAACCATGCGGGCCGTGAGCACCATGGGCGTGAGCGCCATGGAAATGCACTCGGCATGGTCGGGGAACTCCATCCTAGCCATCGACGACCAGGCCGGGCAGCACGAGGTTCCCATAAACGGGATTTGCTCGGGCACTTCCTCTATAAAGTCGTCGGCCTCCTCGACCGTGCACAGGTCGGCGCCGATGGCGACCTCCTCCACGCCGGCAAAGCCCAGCTGCGCAAAGGCGTGACGCAGCTTGCCCACGTTGCCCTTGCCGCCAAACTGACCTACGAACGCCGGAGCCACGATGGCGATAACCTCGTCGCCGCCCACGATGGAGAAGATCACCTGAGCGATCTGGCTCTTGTCGGCGATGGCGCCAAACGGGCAGTTGATGAGGCACTGCCCGCACGAGACGCAGCGCTCGTAGTCTATCTCGGCGCGGCCGTGCTCGTCGGAACCGATGGCATGCATGCCGCAAGCCTCGGCGCAGGGGCGGACGTGATGGTGAATGGCCTGATACGGGCAGGTGCGGGCGCACATGCCGCAGTTGATGCACTTCTCTGGGTCAATCACGGCACGCTTGCTCTGGAAGGAGATGGCCTGCTTGCGGCAGATCTCGCGGCAGGGGTGCGCGAGACATCCCTGGCACTTGTCGGTGACCTCGTACACGTTGTCCTTGCACGCGTTGCAGGCGAACTTGATCACGTTGATGAGCGGCGGGTTGTAGTACGAGTCGGCAACCGTGGCATCCCCCAGGCCCTCGCTCACGCGAATGGGACGGTCCACGCCCTTTTGGTCCAGGCCCATGGCAAGGCGAATGCGCTCCTCCACGATGGCGCGCTCCAAGAACACGCTCTCGCGATAGGTGGCCACCTCGCCGGGAACGATCGCATAGGGCAGCTCCTCAAAGCGCGCGTCAAAGTCCGCGTCGGTCCAGCCGGGGTTCTCGGCAGTCTCGTACACGATCTTGGCAACCTCGGCAAACACGCGCCTGCGGATATCGGTTAGGTTGGTGTAAACGCCACGCATGGTATCGGCCATGGGCACCCTCTCCTCGAGTCGTTGTCGAAGCATATAGGTACAGTATGGACCAATCCACAACCCAAGGCGAGATGCACTAGGCCAGCGGACCTGCACTGGGGGGACAGTCCCCTAAACTCAGGGGACTGTCCCCTGAGTTTAGGGGACTGTCCCCCCAGTATATGTGCTACATGCGTTGGGCGACGACCGAAGGCAGGTCGGCGAGGTCCACCTGCTCCTGCTCATGCGAGCGCATGTCGCGCAGCGCGGCCTTGCCCGCGGCGACCTCGTCGGTTCCCAGCACCACGCACAGGCAGGCGCCCACCTTATCGGCCTGCTTAAACTGGCTCTTGAGCGAGCGACCCTGGCAGTCGCACTCGGTGCGCACGCCGGCGTTGCGCAGCGCGAGCACGGTGCCAAACACCGAGGCGCGCACGTCAGGCGTGCAGGCCACATACACGCAGCGCTCCTCGGCAGCTCCCAAGTCCACGCCCTGCGCCTGCAGAGCCAGCACGATGCGCTCGAAGCCCACCGCAAAGCCCAGGCCCGGCGTGGGCTTGCCGCCCTCCAGCTCCATTAGGCCATCGTAGCGACCGCCGCCGCCAATGGCACCCACGCCCGCGCCCTCGACCTCAACCTCAAACACCGTCCGGGTGTAGTAGTCCAGGCCGCGCACCAGCGTGGGATCCTCCTCGTAGCGCACGCCCGCCTCGTCCAGGTAGCGCTTCACCTGCGCGTAGTGAGACGCGCACTCGTCGCACAGGTGGTCAGGCGCGAGCGGTGCGTCTCTCATCACCTCTCGGCAATGCGGGTTCTTGCAGTCGAAGGCACGCAGCGGGTTGAGTTCCGCACGCTCCAAACAGTCGTCGCACATTTGGCTGGCGTGGTCCAAAATAAACGAGCGCACCTGCTCGCGATAGGCCGGACGGCACGCACCGTCGCCCATGGAGTTAATGACGAGGCGCAGCGAGTCCGCGGCAAACCCCAGGCGCTCGAAGAACTGCATGAGCATAACGATGCACTCGGCGTCTGATGCGGGGTCGCTGGCACCCAGCCACTCCACGCCCACCTGGTGGAACTGGCGCAGGCGGCCCTTTTGCGGGCGTTCGCCGCGAAACATGGGGCCGGCATACCACAGTTTGGCCGGGGCGCTCCCCTGCGGCACCAGGTTGTTCTGCACTGCCGCACGCACCACGCCGGCGGTTCCCTCGGGACGCAGGGCCAGCCGCTGTTTGGCCTTGAGACCCTGCTCGCTGCCCTTGGCCAGCAGGCTCTCCACCAGTGCGCCCGAGAAAACCCTAAACATCTCCTTGCGCACCACGTCGGTCGACTCGCCAATGCCATGGACGAAGGTGGCGACCTGCTCGATGGCGGGCGTCTCTATCATGTTGAACCCGTACACGCCAAAGACCTCGCGCGCCACGTCCTGCATGCGCTGCCACGCACGCATGTAGCCGCCGTACAAGTCCTCGGTCCCCTGAACCCGCTGTGCCATGGTGTTCCTCTCCTGCCGTACTGCGTGGACGCGGGGGACTGTCCTCTTTGTCTACTTTGCGAAGCTCGTAGACAAAGGGGACTGTCCCCCGCGTCCACCATCGTTTGATTGCAATACGCTACGCGATCTTTACGACCCAGCCAAACTTGTCCTCGATCTCGCCAGCCTGGATGCCGGTGAGCGTCTCGCGCAGCTTAGCCAGCACGGGGCCGACGTGCTCCATGCCCGCGCCAAACACGTGCTCGCCGCCCTCCAGGTCCACGACCTTGCCCACGGGGCTGATCACGGCGGCGGTGCCGCACATGCCGCACTCCTCGAACTGGTCGATCTCGTCAAAGCGAACCTGGCGCTGCTCCACCTGCATGCCCAGCATCTCCTCGGCCACCTGCACCAGCGAGCGGCGCGTGATGGAGGGCAGGATGGAGTCGGTGGCGGACTGCGGCACGACCAGCGAGCCGTCCTTCTTTACCAGCAGGAAGTTGGCGCCGCCGGACTCCTCCACGTACGTGTGGGTCTGGGGGTCCAGGAACATGTTGTCGGCGAAGCCCTCGGCATGCGCCAGCACGCTGGGATACAGGCTCATGGCGTAGTTGAGGCCAGCCTTGATGTTGCCGGTGCCGTGCGGAGCGGCGCGGTCGTACTCGGGCACCTTGAGCGCCACGGGCTGCACGCCACCCTTGTAGTAGGGGCCAACCGGCGTCACGAGGATGCGGAACTGATACTCGTCGGCGGGCTTCACGCCAATCACGTTACCAGTGGCAACCATAAACGGGCGGATGTAGAGCGTGGCGCCCGAGCCAAAGGGCGGCACCCACGCGAGGTTGGCCTTCACGACCTGCTTGACGGCCTCCACGAAACGGTCCTCGGGGAACGGCGGCATGCAGATGCGCTTGGCGGAGTCGGCCATGCGCTGCGCGTTCATGTCGGGACGGAAGCACACGATCTCGCCGCTCTTGGTGGTGTAGGCCTTGAGTCCCTCAAAGACCTCCTGGCAATAGTGGAAGATGCCCGCGCACTCGCTCAGCTGCAGGGTGTGATCAGGCGTGAGGATGTCCTCGCCCCACTCCCCGTCCTTGTAGTTGCACACGTAGCTGTAGTCGGTGGGGGTATAGCTAAACGTCAAGCTGCCCCAGTCCAAGTCCTTCTTCTCCATACTAGCGCCCCCTTTGGCACGAGTCCGTTGGTTACGTGGCGTAACAGTATAGCCAGTTGCCGGCCACCGGAACAAATCGGTAACCATCGCTCAACATTGGCCCTGCCCACCCAAGAAGAGCAGGGCAGCTCCCCACGCAGGGAAGCTGCCCCTTCTCAAAACCTTGCGTATGTGGCGGTTGGCCGTTAGGCGACCAGCGTGTTGATGTTGATGCTCGCGCTGCCCAGCAGGCCATTCACGTACTCGGTCCACTTCTGAGAGATTTCGCTCTGCTTGGTGGAGTAGTTCTGGTAAGCCACGTAGTAAGCAGCCTGGGCGGCCTCATAGGTGGCGGAGTCGTTGCTCATGTCCATGCCCTTGAGCGCGGTGGCGTAGGGACCATCCTCGGCCTTCCACTTGTTGGCCTTCTCGTCCCACTCGTCACCGGCGAGCTTCTTCACGTAGTCGGCGTACTTCTTGTCCTTGGTCTTGTTGGCCTCTTCCTCGGCCTTGGCCTTGTCCTCGTCGCTGAGCTCGTTGCCCTCGTCGTCGGTGGTCTTGACCTCGGGAGCCTCGCCGGCGTCGCTCTCCACGACCTTGTCACGCAGGGCATTCATCTGCGCGGACTGCTTGAGCAGGTCCTTTACCTGGTCCTCGGTCATGCCGTAGGACGTGGCGATGGACGCGAAGTCCGTGGAGCCCAGGGTCTCCTGAGCGTACTTGGAAAGGTCCTCGTCGGACACAGTCACGCCCTCGGCCTCAGCCGCGGCGGCGATGATCTTGTTGCGTGCGTAGGTAACCACCGTGTCGGCACTGGGCACCGCGTAGTTGCCCTCTTCGTCCTTGGCGGAGTCGAGCGAGGAGTTCTGCTCGATGATTTCCTTGGCGGTAATCTGCTGGTTCTGGCCCTTGTAGGAGTAGGTGCCCACAACCGTGCCGAGCTCGCTCTCCGCGAGCTTGGTCTTGTTGAGCGCCGCGCCAGCGCCGCCACCCATAGCAAAGTGACCAATGAGGATGCCCACGACCAGTGCCGCGACGGCAATGCCGATCCACGCACCCATGGGCAGGCTCTTGATGTCGAAGCCCTCCTTGGCTTCCTCGTTGGCAATTTCGTCAGCCATGCTGCCACCTTTCCTGTGCTCTGTCCCCATTCGCTACCGCGGGACACTACAGACTGCAAGGCCCTATAGTACCCCACTGTGCCATGGGATGCATGCTTTTTTGCCCAACTGCACATCTCGCATATTCCTGTTGGCCATCTGAAAAGACCAAAATGCGGGTAGACGAAGGGGACTGTCCCCTTTGTCCGCCCGCTCTTCCATACCCCCTACGCGTGCAGCTCCCACGGACCGGGGTGCGGGTCGCCGCCTAGGGCCTCCTTGGTGCCTCCCATCGTGTGCCAGTCCTGCGTGACGTCGCCGTCAAAGCGGCACATGTAGATAAGGTCGCCCTGCTCGATCCACTCCGTGCCCCAAATCGACACCGCGCGCGTAGTCAGGTCCACCTTGCCCGCGCAGTAGTAGGCCAGGTCCCCGTCCACGTGGCAGATACCCTCAAAGCTGCCGTCCGGCGAGGTCGAGTCAATCTCCAGATACAGGGTACGCCACTCCGAGACGGGCCCGTCGCCGTTGTCGGAGGTACCCCGATAGGTGCCGTTCCACTCGCGTGGGAACCGGTCCATGGTCATGCTGGCCTCAGACGCAGGCTCGGACGCGGCCTGGGTGGCCTGCGTGTCCTGGGAGGTCTGCTGTGTCGCGTCGTCGGTCTTGCCAGCGGCTTGGGCCTCGTCGTCTGTTTCTGTCTTCGTATCCGTCTTTGGCTCGGTCTTCTCCTCGGCCTTCTGCTCTGCCGACTGCTGCTCCACCTGCGTTTCCTTTGCGGCAGCCGCGTCCGAACCGCCAGCCGTTCCGGCGTTGCTCCCGCACCCGTATGCGCCAAGGCAGGAGAGCGCGACGACCAGCGCGGCGCTCACCGCACAACGAGCGGTTGTCAGTCCCTGATGGTTGCGTGCACGCATGATTATCGCCCTCCGTCCCACAGCAGTTGCTGTCTCGAAACCTCACGCTTTCAGTTTACCCGAATTCTGCACTGGGGGGACAGTCCCCTGTGTTTAGGGGACTGTCCCCCCAGTGCAGGTCGCTACGCATCGCCCTTGTACTCGAGGGCAAGGATGGTGATGTCGTCGGACTGCTCGGCGCCCTCGGCCCAGGCGGCCACATCGGCGCGCAGCTGCGTCACGAGCTCCTCGGGCCCCAGGTCGTTGTGCGCGGCCAGGAACGCCTCCAGCCGGTCGTTGCCGTACTCCTCGTCGTCTGCCGAGAAGGCCTCGTTCACGCCGTCGGTGTACAGGATGAGCTCGTCGCCAGGCTCGAGCATCAGCGTCTCCTGACGGTACTTGGCCGTCTCGAAGGTGCCCAGGAACAGGCCGCACTTCTTCTTGAGCCACTCCCACTCGCCACCTGCGCCATGGCGCAGCAGCGGGAAATTGTGCCCGGCGTTGCAGTAGGTGAGCTCACCGGTCTCCCACACCAGCGTGGCGGCCCACAGCGTTACGAACATGCCGGCGTCGTTGCCCTCGCACAGCTGCTGGTTGGCCGAGCTCACGGCCTCGGCCAGCGAGAGTCCCGCGCTCATGTAGCGCTCGATCTGCGTCTTTGCCGTCATCATAAACAGGGCGCCCGGGATGCCCTTGCCGCTCACGTCGGCGATGAGGAACCCCAGCGTGCGCTCGTCCACCAAAAAGAAGCTGTAGAAGTCGCCGCCCACCTCCAAGGCCGCATCCATGGAGGCGTACAGGTCGAAGGTGCCAATGTTGGGAAACGGCGGGAACGTCTTGGGCAGCACGCCCCGCTGAATGGCGCGGCCCGTCTCCAGATCCTGCTCCATGCGCCGCTCGACCTCGGCGATCCAGCCCTTGAGCGCGTCCACCGTGGTGTTGATACCCTCCGAGAACGCGTCGAACTCCTCACTGCCATGCTCGTCCACGCGCTGCTCCAGGTCTCCGGCCGTAATGCGCGCCAGCACGTCGGTGGTGCGCTTGAACCCGCGTACCACCACACGGTCCAGCAGCCACCACAGCAGTGCGTAGACCGCCGCAAAGAGCAGCAGGTAGCACAGGGTGTTGAGCGTGATGGTGGCGGTGCGGTGCGCGAAGATGTCTACGGCCGGTATGCTCACGTACACCGTATGATGATCCGAGCGGGCCACCTTAAAGTACCGGACTCCCAGGGTCTCCATGTCCTGAGAGAAGCGCAGCTCGTCACTTACGGCCTCAATTTGGATCTGCCGTATGTCCTCCTCGCCTATCTCGTCGATCGGGATGTTGGCGGAGGCCACTTTGCCGTCCTCGAGGATGATCACGGTGCCGCCCGAGCCAAAGGCGTAGCCGTCGGCAAGCCCGCTGATGTCCTCCCCACGAGCCGCATGCGCGTCCGCCTGGCCCAGCAGATAGCTCACCTCGCTGGTGAGCAGCGAGTTTGCCTCGCCCAGGGCCTGCCACGTGGAGAAGCAGTAGCTTACGGTGGTCGTCGCTAGGAAGGCAAACGCGACCACAAGGAAGAGCCAGCGCCCAAAGACGGCCCGAATCGCACGGCTAATGCGCGCGCACAACGCCCTGCACATGAGCGCGTCCACAAGCCCGGCGGCAACAAGCCAGACGATCCAGTCAAACAGAACCTGACCCAAAAAAGACGGCGAGCCAAACACGCCCCCTATCTGCGCCACGAAGTCGGCATACCCGTAGGCAGCATATATGGCGGTGAGGTATTGCAGCCAAACCGTGGAGAGCGCGAAGGAGGCCGCAAGCAGCGCAGCCGCAAGCTCGAACGGGTTAGCGTTCACGGTCTGGCCGAT
>JAUMWN010000053.1:12615-20988 GCA_030529625.1 Coriobacteriales bacterium
AGCGCGATGCGCTGCGCGATGGGTCGCTCCGCCCAGCCCTGCTTACCTGCGATCTTTCTGACGCCGCGCACGGCAAGCCACACGATGAGCGCGAACACGCACGAGGAGATCGCCGACCCCACCGGGATACTAAAGTGGAACTCAAAGAAGTCCAGCGGCACCAGCTGCACGCGCACCGACAAGATCAGGCCCAACACGAAGGCGTATCCCAGGTAGGCAGGCAGGCTTAGGTAGAGTGCCACCGCCGCAAAGGGAAGCACATACAGGAAGGTATGGAACGAGAGCCCGTCACCAAGCGAGATGGGAAAGAAGCAGAGCTGACAGCACACGAGCATCACGCCAACGCCCATGGCAAGTGCCGTGGTTATATGCCGAACGAGTCGGCTCTCGTTAGATTCCTGGCTCTGCAGGTCCTCGTTCTTCTTGCTTCTTATGAATCGCAGCATCGCGTCTCCCCTCACGCCGTGCAATCCATTGTATTGTCTCACGACCATGCGGTACAAGGAGACCACCGAGCGGTGTTTTTGGGCCCAATCCCAAAGCCTGTGGGTCGAGAGGGTAGACAGAGGGGACAGTCCCCCGCGTTCAACCTCTGGCGAGGCCGAACTCGGGGGACAGTCCCCTCTGCCTACCCGCCCAGACCACAAAAAACAGGCCAACCGACCCTGCGGTTGACCTGCGACGAATCACTGGAGCCAGCTATCAGACTTGAACTGATGACCCCCGCTTTACGAGAGCGGTGCTCTACCGGCTGAGCTAAGCTGGCTTGCGAGGGACTATCTTACGCGATTCTCCCGCGCTTTGCAAGTGAGAATAACGTGGACTTTTGGGACACGGCAGCTACACCGCAGGTCCCTGCACGAACCACTCCAGGCGACCGCGGCCAAACTCGTTTATCCGCACGGCGGCAGCCGCACCGGTCGCAAAGCCTAGATACTGTCCACACAGCGTGGCACACATGTCCTCCATAAACGGGATGTGACCCACGGCCACCACCACGTCGGCCGTGCAGGCCTCAAGCTCCTCGAGAAACGCGTCCTGGTCCTGCGCATACATGCAGTCCAGCTCGCGCACCTTCTCTATTCCCAGCGTGTCGTTGGCAATGTCTGCCGTCTGGCGCGCACGAACCGCGGTGCTCACCCACAGCTCGCTCGCGTCGGTCACGTCCACCAGCGACAGCGCACGGGGAAAGTGCGCGCGCAGCGCGTCTGCCCCGGCGTCCGAAAGCGTGCGCTCGAAGTCCGTCTGCCCAAGTGCCTTGCCCATGGCATCCCCGTGCCTGATGAGCACCACCGTCTGTTCCATCATTTGCTCCTCTCAACGGCAGCGCGACCAGGTGCGGAACCCGGTCGCGCGCATCATCTCATCAATGCGCAGTCAATGCGCCAGGCCTACGCCATCCAGCTCTCGTCCGACGGGTTGTCGCGGAACTTGAGCAGGCGCGCCTTGTCCTCGGGACGAATGTAGCCCTCCTCCACCGCCACGTCCACCAGCGTGTCCAGGTCGCACAGGCTCGTGTTTACCACATTGTCGGCGGCAAGGCGGTCCAGGCCGCGCTGCATGCCGTAGGTGAAGATGCTCACCACGCCCAGCACGTCCGCGCCAATCTCGCGCAGCGGGTCCACGCACTCCAGCACCGAGCCGCCCGTGGAAATGAGGTCCTCAATCACCACGACCTTGGTGCCCGGCTCGCAGCGCCCCTCGATCTGGTTCTGGCGCCCGTGGTCCTTTGCCGAGCCGCGCACGTAGCCCATGGGAATGCCCAGGCGGTCGGCCGCGATCGCGGCATGGGCGATACCGGCCGTGGAGGTGCCCATGAGCATCTCCACCTCGGGGTACAGCTCGCGGGTCTTCTCGGCCAGCGCCTCGTCGATGAGCGTGCGCACCTGCGGATAGCTCAGCGTGAGCCGGTTGTCGCAGTAGATGGGGCTCTTGATGCCGCTTGCCCAGGTAAACGGGTCGTCCGGACGCAGGAACACCGCCTGTATGGAGAGCAGCGCCTTTGCCACGTCGGTCTTGCTTGCCATGTCTCCTCCTTGCTCGAAGAAGGCACCCTCGCAGAGGGTGCCTCAACCGGTCTATATGTTGATGGGGATGTTGTCCAGCGAGCGCGCAGCCCCCTCGCGCAGGTACACCGAGACCATCGCGCTGCCCACCACGAACCGGGCGCGGCCCTCCTCGTCCACCTCCACCGGGTCCTGGTTCTCGCCCAGCACGCAGCACCACCGCTCGCCGGCGTGCTCGCGGCCCAGCTCCACCGTCTTGTGGACCGGGTCGTCCTCCTGCCTGCCTCGGCTGGAGAGCACCACCACGCAGCCGCTCTGCTCGTGCTCGGCGTCGCCGTGGCGCACCCACACCACCAGGTCGTACTCGTCGAAGTGGTCCTCCTGATAGCCAAACGCAAACCGGCGGCGGATCTCCAGCAGCAGGGGCAGCTCGGCCACCGCCTGGATGCGGTCGTTGGGCAGGCCATACAGGTCGGCAAAGAACACGCACGGATACCCCTGCTCCCGCAGCAGGATGAGCGCGTACGCCACCGGCTTGAACCACGCCTCCACCGTGGACTCCAGCGCCTGATTGGGCTGGGTGTCGTGGTTGTCCACAAAGGTCACAGTGTGGATGGGGTCGGCCTCCAGCAGCGTCCCGGACAGGATGTGCTGAAAGTCGATGCGCTCTCTATCGTGCGAGGCATGGAAGAACTTAAAGTGCAGCGGCACGTCAAACAGGCTCATGGCCTTCTCTGCGCCCAAATAGTGCAACAGAAGGCCCGTGTCGGCAGACCAGTACTCGCCCACGCAAAACAGCTCGCGCCCGATGGTGTTGCGCATGTCGGCAAGCCAGCGCAGGTAGAACGACCTGCTCATGTGCTTGATGGCGTCCAGACGCACGCCGTCCACGCCCGTCTCGTTGAGATACCACGTACCCCACTTTACCAGCTGGTTGTACACACGCTCGTCGTGCAGGTCCACGTCGGCACCCATGAGGTAGTCGAAGTTGCCGTTCTCGTGGTCCACGTCCTCGTCCCAGTGCTTGCCGTCGAGCAGGAACACGCCCCCGCGCTCGTGCCACACGTCGTAGTCCACGGCCTTAAAGCAATGGTAGTCCCAGGTAAAGTCGTCGTAGGTGCCCGCGCGGCCCGGGAAGGTGTAGCGCGTCCAGGCGTCGATGGGCCGCGGTTTGTCCATGGCGTAGTTGCGGTTGTCCCGCGCGACCTCGGTTGCCAGCACGCGCTGGGTAGCGTCGGCCCCCAGGCGATGGTTGAGCACCATGTCGGCGAGCACGTACAGACCCGCCTCTTGCAGTGCGCTCACGGCAGCGTGGTACTCATCCCTGGTGCCGTACTTGGTGGGCACGCTCCCGCGCTGGTCGAACTCGCCAAGGTCCCACAGGTCGTAGACGCCGTAGCCCACGTCCTTGATGCCAGACGCACCCTTGTAGGCCGGCGGCATCCACACGGAAGTGAATCCCTCCTCAAAAAGGCGTGGTGCGAGCTTTGCCAACCTGCGCCAATGCTGGGCGTCGGGAGGAAGGTTCCAAGAGAACCCCTGGAGCATCGTACCGTTGAGCTGGACTCCTGCCATGTAGCTCACCTCCTCGCGCATCGTCCTCTCGTCTCTTTTTCGTTTCCTCATCCATTTTAGACGAGCGCGACGCGCCGTGGCAGATTAGCACAAAACGTTTTTGGGAACGTTGGTAAAACGGGTATTTGGACACTTCTTTCATGAGGCCACAGGCTTCACCCCAGCATACTGTCCACGGCGCCCAAAACGTCGGCGTAGGCCGACTCCAGCGCGTCAAACGTGTCGTCCACGCTCACCACCGCCTCGCGCACCTGGGCCACCATGTCATTGACCTCCTTAAAGTGCGAAACGGGCAGCTCGTCCACCTGCGTGCGGCATTGCGCGACCACCGCGCGCGCGTCACCAATAATCACGCCCATCTCCATAACGCCCCCGGCCTTGTTGGCAAGCTCCGAGAAGAACCCGCCGTCTCCCTCAGTGGTAAGGAATTCGGCCTGGGTGAGGACCGGCATGAGCGCGTCGTTGGCAAGGGCGTTGGACACGTCCACCAGGCCCCGCATGCAGTCCACATCCTGACCCAGCACGGGCAAATGCTCTGCGTACTCCCACCACCACTGGTCGGACTCGCGGTTAATCTCGTCCAGCGAGCTGGCAATCTGCTTTACCGCGGCGATGGCCCCGGCAAAGTCGCCCTCTCCTATGCACTGCTCGTACTTGTTGTAGGCAGCGGTCGCCTTGTCGGCCTCGCCGCGCACATGCATGCCACTCACGAACAGCAGCACCCCGTATGCCACCAGCACCACCAGCAGCATTCGCACCAAAATGCCCAGCACAGACCGACGCCTGCCCGCCATATTTGCCCCCAAACGTTTCGTCTTCTTTGCGAAATGCGCAGATTCCAATCAATCTTCGCACGTCGCGCGTTTCTTCGCTATCCTGTAGCGCGTCCTCGCGTGAGCGGGACACGTTGTATCCAAGAGAAAGGCACAACCACATGAGCAGAGTCTACAACTTCTCCGCCGGCCCGGCAGTGCTTCCCGAGGATGTCCTCGCCGAATGCGCCAACGAGATGCTCGACTACCGCGGCTGCGGCATGAGCGTTATGGAGATGAGCCATCGCTCGGCCATGTACCAGCAAATCATCGACGAGGCCGAGGCCGACCTGCGCTCCCTCATGGGCATCCCCAGCAACTACAAGGTGCTCTTCCTGCAGGGCGGCGCCAGCCAGCAGTTTAGCGCCATTCCCCTCAACCTGTGCGCGCTTCCCGGCGCCACCGGCAAGGCCGATTACATCCTCACCGGCATGTGGGCCAAGAAGGCCTACCAGGAGGCCGCGCGCTTTATTGACGCCGAGGCCGTGGCGAGCAGCGCCGACAAGACCTTTAGCTACATCCCCAACTGCAGCGACCTGCCCATTCGCGACGACGCTGACTACGTGTACATTTGCGAGAACAACACCATCTACGGCACCGTGTACCACGAGCTGCCCAACACCAAGGGCAAGCTGCTCGTCTCGGACGTGAGCTCCATGTTCCTCAGCCAGCCGCACGAGGTCGAGAAGTACGGCGTGATCTATGGTGGCGTGCAAAAGAACGTGGGTCCCGCTGGCCTGGTGATTAGCGTGATTCGCGAGGACCTCATCCCCGAGGGTCCCGTGGACGGCTGCCCCACCATGCTCAACTGGCGCACGCAGGCCGACGCCGGCTCCATGTATAACACGCCCAACTGCTGGGCCATCTACGTGTGCGGCAAGGTGTTCAAGTGGCTTGCTGCTCAGGGCGGCCTTGCGGCCATGCGCGAGTACAACGTGGCCAAGGCCAAGCTGCTCTATGACTTCCTGGACGAGTCCAAGCTGTTCCACGGCACCGTGGTGCCCGAGGACCGCTCGCTCATGAACGTCCCGTTCGTGACCGGCGACGCCGACCTCGACGCCGAGTTCGTGCGCGACTCCAAGGCCGCCGGTCTTGAGAACCTCAAGGGCCACCGCTCCGTGGGCGGCATGCGCGCCAGCATCTACAACGCCATGCCCATCGAGGGCGTCCAGGCGCTTGTGGACTTTATGAAGGACTTCGAGGCGCGCCACTAGGCTGTCCAGCACACAACACCTTGGGTGTCCGCCAGGGAAGAGGCCCCTTTTGGACACCGAGAAACACAAAGCATGACGGAAACTCCAGCGCGGTGTCCAAAAGGGAACTCTTCCCTAGCGGACACCGCGCGCGACTACGATGTGCGGCTGCGCTATACTGTCCCTACCAAACAAGACGACCAAGGCGGTACTATGATTCACTTCAATATCCCCCCGTACGTGGGCGGCGAGGAAGAGTACATCTCCCAGGCCATCGCCAACCGCAAGATCTGCGGCGACGGCGAGTTCACCAAGCGCTGCAACGCCTGGCTGGAGCAAAAGACCGGCGCCACGCGTGCGCTGCTCACCACGTCATGCACTCACGCGCTGGAGATGGGCGCCATGCTGTGCGACATCAAGCCCGGCGACGAGGTGATCCTGCCCTCCTACACGTTCGTCTCGACCGCCAACGCCTTCGTGCTGCGCGGCGCCACGTGCGTGTTTGTGGACATTCGCCCCGACACCATGAACATAGACGAGAAGCTCATCGAGGCCGCCATCACCGACCGCACCCGCGCCATCGCGCCGGTGCACTACGCGGGCGTGTCGTGCGAGATGGACACCATCATGGACATCGCCAACCGCCACGGCCTCAAGGTAGTGGAGGACGCGGCGCAGGCCATTACCAGCACGTACAAGGGCAAGCCTGCCGGCACCACGGGCGACTTTGGTTGCCTGAGCTTCCACGAGACCAAGAACATCAGCATGGGCGAGGGCGGTGCGCTGCTCGTGCGCGACGCGGCCATGGCCGAGCGTGCCGAGATCATCCGCGAGAAGGGCACCAACCGCTCCAAGTTCTTCCGCGGCGAGATCGACAAGTACACCTGGGTGGACGAGGGCTCCTCGTACTTGCCCAGCGAGCTCAACGCGGCCTACCTGCTCGCCCAGCTCGAGCAGGCCGACAAAATCCAGGGCTCGCGCATGGCAGCCTGGAACCGCTACTTCGCCCAGCTCACGCCGCTAGCCGAGGCCGGTCGCATCGAGCTGCCGTACGTCCCCGACGAGTGCACGCACAACGCGCACATGTTCTACCTCAAGGCGGCAGACCTCGAGGAGCGCAGCGCCCTCATCGCGTTTCTCAAGGCGCGCGACATCAGCTCGGTGTTCCACTACATCCCGCTGCACAGCTCCCCGGCCGGCCGCGCCATGGGCCGCTTTAGCGGCGAGGACCGCTACACCACGCGCGAGAGCGAGCGCCTGCTGCGCCTGCCGATGTGGTACGGCATTGGCGACGAGCAGGTGGACGCCGTGTGCGAGGCAATTGCCGATTTCTACCAGCAGTCCAAGTAGCAAGAGACGCGAGCGGGCCGGCCGAACCACGACCGGCCCGTTTGCACAGTCCGGGAGGCACGCATGGCATCCTTTCTTAAAAACGAGCTCAAGAACGCAATGACCCTGTACTACCTCATCAAGCTCGACAAGAAGATCCCCCAGACCAAGCGCGAGGCACGGCGCGCCGTACGCAAGCAGGGGCGTCGCGTGCACAAGACCATGAAGGCCGCCTACAAGGTCCCGTTCTACCGCGCGCGCTTCGACGAGCACGGCCTCACGCCCGCAGACTTCCGCTCGGCCGAGGACCTGGCCAAGTTCCCCATCACCACACGCGCCGACCTGCGCGAATGGATGCAGGAGGAGATGGAGTCGCATCCCGAGCGCGCGGGCTCGTGGGAAGTGTTCAAGACCAGCGGCTCCACCGGCATCCCCTTGGTGTTCGTGGTCTCACGCCGCGAGGCGGCCTGCGTCAACGCCAACTGGATTCGCGTGCTCATGTTTGCCGGCTACAAGCCGTTCACCCAAAAGATGCTCACCTTCCTCACCACTCACTCCGACGTGGACCCCGAGAAGGGCGACTCCTGGGTGCAAAAGCTGGGCATCCTGCAGCGCAAGATCGTGCCCGAGCACCTGTACGTGGGCGAGGGCATGCGCGACCTCATCGCGCTGGTCAACGACTACAAGCCGCAGCTCATCTGCTTCCGCAAGAACGTGCTCGTACGCCTGGCCACCTACGCGCGCCGCAACAACCTTACCATCCACAAGCCCAACATCTACACGCCTGTGAGCGAGATGGTGGACGACATCACCAAGAAACTCCTGGTGGAGACGTTTGGCCCCGGCTTGATGGACGCCTACGGCACCAACGAGACGGCCAGCTGCGCCGTGCGCCTGCCCGGCATGGACGCCTTCTACGTGTATGCCGACACCCACGTGCTCAACATCGTGGACGACGAGGGCAACCTGGCAGACGAAGGCCGCATCATTGGCACCACGCTGTTCAAGTACGACTACCCCATCGTGAACTACGAGGTGGGCGACCGCGCCACCAGCGAGATGCGCGACGGCCTGCGCTACATCACCTCCATCCTGGGGCGCTCCAACGACCTGGTCTTGCACGAGGACGGCACCGAGACCTCGGCCACCGAGCTGATGAAGATACCCAACGGCATCGACGGCGTGTCTCAGTTTAGGTACGTGCAGGAGTCCACCACCAAAATAAGCATCCTGCTGGTTAAGGACCCGCGGCCGCAGACGTCTACCAAGGAGCAGATCGAGGCGTTCTTCTCGCGCAAGGTGGAGGAGCTGTACGGCCGTCCCGAGTTCGAGCTCAACTTCGTGTGGCTCGACGAGATCCCGCCCGACGAGAACGGCAAGATGCGCTGCTTCCTACGCAACTTCTAAACCTGTACTGGAGGGACAGTCCCCTAAACTCAGGGGACTGTCCCCTGAGTT
>JAUMWN010000119.1 GCA_030529625.1 Coriobacteriales bacterium
AGAAGCGCATGCTGCAGGAGTCCGTGGACGCCCTGTTCGACAACGGCCGTCGCGGCCGTCCCGTCACCGGTCGTGGCGGACGCCCGCTCAAGTCGCTGGCCGAGGCCCTCAAGGGTAAGCAGGGCCGCTTCCGCCAGAACCTGCTAGGCAAGCGCGTGGACTACTCCGGCCGCTCGGTTATCGTGGTCGACCCGCACCTCAAGCTGCACCAGTGCGGCTTGCCCTCCACCATGGCGCTCGAGCTGTTCAAGCCGTTCGTGATGCGTCGTCTGGTGGAGCTGGACAAGGTCGAGAACATCAAGGGCGCCAAGCGCGCCATCGACCGTGGCGCTCCTGCCGTGTGGGACGTGCTGGACGAGGTCATCAAGAACCGCCTGGTGCTGCTCAACCGCGCACCCACCCTGCACCGCCTGTCCATCCAGGCGTTCGAGCCGGTGCTCACCGAGGGCAAGGCCATCCACCTGCACCCGCTGGTGTGCAAGCCCTTTAACGCCGACTTCGACGGCGACCAGATGTCGGTACACGTGCCGCTGTCCACGCAGGCCCAAACCGAGGCGCGCGTGCTCATGCTCTCGTCCAACAACCTGCGCTCGCCGGCATCCGGCGTCGTGCAGACCGTCCCCTCGCAGGACATGGTCTTTGGCACCTACTTCCTCACCACCGAGAACGAGGGCGCCGAGGGCGAGGGCCGCGTCTTTATGGACTTCGACGACGTGGTAAGCGCCTACGACAACCGCGATCACCTGGACATCCAGGCGCGCGTGACGGTGCGCGTGGGTGCCATCGATGCCAACGTGTTCGACGGCGACCGTCGCCTGTTCCGCGTGCTCGAGGCAGGTGGCAAGGAGGTCGACTACGACGTGACCGAGCGTCCCGTGCGTATCCAGACCACCGTTGGCCGCATCATCTTCAACCACCAGTGCCTGCCCGCAGACTACCCCTTCATCAACTTTAAGATGAGCAAGGGTGACGTGGAGCGCCTGGTAAACGACTGCTGCGACCGCTACTCCACCTCCGACGTGGAGCCCATCCTGGACGCCATCAAGCACACGGGCTTCCACTACGCCACGCGCGCCGGCCTTACCGTGTCGGTGTGGGACGCCGTGATTCCCGCGGACAAGCAGACCATGCTGGAAGAGGCGCAGGACAACGTTAACCAGATCAACGAGAACTACGAGGACGGCTTCCTCTCCGAGCGCGAGCGTCACGCCGAGGTCGTCAAGATCTGGACCGACTGCGCCGACACGCTGGGCTCCAAGATGCTCAACGGCTTTAACGAGGACAACCCCATCTACATGATGGCCGACTCCGGCGCCCGTGGCTCCAAGACGCAGCTGCGCCAGCTCGCAGGCATGCGTGGCCTGATGGCCGACATGTCGGGCGAGACCATCGACCTGCCCATTAAGGCAAACTTCCGCGAGGGCCTCGAGCCGCTCGAGTACTTTATCTCCACCTACGGCGCCCGTAAGGGCCTGGTGGACACGGCTTCGCACACCTCCGACTCCGGTTACCTCACGCGTCGTCTGGTGGACGTTGCCCAGGACGTTATCGTGCGCGAGGAGGACTGCGGTACCGACGAGTGCGTGACCTACAACGTGGTGGAGGAGTACAAGCGCGACGCGGACGGCAACGTTATCGACTACGTGCTCGACGACGACCTGGTGGGTCGCTGCGTGCTGCACGACGTGCGTTCGCCCCAGGGCGAGGTGCTCATTCCCGCGGGTGGCTACATCACCTGTATGGAGGACCTGCAGCGCCTGCACGACGCTGGCGTCAAGAAGGTTGGCCTGCGTGCGCTGCTCACCTGCAAGAGCAAGTACGGCGTGTGCCAAAAGTGCTACGGCTGGGACCTCTCCACCCGTCGTCCCGTCAACATCGGCACCTCGGTGGGCATCATCGCGGCCCAGTCCATTGGCGAGCCGGGCACCCAGCTCACCATGCGTACCATTCACTCCGGCGGCGTCGCGGGCGCCGACGACATCACGCAGGGCCTGCCCACGGTGGCCCGCATGTTCGACGTCGTTGGCAACGTAAACGAGAAGATCGTCGGACGCGAGGCCGACCTCGCCCCGGTTACCAGCATGCTGCGCGTGCTCACCGAGCAGAACGAGTACCTGCTGCAGTTCCTCGACGTGGAGGACCTCTCGCGCGTTATCTCCGAGAAGCGCGTGCCCGTCTCGGTACGCTTTATGCCGGAGTTCGAGGAGGCAAAGATGCGTCCCGTGCCCGTGCGCGCCGGTGACCAGCTCACCCATGGCTTCGTGAACTTTAAGGAGCTGCGTCGTCTCTCGGACATCGAGTCCACGATGCACACCTTCGTGAAGTCGGTCAAGGACGTCTACACCTCCCAGAGCGTAGACCTCAACGACAAGCACATCGAGGTCATCGCGCGCCAGATGCTGCGCCGCGTGCAGATTACCAACCCTGGTGACTCCACCTACCTGCTTGGCCAGTACGTGGACCGCTACATCTTTGCCGACACGGTGCGCAACATCACACTGGCCGGCGGCACCCCGCCCGAGGCAGAGTCGGTTATCCTGGGTACGCTCAAGGTGGCCAGCTCCATCGATTCCTGGCTCTCCAGCGCGTCGTTCATCCGCACCGCTGGCGTCCTCACCGAGGCCGCCATCGAGGGCGACACCGACCACCTGCTCGACCTCAAGTCCAACGTCATCGTGGGCAAGAAGATTCCCGCAGGCACGGGCCTCAAGGCGTACGACAACGTTGCCCTTACCTACCACGGCGAGCGCATCGACGGACCCACGAGCCCGCTTGCCAAGACGCTGCCCGAGTGGGCTCCCGATTCGCTCAAGAGCATCGAGGAGCAGCTGCCCAAGCAGCTTGACTGGGTGGGCGACGACTTTGGCTTTGGCGGCTACTCCAAGAACGGTCGCACGCTCTCCAGCGAGGACGCCAAGCTGTACCTGTTCGATGACCTGGGCGTCTCGCAGCGCTGGACCAACAAGTTTAGCGAGGTGGGCATCGAGACCGTGGGCGACCTCATCGGCAAGAACGAGGACGACCTGCTGCGCATCGACGGCATTGGCGCCAAGGCCATCGAGGAGCTGCGCGAGGGCCTGGAATCCCGTGGTCTGCTCTACATCCTGGAGCCCGAGGACGACGAGGCCGACAACGAAGACCTGTCGCAGCTGCTCAACATGGTGTTCTCACCCGATGCCGACGACGTTATGCTGGGCACGGCGGCTCCCGCCACGCACCGCTACGACGAGGACGAGCTCATTGGTGGTAGCAGCACGCAGGCCAGCACGACCGAGGGCGTGATCAACGAAGACCTCGACTCGCTGGACGACCTGCTCAGCAGGGTCGTGCGTCACGAGACCGAGCTCGACGACTAACCGCCTTACACAAGCACGCAAAGGCCGGACGCGGGTTTCCCGCGTCCGGCCTTTTTGTGTGCCGACCTGTGCTGGGGGGACAGTCCCCCGAGTGCAGGTTTCGCGTTAGGCGGTGCGGCACTGGCGAAACACCAGCACCCACACGGCAATCATGTTGAGCACGTTGGCAACGGCCAGGTACATGAGGTCGAGTGCCTCGAACCTAAAGAGGAACGCGCTGTAAGTTACAAGGCCGATGGCGATGGCGACGGCGCAGCTGGGCGCAAAGCGCCAATTGAGTATGGCCGCCACGATGAGCAGCACCTCGTACAGGTAGCCGTAGCGTTGGTGCATGGCCGGCAGCAGACACACTGCCGTGTACACCAGGGCCGCCGCGATGGGTGCGGCCTGCGCGGCACTCATCGGTATGCGCTTGCGACGTAGCGCGAAGAAACCCAGCAACAGGGCCGACGCAGCAAGGAAGATGAGCATCTCCTTGAGCACCGCATACAGCGCCTTTCTCTGATGCGTTCCGGCAAAGATGGCACCGAGTCCCGGGTAGCCAATGTAGAGGCGCCCGTGCTCGGACGTTTGGGTAAAGTAGATGGAAACGATGTCGATTGCGCTGCGACCGGCAATAAGGGCGGGCAAACCGCACAGCAGCATCACCAGCGGGGCAAACGCAAAGCACAGCAGCGAGTACGAGCGCTCGCTCGCATACAGGTAGAGCAGGACGGGCAGGAAGAAGACCGCCTGGAGCTTAAAGCTCAGCGCGAATCCGTAGGCCACAAACGCCGGTATGGGCTTGCGTTCCAGCAGAAGCACCAGCGTGAGCAGGCACAACGACGACCACGTGGCGTCGCACTGCGCCCATGCGGCCGAGTTGAGGACCACGAGCGGGGAGACGAACACGAGGCCGTACGCCAGAATCGCGCGGAACATGGCGCGCTTGGGCTGGCTCGCGCTCGCGAGATAGGCCAGGCGTCCGGCGCATGCGGCAAGCAGTACGTCGAAGCAGCACGAGATGAACTTGTATCCGTACAGCCTGGGTATGGGAAGTTCGGTGAGCACTGCGATGAGCGTTTGGTACAGCAGGTTGTAGTCTCCCACCTGAGTGTTCAGCCCGCGCAGCCCGCCGTTGATGCCAATCTGCTCATACCACGGGCTGAGGTAGACGATGTAGTCCTCGCTCTCAAAGTTGCGCAGGCTCAGCCGCATGAGGATACCCAACAGTGTGATAAGGGCAAGGACGATCACGTTTGCGTGGCGGCTGGCCCATGTGATGAGGCGTTGCTCGGCCGCAAGCGGCTGGGCGAGCAGGTCGCGTGAGGGCCTGGCTTCCTTCTCTTGCATTACAACAGCTCCTTATGGATGTGCGTCGCGCAATGGCTGCCCCTAATAGTACCTGAGGATGTCCGTTTGGGAAGAGGTTCCTTTGGGGCGCGGGGACGCGTGCCCCAAAGGAACCTCTTCCAAACGGACATTGCGTCATCGAACGTCTCACAAGCCAAGTGCCAGGCGCAGTTGCCACAATACGAGCAGGTGGACGGGGTAGAACGCGTAGCAGGCATACTTGAGCACGGGGCCGCGAATAAACCCGCGCGCTCCGTTGTACAGGTTGATGGGGATGAAGGCGAGGCCCGCTCGCCAGGTTGAGGTGGTGATGCAGCTGCCCAGCGCGGTCTTGGCCAAAGCATGATCGCGCAGGAAGTACAGCATGAGCACCATGGCGTATCCTCGCGGTCCGTAGTCACAGAGCAGTCCCATGGAGACCAGCGCCAGACCCAGCACCACTACCACACGCAGGACCGCATCATCGCGCAAGTACTCGTAGGCGCACAAGCCCGCATAGCCAATCAGCAGCGTAAAGAAGACGTTTTGGTAGGTGGGGTCGAAGGGCGTGAGGGAGCGCGACAGGTCGAAGGCGATCTCCGACAAAAACGCGAAGCAGGCGAGCGAGCAGCCGTACCGCACGCGGTTGCGCGTGTACACAAATCCCTCCACGAGTAAAAAACAAAAGATGGGAAAGGCGATACGCCCAAACGACTCAAACAGCACCGCCCAGCTCACCTGGGTCTGGCCAAGGGTGTACAGCGGGCGCGTAAACGCCGGGTAGGCAACCAGAATGCGCTTGGTGGTGTGGTCCACCAGCATGGCAAAGAGCGCGAGCACCTTGAGCGCGCTGCCGCTCAGCACGCGGTAGGGCGGTGGTGCCAGCACGGCGGCGGGCGAGGGCTTGCTGCTCATGCGTCCTCCAAAGCTTGTTGCGTTTTTCGGGTCAAGCCAGAAGCCCTTGGGTAGGGGGTAGACAAAGGGGACTGTCCCCCGCGTCTACCACTATACGCGGGCCCTGTTGCTGTGCCGTGGTTGGTAGACTCGGGGGACTGTCCCCTTTGTCTACCCCCTTCGTCGGACCCCTATCCACAAGTTTCTGGCTTGACCCGTTTTTTACCCAGTATAGCGGCGCGTGGTTGCATTGTGCGCAGCGCTTGGTATACTTGGTATTGAACACATGAACAGATGCTCATATAAGGAGCCTGCAATGGACAACAACCTGCAACAGCTGCTTGCCAACGACGCGGTGGTGTATGCCGCAACGCAAATCTTCGATGCGCTCTCGGACTTCACGCGCTTCCAGATTCTCTCGGCGCTGCTGGAGGGCGAGAAGGGCGTCTCGGAACTCTTGGACATCTGCCACGTATCGCAATCGGCCATCTCGCACCAGCTGCGTCTGCTGCGCGATCGCAGCCTGGTGACTTCTCGCCGAGAGGGACAGCGGGTAATCTACTCGCTCTCCGACGACCACGTGGGGCTGCTCATTGGCATAGGACTGGAGCATGCGGCCGAGGAGGAGGGTGAGCATGTCTAGCGTACATCATCACGAACATGAGCATTGCGCGTGTGAGCACGGCCACGAGCATGCGCACGACCACTGTGCGTGTGAGCACGAGCACGATCATGAGCACGAACATGACCACTGCGACTGCGGTCACGACCACCATGACCATGACCACCATGACCAGAACGGTAAAGGGCTTTTTTACACTGAATTTTTCC
>JAUMWN010000120.1 GCA_030529625.1 Coriobacteriales bacterium
GAGACATGCGCGCATGTCTCACAGGCACCTCTTCCCAAGCGGACGGCCCACGCACACGTCTAGCGCACCAGGTGCGCGCGCACGCGGTCAAGCTCCTCATTGGTGACGCCGCACTGCAACAGGTATTCTCGGACCGACCCATAGGCGCTAACCAGACGATCGTAGCTGGTCGTTATGGCCTCGTGGCGCAAGAGCAACTCGCGACGGTCGCTCTGCTCGCCTCCGTACACCATACGGTCCACCTCTCGCTGGGAAGCAAACGAGTAGCAGTAGTCGGCAACGATCCTGTCGCGGGAGGCTCCCGCAAGCCCCAGCACCAGCATAGCCACCATACCCGTGCGATCCATACCCGCGGCACAGTGAAAGAGCACGCACTCGTCTTCGGCCGCCGTCGCAAAGAACGAGAAGATCCTTCCCATGGCGTCGTGGTTTCCCAGCATGGTGAGGTATCCCAGGGTGAAGTAGCTCCCCTCGTCGTTGCCACGCTCGAGCTTGGGGTCGGACATGTCAAGGTCGAACACGGGAACGTGCAGGCAACGCACGTCCCGCATCTCCCCAAGCTTGTCGCGCGCCACCTCGACCTCGTGGTTGCCGCGCAGGTCCACCACGAGGCGCACACCATAGGCGTGCAGGCGCCGCTGATCCTGTTGGCTGAGCATATCCAGGCCACCGGAGCGCAGGAAGCGACGATATCGGGTCTCTCCCCCATCCACGGCATAGCCACCCAGCTCGCGCACGTTAAAGCCGCTGTGCAGGTCCAGCTTGCGCGCAGGCTCCAGGTCCTGCACGTCCCCTTCCCAAAACGCCTTCCACCGCTCTCGCAAGCCCATGGCCACACCTCGTCTGCCAGTGAGAAAAGGGGTCAGACCCCTTTTCTCATGTTTCCCCAAAAGTGAGAAAAGGGGTTTGGCCCCTTTTCTCACTTGCCGTTAGATACCCGCTTTTTGCAGTTCGCGCTCGATGCGGTCGAACGCGTTGTCGGGAATCTGGTCTCCCTCGAGCTTGAATGAGCCACCGTTGCGGAAGTTCTCCTTGGCCACGCTAATCATGAGCTTGATGCGGTTGAGCTGGTTCACCTCGCTCGCGCCAGGATCGTAGTCCACGGCCACAATGTTGCTTTCGGGATGCATCTGACGCAGGCGTTTGATCACGCTCTTGCCCACCACGTGGTTGGGCAGGCAGGCGAACGGGGATGCGCACACGATGTTGGGCGTGCCGGTCTCGATGAGCTCGATCATCTCGGCCGTGAGCAGCCAGCCCTCGCCCATGGTGTTGCACAGCGACAGGACCTGCTCCGCCTTCTTGCCCAGCTCATAGATCTGGGTCCACGGCTCGAATCGCTCGCTCTCCTCCAGCATCTTGTTGATGGGCTTGCGAATCTGGTCGATGATCCCAATGCCCATGCCATGCGTAAGGCGGCTCTTTGCCGAGCTTCCCAGCTCGTGCTTGAGGTTGATCTTGTTGGACGTGCCAAACAGGAAGAAGTCCACCAGGCCCGGTACGTTGGCCTCGCACCCCTCCGACTCGATTACGCGCACCACGTCGTTGTTGGCCGTGGGATGGAACTTCACCAAAATCTCTCCCACCACGCCTACGCGAGGCTTGGAGCGGTCGTTTACCAGCGGCAGCTCGTCGAAGGCACGCACGGTGTCCTCACACAGCCGATAGAAGGTCTTGCGGGAGGCGCCGGGCACCTGCACTTTTGCGCGCTGAATGTACTCGCGGTAGAGGGCGTCGGCAGAGCCCGGCACCGCCTCGTAGGGCCGCGTGCGATACAGGCACTGCATAATGAGGTCGCCATACACTAAGGCATAGACTGCGCTCATGATGAGCTTGGGCTGCAGGACGTTAAAGCCCGGGTTGTCCTCGTCCAGGCCACCGGCAACCGACAGCGAAATTACCGGGATCTCGGGATGACCGGAGTCCTTGAGCGCCTTGCGGATGAGTGCGATGTAGTTGGTCGCGCGGCAGCCGCCGCCGGTTTGTGAGATGAGCACCGCCGTACGCGTGAGGTCGTACTTGCCCGAGAGTACGGCGTTGATGAGCTGGCCGGTAACCAGGATGGACGGGTAGCAGATGTCGTTGTTCACGTACTTGAGGCCCGCGTCCACCGCACCATGGTCCACCGACGGGAGCAGCACCACGTTAAAGCCAACGTTGCGCAGCACGGCCTCCACCACCTCAAAGTGGATGGGCGACATCTGCGGAGCGAGGATGGTGTAGCCCTTCTGTTGCATCTCTTTGGTGTAGCGCACCTTGTTGAACGCCGCGCTCTTCGAGCGACGGTAGATGGGCGGCCTGCGGCGCAGGTCAGTCTGGCGCACGTGCTCCAGCGACCCGTCGGCCATGCGCACGCCTTCGGGCTCGACCTCCTCGGCCTCACCGCGCTCCGTGAGCATCTCCACCTGCTCGCGCTCCTCCTCAAGTGCCGCCATCAGCGAACGAATGCGGATGCGCGCCGCACCCAGGTTGGACACCTCGTCAATCTTGAGCACGGTGTAGATCTTGCCGCTGGCCTCTAGGATCTCTTGGACCTGGTCGGTGGTGAGCGCGTCCAGGCCACAGCCAAAGCTGTTGAGCTGGATGAGGTCCAGGTCGTTGCGGGTGGACACGAACCGCGCGGCACGATACAGGCGCGAGTGATACATCCACTGGTCCACCACGCGAATCGGGCGCTCAGGCTCCATCTTGTGCGCGACGCTGTCCTCGGTGAGGACGGCAAAGCCAAAGCTGTTGATAAGCTCGGGGATGGCATGGTTGATCTCGGGGTCGTTGTGGTAGGGACGGCCGGCAATCACGATGCCGTGCTTGTCGTGCTCCTCCATCCAGGCGAGCACCTCGTCGCCACGACGGTGCATGGCGTCCTTGAATGCGAGGTCTTCCAGCCAGGCAGCGTCCACAGCGTCACTAATCTCCTTGCGGGAGATGTGCGCACCATGGAAGCGGCCCTTGCCCTGCTTGGCGTCCTGCTCGCGCTGGGCCGAGACGACCTCGTACAGGCGGCGCTTGAGCTCGCGCTTGTCGTCGTAGGGCAAGAACGGCGCGAGGTACTCCACCGTGCCCGAGCTGAGCTCGTCCACGTTGAGCTCCAGGGCCTGCGGGTAGCTCATCACGATGGGGCAGTTGTAGTGGTTGGTCGCCCCTTCGTCCTCCTGGCGCTCCCAGCGCACGCAGGGCATCCAAATAAAGTCGACGTCCTTCTCCAGAAGGTTCATGATGTGGCCGTGGCTAAGCTTGGCCGGGTAACACACCGACTCGCTGGGCATGGACTCGATGCCTGCCTCATAGGTCTGCTTGGTGGACTGGTCCGAGAGCACCACCGCAATGCCCAGCTTAGTGAAGAAGGTGTGCCAGAAGGGGTAGTTCTCGTACATGTTGAGCGCACGGGGAATGCCTACGGTGCCTCGGCGCGCGTCCTGCGGCTCGATACCCTTGCGGCCAAAGAGCAGCTCGTTCTTCTCCTTAAACAGGTTGGGCGCCTCGATCTTGCCCGCACGGCTGCGACCGGAGCCCTTCTCGCAACGATTGCCAGTAATAAAGCGATGGCCGCCGCCAAAGTCGTTAATGGTGAGCAGGCAGTTGTTGGAGCAGCGCCCGCAATGCACCTTGGTGAGCTTTACCTCCAGGCTGTTGAGCGCCTTGCGGTCCAGCACCCCGGAGACGCCAGTAAGCCCGGCGCGGTCGCGGGCGAGCAGGGCTGCGCCGTAGGCACCCATGGAGCCGGCAATGTCGGGACGGATGACGTCGCGGCCGGTGAGCAACTCGAACGCGCGCAGCGTGGCGTCGCTCATAAAGGTGCCGCCCTGCACCACGATGTGCTTGCCAATCGCATCGTAGTCGCGCAGCTTGATTACCTTGAATAGGGCGTTCTTGATCACGGAGTACGACAGGCCCGCGGCCACGTCACCAATGGTCGCCCCCTCTTTTTGCGCCTGCTTCACGCGCGAGTTCATAAACACCGTGCAGCGGCTGCCCAGGTCCACGGGACGCTCGCCACCCACGGCCGCTTGGGCAAACTCCTGCACGGTCATGCCCATGGAGTCGGCAAAGCTCGCCACGAAGGAGCCACAGCCCGACGAGCAGGCCTCGTTGAGCGAGATGTGCTCGATCACGCCATCACGCACTTGCAGACACTTCATGTCCTGCCCGCCAATGTCCAGGATAAACTCCACGTCGGGCACGAACGCCTGGGCGCCACGCAGGTGCGCCACGGTCTCCACCTCGCCGGAGTCGGCACGCAGGGCCTCTATGAGGATGCCCTCGCCGTAGCCGGTGGTGGTGACGTGGCCGATCTCGCAGTCGGCGGGCATGTGGTCGTAGATGTTGTTCATGATGGTGCGAGCGGTTCCCAGCACGTCGCCGTTGTTCACGTCGTACCAAGTGTAGAGCAGCTCGCCATCCTCACCCACCACAGCTGCCTTGAGCGTGGTGGAGCCAGCGTCGATACCCACGAACACGCGACCATGATAGTTGTCGAGCACGCCCTTAGGCACCACCTGCGCGTCGTGGCGCTCATGGAACGCATCCAGGTCCTGCTTGCTGGCAAACAGCGGGTCCAGACGCGCGACCTCGGTGCCCTGCGTGTCCTTGAGCGCGTTGAGAGAGTCGATTACCTCGCCAAAGCTCACCATCTTGTTGGTCTCGCCTGCGAGCGCAGCGCCCGTGGCAACGAACAGGTGCGCATTCTGGGGCACGATACGGTGCTCCTCGTCCAGGTTGAGCGTGAGGTAGAAGCGCTCGCGCAGCTCGCTGAGGTACTGCAGCGGGCCGCCCAGAAACGCCACGTAGCCACGAATGGGATGGCCGCACGCCAAGCCCGAAACGGTTTGGTTGGCTACGGCCTGGAAGATGGAGGCAGCAATGTCGGCGGGGGCAGCACCCTCGTTGAGCAGGGGCTGCACGTCGGACTTGGCAAACACGCCACAGCGGCTCGCGATGGGATAGATGTGCGTGGCGTCCTTGGCGAGCTCGTTGAGGCCGGGGGCGTCGGTCTTGAGCAGCGACGCCATCTGGTCGATAAAGGCGCCCGTGCCGCCGGCGCAGGTGCCGTTCATGCGCTGCTCGATACCAGAGTCAAAGTAGATGATCTTTGCGTCCTCGCCGCCCAGCTCGATGGCGCAATCCGTTTGCGGAATGAGCGTCTCAACCGCGCGCTTGCTGGCAATGACCTCCTGCACGAACTCCAGGTCGAGCCACGTGGCAAGCAGCATGCCGCCCGAGCCGGTAATGGACACGCGCATCTTGGCCTCGCCAATAACCTTGCGCGCGCGGGCAAACAGCTCTCGTGCCGTTGCGCGAATGTCGGTGTGATGGCGCTCGTAGTTGGCATACACCAGGTTGTTGTTGGCGTCAATCACGGCAAGCTTTACCGTGGTCGAGCCCACGTCGATGCCCAGACGCAGGTACGCATGGCCAAAGTCGGCGGGATGGGCCGGCTTGAGCTCGGCACCGTCGGCGACGAGCGGGACCGCAGGCTTGGCGGCACTCTGCGCTGCGTTGGAACTGCTGCTTCTAACCATGGATGGGCTCCTTTCCCTTCTCTGCAAAGGACGCGGAGAGAATTGGCACGTTAAGCTGGATGGGGCGCCCGTACAGGTCGCCCGGTCGTACGAACATGAGGGTCGTCATGATGCGGGCCATGAGGTCGTCGCTCTCGGTCATGCCCGTGGTGAGCCACCGCACGAGCACGCCCACCTCGGCCGATATGGCATAGGTGAGGTAGTAGTCGAATCCCGCCTCCACAAGCTCCGAGAAACCCTCGCGGGCGCGGTCCTCGACCACCTCGCCAACCATGTGTTTGAGCTTCTCAACAAAGGCGGGGTCTCCTCCCTCGCCCAGAAGCGCGCTGAGCAGTTGGCCGTTCGCACGAAAGTACGCCAGGAGCTCAATGGAACCAGGACAGGGGTTAAACCGCTGGAGGGTCTGCTCGAGCTCGGGCAGTGTTACGTTGGAGATGTCTCGTACCAGGGGGGCGAGCTCGGCTATGGTTTGGTCCTCCACCGCGCACACCAGACAGGGGATGTCGCGGTAGTGCGAGTAGAACGTGCGCCTGGTTACGTTCGCACGTCTGGTGACCCCCGTCACGGTGATCTTTGAGAGATCGCCCACCTCGTGTATCTCCTCGGCCAATGCCGAACGCAGCGCCTGCTGCGTCCTCAGGCTTCGCCGATCGATTGTGGCCACGATTGCTCCTTCTCATCGTGTGCAAAAATACTCATCGTGAGTATTATTGCTCAAAGTGAGCAATAGTCGACCCAGTCACAGAATGCACATGTACTCGGCGGAGGGGAATCTGCTGGGATGGCGAGTTGTGACAAGGGGCGATG
>JAUMWN010000008.1:0-25963 GCA_030529625.1 Coriobacteriales bacterium
GCGCACACCCGGAGCGTGGGCGGCCGGGCTGCGGACAACCCGAGGTTGGTAGCGCACGGCCAGGCCAGCAGCCAGGGATGGCGGCAAAATAAACTCGAGAACGTTAGAGTTGCACATCAGCTGCGCCTACTGGTAGATAAGATGTTCAGTACGACGACGGAGTTGCTCGCACCATTGCGGTCACGCACCCTCCATCCAGAGTGGTGTTGCGCCGCTATCGGCAAGCAGGCTCTAATTGTGTCTTGCCTCAGTAGTAAAATGGGCAAGATCCTGACTTTGGCAGTTAGATAGTTGGAAATTGCACTATCTACCTGCGCGAATGGCCATTATGCAGTTGAGTCTTTCCTGCGTGGTATTCCTGTCCTCTTGGCCTTGGCGAACAAGGCCCTGACCTCGCCGGTCCTCATGTTCTTGCGCCTCATCTCGGGGATCCCGACGGCCTCCAGGATCAGGTCCGACTCGTCCGTGCGGTGGTCGAACAGCCACCAGTTGGCGTCGAGCGCCGAGCACGACATGGCGGCGATCTCCTCGCGCACGCGGGCGGCGGGGACGCCGGTGGCGCGCTGCAGCAGGCGCAGGATGACCAGCGCCACGTAGCACGTGAGGAAGTGGGCCTCGATCCTGGGCGTCGTCCACACGAACGCGGGCCTGGCCTCGAGCTCGGACTTCGTCACCTTGAACGACTCCTCGATGCGCCAGAGCTCGCGGTAGGCGTCGAGTATGCGGCCGTCGTCCCAGTCGGTCTCGCTGGTGCAGATCAGGTAGTACCCGTCGTAGCGCTCGGCCTCGGCTATCGCGTCCTCGTCGATGGAGAGCTCCCTGTTGGTCGCCACGCTGCCGTCGTCGTCGAACTGCACGTTCCTCACGTAGGCCGCCGCGCCGTGGTGGGTGTGCCTGGTGTACCTGCCGGGGTGCGCCACCAGGTCGCGGGCCCTCTCTATGACCTTCGCCCGCTCGGCCCGGGCCCTCCTCTCGTACTTCTCCGACCACATGGCCACCCACTTGACCTCGACGCGCACGTCCGTCGCGCGGCCGTCCGCGGCGTCCCCGGCCTTGATGTGCAGCGTCTTCCACCCCTGCATCGACTTCATCCTGAAGCCCTCGCCCTCGGTCGTCCAGCCGGAGCCCGACGTCGCCCACGCCTCCGTCTCGCCGTCGCTCCTGGTGCCCCTCAGCGACTGCGACAGGACGAAGCCGTCGCCCCTGCCCACGAGCGCCGCTATGTTGTCGGAGTTGTTGAGCCCCTTGTCCGCCACGGCCACCACGCGGCCTATGCCCTGCTCGGCCTTCATGTCGCAGAGCACCGGGATCATGGTCTGGCCGTCGGTGGTGTTGCCGCGGAACAGGCGGTAGGAGATCGGCACGCCGTCGCTGTCCTGCAGCATCCCCATCTGCACGATCGGCAGCGGGCGCCGCTCCTTGCTGACGCCGCGCTCCCTGAGGCCGTCCGGGCCGTCCGGGTCGCACTCGAAGTAGTAGTTGGTGACGTCGTAGTGCACGCACGAGGCGTCGCGGCCCCCCGAGGCCGCGACCGCCCTGTTCATCGCCCCGACGACCCTGTCGCGCGCCGCCGCGAGCTCGTCCATGCCCCGGTAGACGTCGTCGAGGGAGAGGTCGCACCTGAAGAAGTGGCGGCCCCTCCTGGACCAGGCCGAGCGCTTCGACCCCGGCTCCAGGATGCGCTCGACGACCAGCAGCCTCATGACCGAGTTGAGGTCGTAGGAGAAGGACCTGCCCCGGGAGTGGTTGCGCAGCACGGGCTCGATGCCGAGGCCGGAGTAGACGGCCAGCGCTGCCGCGCAGCCGGCGTTGCGCCTGTTGCTCGCCCTCTTGTCGACGAGCTGCATGGGGTGTATCTCGACCGTGGCCGACTGGCGCTCGGCCTCGCGCTCGGAGTTCATCTCCGCCACGACCGACTCCGCCCAGGCCACGGGGTCGTCGTGCTCGGCCGCGAGCTCGTCCACGTAGCCCAGCGCCCTCACGGTCCGCTGGCGGGTTCGGCGCCCCTCGCGCCAGCTCTCGTAGACGCAAAGCTTCGTGCGCCCGCTCTTCTGCGTGATCCTCTTGAGGAACATCTCGTGGCCTCCCCATGGTCCCCATGCATGATATTGTATCACATGCCACGCAATGCCACACGCATAATATTCTTGCAATTTGACAAGAGAAAAGCCCCGTGGGGGCAGGTCAGGGGACATGAAAACGTTTGTGGGTCAGCTACTCAACTGCCGAAGTCTGGTTCCCAGACCTACGGCTGGCTGGGCTGGGCGTGCGACGGCCAAGCCTCCGGCACCGCCGGGCAGTCTCGTCGAGCGGAGGCGCTCGAGGTCCAAATCCTGCCCAAGGGCCAGCAGCCCGCGGACTACGTCGAGCGCCAGGCCTCCTACGTGGGCGCCGCCGTGGCCAACGTGCAGCTGCAGAAGGTGGGCTGGACGGGCAACACCAACGCACTTGAGTTTGGCACCACCGGGCAGTCACGCAGGCTCGAGGCCGTCAGGCTCTACGTCCCCAACCAGCCGCTCGCAGGTGGGGTCATCTATCAGGCCCACGTGCAGCGCGGGGGCTGGATGTCCGAGCAGGCCGACGGCGGACAGGCCGGCACCGTCGGTCAGTCCAGGAGACTCGAGGCCGTGAGGATAAGCCTCGAACCCGGCAGCGAGCTCGCCGGCTCCTTCTCCGTGTGGTACCGCGTGCACAGCCAGACCTACGGCTGGCTGGGATGGGCCCACGATGGAGCCGACGCCGGCACTATAGGCCTGGCCAAGCGCGTCGAGGCCATAGAGGAACAGATCCTGCCGCAGGGCCAGGTGCCCAATGGCTACGACGCCAGCAAGGCCGCCGCAATTAGGGGCTAAAGCCCTCGCTGCCAGATGGTAAACAACCCGCAGGGGGCATAAAACCGCTCATGGCACGACCGTTTCTTGTGACGCCAAGGGGGTCACCCCTGCGGCGTCACGTCGTGATGACGATGCGTCCCTGCGGCTGTTCGTACTCGTGGGGTACCGTGCCACCGCACGCGTCGGTGAGGAACTGGTGCAACGCGTCCGAGAGCAGGCTGTCGGTCCCCTTCATGGTGTCGCGCGAGGGCTCCATAAATGCGTGGTAGGTGTCGCCCCCAGCGCTAATGAAGTCTGAGGTCGCAATGGTGTAGGTCGCGTTCTCGTCGAACGGAGAGCCGTTCACGTTCTGAATCGTCACGCGTGATCCCGGCTTTGCGGGCTGGTAATACGTGGATGCGGAGTACATCTCGCCCTTCTCAAAGGGAACCTGCGCATTGACGGCCAGCGTAATCCCCGCGACCTGGGGAAAACCGCCCAGCTCCTCGGGCGTTTCGGAACACGATGCCTCGAGCGCCTCGAGCAACTGTGCCCCTGTGACCTGCACCGTGCATACGTAGTTGATAAAGGGAAGCATGGCCGTAATCTGCCCGAGGGTGATGTCGCCCGCAGGAACGGAGCTACGAATCGTGCCGCCGTTTACGATGGCGATGTCGGGCACATCCTCCGCGCGCATCTGGCCTTCCCACAGCACGGCGTCGGCAACAAGGTCACCGAGGTTCGTCTCTTCGGTCCTCAGACCCGGTACCGTGTTGCCGTTGAGCTCAAAGTCCGTGGTCGCGACCACCTGGCCGAGCTCTTCCTCTATGGAGTCGACCTCGCGCTTTACGATCGCGGCAATCTCGGGATCCTGACCGTCGTATTCGCCGAATCGCACGAGCTGCTTCTCCAGCTTGCCGTTCTCCCAGGTAACGATGCCCACCATATGCGTGTGGCAATCGGCCTCCACGACGAGTGTCTCGTTACCTGACGCATCGATGAGGACCTGGCCTTCCTCCTTGTGGTCATGCCCGTCGATAAACAGGTCTATGCCGTTCGCGTGAGCAACCACGTCCTGGGCGCGGTTGGGAGCGGAAGCCTCGTGCTCACCCAGATGGCCCAGGCAGACAACGAGGTCGCAGTTCTCTTTGCGAAGGGCATCCACCTGCTCCTGCGCGCACGAATAGAGTTTGTCTCCCTGGTGGAACACGAGTCCCTTAACGAAGATGGGGTTTGACTTGGTGAAGGTCTCAGGCGTCACGAGACCAAACACGCCCACCTTTCTGCCGTCCCCGAGCGTGATGATGGTGTGGGGCTCTACCAGGGTCTTTCCGGTCTCCTCCACGATGACGTTTGCCGCAAGAAGGGGGAACGAGGCCGCCGTCGCGTAGTCGGCAATCTTGCTCAGGCCGTAATCGAACTCGTGGTTGCCAAGGGCCATGGCGTCGTAGCCCACATTGGTCATAAACATGATGGCGTTGTCGCCTTTGGATCGGTTCACCACGTTCGTGCCCTGAACCGCGTCTCCCGCGTCGAATAGCAAGACCTCGTAACCCTTTTGCTCCCAATCTGCCACGAGTTGGGACACGGCGGCCAGACCGAGTGACTTGTCGTCGAGGAGGTCGTGGCCGTGGGTGTCGTTGGTGTGTATGATGGCGACTTTGCGGGCACCCGACGATGCGGCACCGTTGTCGCCCGATTCCTCCTTCGGTCCGGCTGTACACCCAGCGAGCGCGGCGACACTCACCCCTGCCGTTCCCGCCAGGAACCCGCGACGGCTCACACAAGCGCGGGCCATGGTTGCTGGGTTCTGTTCTTGGGACATGATTCGTCTCCCTCTTGCTCACGACACAGACGGTTGACTGCAAGCTTACCGCATTGTTGCTCTTACGAGTGGGGGACAGCCCCACCGCTGTTCAGTTAAGCGATCGGTAGCCAATAATGCACGCTCTTCATCTCGAGGCTACATAACAAAGTCAGCTGATATCTTCTGAATGCTTGTGCATTCATTCAGTATCCGAACCAGCCTATCATCTAGGTCAAGGTTGTTGTCCCTATAGTCAATCTCTCCCAGCTCGCTTCTTACTGGAAACGCTAAAACCTCCTCGTTTAGGCTGAATTCCGCATGGACATTCTCCTTGTTGCCCCTCGCGTCAAGACGGATCCATCTGTCCAGTTCCCCGATATACACCGTGTTGAGGGCATGGATGATGTATCCCTCATCTGCGTTGTCGTCAGCCCGCGTGAGGTATTGATACGAAATTCCGGAGGGTATCCCATTTGCCCTTAGCAACGAAGCTAGGAGACAGGATTTCGTCCAGCATATCCCGGTCCCATTCATCAGAACCTCGCTCGCCTTGCGGGATACCACGTCTGACCTTATATCCCACGAATGCGGTATTTCGTCCCGAACAAAGCGGAAAGCTCTCTGGGCATACGCTATGTGAGAGTTGGATTCTCTCCTCAGCTCGTGAGCCTTATCCTGGATGGCCGGATTCCCGTAATCAATAGATTCTGTTTCACGAAGATACTCTCTAAGCATCTACTGCTCTACCTCACCAAATCTTGGTTTGCCGCCGGCGACCGTTTAAACAGGGGAAGGCGTTCCTCGCGCTAGAACACGAGCATGCCGTCCTCGTCGAACCTAAAGTCGGGACCCCAGACGACCTCCCAGTAGTAGCCATCCGGATCGGCGAAGTAGGCATGGTAGCCTCCCCAGAACACCTCCTGCGGCTCCTTAACGATGGTGCCTCCCGCCGACCTAACCAGCTCTACCACCTCGTCGACCTTCTCCCTGCTGTTGACGTTGTAGGCCAGCGTGATGCCGCCAAAGCCGCTGGCGATTGCCGGCGGGTCGGCTGGGTTGATGTCCTCTGCCAGCAGGTCGAGCGGGTACAGTTCGAACTTGGTCCCCGGCGTGTTGAAGAAGCATACGCGGGGGCAGTTTTCCGTGCAGTCCGTGCGGAAGCCCAGGTCGTCGCGGTAGAAGGCAACCGAGCGTGCCATGTCCCTCACGCCCAGGCATATGCAGGTGATCTTGTTCATCACGGCCCCTCTTTTGGTCGCGGCTTTTGGTGCGTCTGTTCCAGTATAGTCCGCTAGACTAGTTAGCGACAGCACCCTCCGTTACCGTCGTTGGAGAAAAGCCCCCGATGCACGTTATCCAGGCAAAATCGCTGCTCACGCGCTGGAACGGCATGAACCTGTACCGTGGGTGTACGCATGGCTGCGCGTACTGCGACAGCCGAAGCACCTGTTACCGGATCGAGCACGCATTCCAGGACGTGGCGGTTAAGGCCAACGCACCCGAGCTGCTCGAGGACGCGCTGCACCGTCGCCGCAGGCCCTGCATGATTGGCACGGGCTCGATGAGCGACCCGTATCAGCCAATCGAGCGCGACCTCCGCCTCACGCGTCGCTGCCTCGAGCTGATTCGCGACTACGGGTTTGGCGCCTCGGTCATCACAAAGTCCGACCTCGTGTTGCGTGACGCAGACCTGATGGCCGACATCAACCACCGCGCCAAGGCCGTGGTGCAGGTCACGCTTACCATAGCCGATGACGACCTGTCGCACGTGGTGGAGCCGGGCGTGTGTCCGTCGAGCCGCCGGTTTGAGGTTCTCTGCGCGTTGCGCGACCGACACATTCCCACGGTCGTGTGGCTGTGCCCTTTTCTTCCGTGGATCACCGACACCGACCAGAACTTCCTCACGCTGCTCGACTGGTGCGTGGAGGCGCAGGTCAAGGGCATCGTGTGCTTTGGCGTGGGGCTGACCTTGCGTGAGGGCAGCCGGGAGCACTACTACGCGTTTCTCGACCGGTACTACCCTGGGCTGTCCGATCGTTATCGTGCCACGTACGGAAATGCCTACAGCGTCGTAAGCGAGCAAAACGACCACCTGATGGCCCATTTTGACGAGACGTGCGAGCGACACGGCATCATGCATACGCCCGACGAGTGCTTCGCGTATGCGGCGGAGTTCCCGGAGCTGCAGCCGCGGCTGTTCTGAACTAGCTGCGTGTCGCTTGTCGTGGCCTCGAGTCGTGGTGTGTGGCGGAGGATTGCGGCCTACGGATTGGGGGAGGACGCAATTAGTGTAAAGTCGTTCGCGTCAAAACGAGGGAATCCTGCGATTATGTGACATAGAACCAATTGACTTTGCACTAGCTAAAGTAGATAGTGCAAAGTCAAATGGTTCAATGTCACATAATCGCAGGATGCAGGGAAAATCAGTCCGACGACTTTACACTAATCGCATAGAAAAGACGAGGCGCAGAAGATGTGCCGGACTCACTCAGCCCTCAAGCTTACCTGCCAAAGAATCTGTAATCGTGGTTATTCAAAAACCGTCTCGGGCGGGATGACGTCCGGGCACGAGTTGACCGTTATACAGAACCAGTCGCAGTCAAAACCGCCAGCGAGGCCCTCCAGCTCGGCATCCGTCAGCTCGAAGCCCTCTTCCTTGGCAATCGCGAGCAGCTCCTCCGGCGTGTTGCACGCCTTTAGCTTCTCTTGTAGCTCGGGATTCTTTAAGTCCTCAAAGTTCATAGCGTGCCTCATCGGTTAGAGTTATCGTTGTCGTCAATTCTACGCCAAATCGACGGATTCCATCCTTGGCAATTCGCGGATGGGAGAAGCACTCCCGGCATGCGACCTGCACCTTCTCCGGGTTGCTCCGCATGTGTCCCAGCTGCCCATTCAATTCGAATGACGCGGTGTGCCATGCCCGTATAAGCGACATGCTATGCGGATGATTCGGCTTTTCCCGTCCGTATGAGATGGCCCTCCTGGACTGCGGCGAACGTCGCGATGGTGCACGCGATGATGGCAGGTATGGTGACGCCGACGAGCGGCATGGCAAAGGGGACGAGGAATACCACGAGCCCTGCGACCTTGTTTGCCGTGGTGTGGGGCATTACGAGGCGTTTCTCGACCACAAGGCCGCTGACCGCGTTCACCACCTTTACAAGGGCTATCGCCCCCACCCATATCCATAGCCACATGGGCACGGCGATGGCAGGCAATATCTTTGCCAGGCAAACGACGACCAGCGCGAGGTCCGCGACGCTGTCGAGCCTTGCGCCCAGATCGCTTTCCGTCCCCGTTCTTCTTGCCACGTAGCCGTCGAGCATGTCCGTGACACCGGCAAGGGCATAGATCGCGAAGAATGCCGGCGAGAACGCGGCTGGTATGAGCAGAGCGACGCTGAGGGCGATCCTGCATATGGTGAGCGCGTTTGCCAAGCCCTTCTTCACCTTCCAAACTATTTGGCTACGACAAAGGCCTCGTCGTGGTTGAGGAGATACGGGCGCAGGTAGGCGACGCTCGAGCACATGGGCAGCACGTCGTTGGAGAGCTCGACGCCCAGGACGTCGCGCACATAGGCTATGCGCTCCTGCATGCGGGACCAGAGTAGGGGGTACTGCTCTGCGAGGTCGGCCTTGAGCTGGGCGTCCGCCAGCACCACGGTGCTCTCGGCGCAGCAGCCGTTCATGCCGGGCTTGCCGGGAATGATGTCAATCTGGAACATCATGCCGCTTTTAAGTCTCTCGGCCGACCCCTCGTACACGGGCGAGCAGAGCCACTCTTCCTCGGCAATCAGGTGTCCCGGGCACAGGCTCCAGCCGTACTCGGCACGCGGCAGCACGTCCTCGATGATGTCGAAGAGCTCGCCGCCGACCATGCCGATGCGAATGGCTTCGAGCCAGGTGACGTAGGCATCGAAGTAGGGCTTGGCCATCTCGTCCATCCAGTCGCGGGCGCTCACGGGGAGCTCGCCCGCATCGTGGACGGCGTAGGAGCTGCGGCTGGAGGAGCCGCCTTGGTAGCCCACGGTGAGGCTGATGGGATTGCCGGCCTTGACGACGCCGCCCGCTGGGAACATGTTGGCCTTCAAGAAGCGCTCGCCCGTGGCAGCGATGGTGGTAACTGTGGTGTGCTGGCCGTAGCGCACGAGCTTGTCTCCCAGCTCCAGCTCGGTGGCACCCTCCACCACGGCATCCATGGTGTCGAGCATGCAGTCGCCGGCAAGTGCCGCGCCAAACTCGTAGTGGGCGATTTCGTTGGCATTGTTGGTCTCGCGGGCGCCATCCTCGCCGACGAAGAGAGCGGTGGCATTGACAAGCGACCCGCTCTTTCCCACCAACTCTCGCAGGGCGTCCACGACGAAGGCCGGAGCGTCGAAGAGCGCCAGACCCTGGTCGGCCTTGCCAGTGAAGAGCTTCCAGCCTGCAAGCCCCACCTTCTGACCACAGGCGATACCTGCCTCGGTAAGGTATTCCGCCATGGGGCGGTCGTCCTTCTGCGGCTGGTTGGGCAGGCTCAACTTGGAGGCGAGGATGCCCTCGGCGGTAAAACGGGCCTTGCCAGCCTTGTTGAGATTCTCGTTGCCCAGCACCAGGCGCATGTCGCCAGCGGCGTCGAGCACCATCAGACCCTCCTCGAAGCGGGTGTAGTAGCCCACGAGGTAGGCGAAGTTCCAGGCGTGCTCCACGTCGCAGTACACGACGAGCTTGTCGAGACCAGCCGCGGCCATGCGGGCGAGCACCTTGGCCTTGCGCTCCTCGAGCGTTGCGTCGGTGAGGGCGATGGGCGTGGCGTGATCGCGCTTGGGGGTCGGGACCTTCCTGAGTTCGATCGTGTGCTTCATGGTGCTCCCTTCCTCTGCCTTTTCTCGCAAGGACTCGTCTAATCGGCTGCATGCAAACCGCTCAACAGTGTAACGGATAACTCTAGGTGACTTGTGTTTTACTGAAATCAATGACCTTGTGGCCAATTGCCTCGACGAAAACGAGGGAATGAAGGAGCGGATTATGAAGCGTTTGATTTGTGTGCTGGTGATGCTGTGTGCGATAACACTGAGCGCGTGCGCCCCGGCGAAGGAGGACACCGCCACGCAGGACATGCCGAGCGCTCAAGCGATTCGCATCGGCATACCCGACGATGGCACAAACCTTTTCAGAGGTATCAAGCTGCTGGAAGCAGCTGGGCTGATTACCGTGGACCCGAACGCGGGGTATACTCCCCAAATGAAGGATATCACCGGTGCTCTGTACAACGTCGAGGTGGTTCCGGAACCGGCCGACTCCCTGCCTTCCACGCTCGCCGACTTTGGCGCTTCCGCAATCAACGGCAACTACGCCATACCCAACAACCTGATTCCCTCCCGGGATGGCTTGATTATAGAAAGGCAGAGCGAAGGCGAAAACAACCCCTATGTGAATGTTATTGCGGCGAGGACCGCAGACGCCGGGAGCGAAACCTTCAAGAAGATCGTCGATGCCTACCAGACCCAGCTCGTTGCGGAATTGATGCTGGTCAATTACGAGGAGATATACTATCCCGCTTTCGCGTATGACGCCAACATCAAGATGACTGCTGAAGAGGCCAAGGAAATCTCCGCCTACACTTCCAGCAGGGAAGGCAAGACCGTCGTTAGAGTTGGCGTGTGCGGTGCGAACAACGATATGTGGAAGGCGGTCCAAAAGAACCTGGACGACGAGAACGCGGGCATCTACATTGAGCTGGTGGAATTCGACTCCTACGAACAGCCCAATGCAGCGCTGAACGCCGGCGAAATCGACCTAAACGCTTTCCAACACAAGGCTTACCTCAACGACGACGCGACTGCCAACGGCTATGACCTCACGGCCATTGGCGATACCCTGATCGCTCCGCTTACCATGTATTCCGCTAGGTTCGATTCGCTGGACGCGCTTAAGGAAGCTGCGGGAGCAAGTGCGCAGTAGTCTGGTGATTAATTGACATTTTAGAAGGCCCAATCTCGAGAAACCCCAGTTGGCGGCCAAAGCACGCCCGCAAAATGTCAATTGCATAAAATACCCAATTGACATTTTGCGGGCGTGCTGTGGCCGCCAACTGGGCAAACGCGTGTTTGGGTCTTGCAAAATGTCAATTAATCGGCTCAGTCCCAAAACCTGTGGGTCGAGGTGGACACGAACGATACGTTATTCGGAGCTTGCACTCCTTGCGCCTTCAAAAAGCAGGAGAGCTTTTGCCAACAACAAGGCAAAGCAGAAGATGCCAGCGTACGGTTGTCGAGCCGCGATGAAGGCCCCGACGCAGGCAACCGACAGTGCGATCCCCGTGGCCTGCAGGACGCTGCTCCAATTCGGCTTGCCGAGCTTGGACGCGATCACCTCGAAGAACCCACAGAGCACGGTTGTGGCGACGATAGCCTCGAAGACGCCTTTTACCCATGGGCTGGTTCCGGACAGGACAAGAAGCGAGACGGCCGACGGGTCATCAGACCCGTTGCCAAACGCTGGGACGAACAGCAGCAGGGCCAACAGGACGTCGAGCGTGCCACAGATGAGCGACGAGTACTTGCCGACGAACCTCTTCTTGTCATCTTCCGCAACGGCGACGATCTCGTTTGGGCCGATCAGCTCATCTATCGACACGTGGAAGAACCGCGACAGCTCCTTGAGCGAGTCGATGCTCGGGTAGCCCCTGCCCGACTCCCACTTGGAAACGGCGGTCCTCGACACAAAGACGGCTTTGGCAAGTTCTTCCTGCGTGAGCGACCTCGCTTTCCTCAACTCCTGCAGCTTTTCGTTGAACTCCATAATCATTCCTCCTGTTTCTTGGCATCGATACAGGCGACGGCGGACCGGTACATTGCAAAAAGGCCGAAGGCCAGAAGCGCCGAGCCAACGATGTCGGTCACCCAATGCACGCCCGAGACCAGCCTGCCAGCAACTATGAACGCCGAGAACGTGACGGTGAACAGCGTGGTGGCCTTCTGGAGCGACAGGCTGCCCGACCTCCTGTGAACCTGAAACGCGAGCGTTGGCATCACGCTCAGGACTAGCAGCGTCGTGGAGGACGGGTAGGACGCCTCCATGACCCCCTCTATGGGAATCGGCCTGTAGTTGACTGGCACCATCTCAAAGAGCAAGTAAAAGAAGACGACCGCGACGTAATAGGCACCCAAAAGCAGGATGTCCGGATCCACCTTGAGCAAGCTCCTGCGCGCCACGAGCTGGACGGCCCCCAGCGTCGCAAAGCCTAGGCAGACGGCGATGGGAACGAGCCCAAGCCAGTCGGTGATAGTGTAGAGTGCCATGTGCACGCCGGTAAGCCCGTGAAACCAGATGTTGAGCGTCGCGAATCCCACGCTGGTGCCATTCTGGCCGACCGGCCGCACGTCCACGAGCTGGACCAGTGCAGTGCAGAGCGCGAAGCCGGCAAGCAATGTTACGCCCGTGAATAGATGCCTTGCCTTTCTTGTGTCGCTCATCGGCGCTTTCCTTTCCTTCGGTGGCTGGGATACTTCGAAGGTAGCCGCCAGCCCAGGGGATGGGAAAGAACCGTGCCGTCACGTTGGCGACACGCTCCGTCACGTTGCCCCTGAGCAGGCGTTTTGCCGTACGGGCCTGCGGGCCAGAGGCACATGGGCCCGCCCGCAGGTCACGTGTCGCTCGGCTTCTGGCGCTAGCGACGCCTCAGCCTTACGGCGATGGTGTTGAGAAAGTCGAGCGCGCCGGCCTCGACTGCCGTGCGGTCGCCGCGCGCGTACTCGTTTTCGCAGGCGATCCAGTCGGTCCATGCCTCGCGCGTGCAGCCCATCTCGCATATGCAAAGAATCTCGGCGCCGTCGGTCTGGGCGATGTTGGCACGCCACCAGTCGATGTCGTGCATGTAGTCGAGCTGCTCGGGCGTCCAGGACGCGAGCAGACACGCGGGCAGGTCGTCGTGGCAGTCGCGCGCCATGCCAGGGATGGCAAACAGCAGCTCTCCACCGCGCTTGACGAGTGGCAGCAGGTGCGCCTTCAGGTATGCCGGGTCGCGACCGAAGTAGTTGTAGGAGTCGACGCTCACCACGGCGTCGAAGAACTCTGTGGCAAAGGGGAGTGCGATGGCGTCAGCCTTGAGCGGCACGACCTGCCTGTTGTCAAGCCCCAGCTCCTTGAAGAAACGCATGTTGTTGGATGGGTCGCTCCAGAGGTCGGCGGCATATACGGTGAGGTCGTATTCGCGGGCCATCAGCGCGCTCGTAAGCCCCGCTCCGCTGCCGAGGTCGAGTACGACGGAACCCGCTGGGATGTCGCCGTACGAGAGCAGCTCCTCGCAGAGCTTGAGCGGGTTGGGTCCCATGCTGCGGGAGCGCATAACGGATCGAGAGAAGGAATTCGCATTCGGGAAGTTCATGACATTGTCCTGTTCTGTGAGAATCCAACGAAACACTGGGATTCGGAGCGCAACGAACCAAGGGCGTCTTGCGCGCCCTTTTAAAGTGCTCGGTTCTAGCGTTCCCTACAGAACAATGACCAAAAAGACATCCCCTTGGATGGTCATGTGCGCGGAGCCCCGTGCCCCGTGCGACAAGCCAATCTTATCATTCCGACGGAAGTGGGAATAGGGGCCAAACCCCTTTTCTCACGCATGCTTGTGATCCTCTTACCACCCAACGAGCCTCGGGTACACTGAATATGTTTAGGAGGTCAAACGAATCGCTGCGGGAACTCGGGGTGAAAGGGGATGGGAAATGAGGAGACTAACTGTTCTATTGTGCACGGCGGTGTCAATCGTCCTTGCGGCAACGCTCGTCGCATGCGGCGGCAATGCCAACAGCCCAGCCGACAACGCGAGCTCCGAGTCCGCGAGCACGTCGTCCGGACCCACCGAAGAGGAACAGGCTGTCCACATGCAGGCCATTACCGGCGAAGGCATCGTCAACACCTTCATCGCCGAGAAGTTCTGCGACCACAAGGTCACGAACGAAGAAGAGGCCGAGGCTTGCGTCAAGGAGATGATTGGTCGCATCGGCGGCAACGAGACGACCGAGCTCGAGCTGACCTCCATACGCCCGAACGAGGACGGCATGACGGTCGTCACCTTTACGCAACGCGCGGGCGAGATGATGGTCTTTGGCTCAACCGTGAAGCTCGTCCTGGACAAGGACGACAACGCCATTGCGCTGGTCGGTTCGATCATCCCCGACGTGCAGATAAGGGACATCGAGGAGTGGGCCGTCGACGCAGCAGGGGCCGAGCAAATCGTCATGAACCAGCTTGAGGCCCAGGGAGCGTCTGACTCGCTCGTCGAGGGCGCCACCATGAGGGCAATCGTTCCGGTGCCGATGGTCAAGGAACGATACGTCTGCGCTTGGATCGTGTTCACCTTCCAACCCGATAGCGACGACGACCAGGCCTACACGGCACACTACGTGTTCGCGGACGGTGAGTACATGTACTCCATACCCGTCTCGGGTGTAGACGACGTCGACGCCTTAACTGGTTCGAAAGCGAAGACCATCTTCGACGTCGACGCCTACGAGCCAGCAGAGATGAACGTGACCGTGCAAGGGGCCGACGGGACATCCAAGGAGATTACCGTTCCCGTGCTCAAGGACGCGGCAACCGGCAAGACCTACCTCGCCGACGCGAAGCGCAAAATACTCTGCGCCGACTATGCCACCTACACGTATAACAATGAGATCAAGCCCACCGAGGTGCAGGACGGCGCCAATCCGGTCGACGCAAATACCTACTACACCTACACCCGCGCGTGGGACTACTACGACTCCGTTGGATGGACGGGCCCCGACGGCAAAGGCACGCCGTCGCTGCTTCTCATGAACTACGTAGACGAATCGGGCAAGCCCATCGAGAACGCCAACTACTACAAGGCGGATGGCGGGTTCCAGGTGTTTACCTTTACGCGCGATCCCGACTTCGGCAATTGCCTCGACGTCCTGGGGCATGAGTTCACCCACTGCGTCACCGGCACGACCATGACGGCCAACATCTACACGAACGACGCCGGCGCCATCAACGAGGGCATGAGCGACGTTATGGGCAACATCATCGAGAGGAGGCTCGACGGCGACGCGGGCGCCTGGACCATCGCCGAGGGAATAGGCAAGATTGGCCGCAACATGGCCGACCCGCACGAGTGCGCGCAGCCCGAGTTCGCCTTCGACACCTACTACGCCCCGCATCCTCCCGTGGCTACCGGGATAAACGACATGGGAGGCGTGCACACCAACTCGTCGCTGCTCAACATCGTGTCATACAAGCTCGACAAGGCAGGCATGACGCTCAAGGACCAGAGCTACTTCTGGCTGAACGTGGCTCTGATCCTGTCGCCGCAGACCGACTACCCAATGCTGGCGGAGATGCTGCCTTGGGTCATGGAGCAGCTCGGATATTCCCAGTACGTCGACGCGTTGAAGGCTGCCATCGAGGAGGCCAAGTTCACCGCGACCGAGGACCCGGGCACAACCGCCGGGGGCTGCGGTTCCGTAACGTTCGACTTCGTCGACGTCAAGGAGGCGGTGGATAGCGGACAGGTGTGCATCGGCTTCTACAAGGCGCCCGATGCCGATTCCTTTATGCGTGCAGACACCTGGCCGGTCGCGGGGACTACGGTCGCCAAGGCGAACCTGCCCGCGGGCGACTACTACGTCGTTGCCTCCGTGGGCGGCGGCGCTGGCAACATCGACAACATCACGAAGTGCATGGTCCTCAGCGAGAGCGGCTGGACCTACATTGGGGAAAACCCCAAGGACTCCAAGGCCATCAAGGCCGCCGGCAAGACCGTGACCGTGGAGGCTGGCAAGAGCCTCGAGATTCCTAACGACAGCTTTGGGCCCGTGGCAACCCAGCAGCTCAAGGTGATCGAGAAGACACTCGTGGAGCGAGCTGGGGGAGAGGGCGTCGAAGGATAAACGGAGTAGCGATCTCTCCCTAAGGTTTGCTGAGAAATGCACTGATGCATAGGCCGTGCTTCGACGTTTGCCGGGAAGTGCAGTGGTGTATAGGTCGTACCCCCAAATCTGCTGAAAAGTACAGTGGTGTATAGGAAAATCTGTACACCACTGCACTTCCCGGCAGATTCAGGCTCCCCATCTATGCACCAGTGCAGATAGCGGCAAACGCTCGCCTCCCGCCTGTACACCGCTGCACTTCCCGGCAGATTGCTTCATCTGACGGAGCAAGGCAGCGAATCCCAGCCCTGCCAGATCGCTATCGTGCATAGCTCGGTTTCTAACCCAGAATCTCGAGGTAGCGGGTGAGTCGCTCGTTGAGGTAACGCGTAAAGAGACGCTCCATCGCCTGCGGATCCTTGCCGGAATGGTATCCGTCAAAGGCGTCGTAATAGCTCTTCCTGTCTGCGAACTTGATGTCGATAGGAGGATTCCCTCCTTCATTGACGTTTGTGGAGAAGCTTTCACAACTTCGAGATTGTCCCTTGACTTAAACCATGGTCTAAGTCGCAAGCTGGTCTTGCCAGCAGCGATTCGCGCGACAGAGCTGGCCACCAACAAGGCCAAGAAACACGTGCGGATTGCGAGTGCGAAGTGCCTGGCCAACAAGAAGGGGAGGGGCAACTGATGGGAGCCGATACGGGCAAGCTCTACACCATAGGCGAGGCGGCCGAGGTGCTGGGGATGCCCGCGACCACAATTCGTTACTACGACAAGAACGGGCTGATTCCCAACGTGTCGCGCACGGGTGGCGGTGTGCGCCTGTTCGACGAGGACGACCTGGAGTGGATGCGCTTCGTTGAGCGGCTCAAGGTATCGGGCATGCCCATCAGGGAGATACGCGAGTACATCGAGCTCTACCTGGCAGGCGACTCGACCATCGAGGAGCGCCGCCGCATCGTCTACGAGCGCAGGGCCGCCATCGAGAAGCAGCTGGTCGAGCTCGAACTCGCCCTCGACTTTATCTCCTACAAGTGCTGGTTCTACGATGTGGCCTCCAAATCGGGCACCTGCGACACGCCGCGCAACATGCCCGACGACGAGCTGCCTGACGACATCCGTCGCATCAAGGCCAAGTGCCGCATCAACCGCTATTGAGAGAACAACAGAAAGGAGCCATCATGGCAAACACGCTGGTAGCGTACTTCTCGGCTACGGGAACGACGGAGCGGGTCGCAAAGGACCTTGCGGCGGCAACGGGGGCAGACCTCTTTACGATCGCGCCTGCCGAGCCGTACACCGCCGCCGACCTCAACTGGAACGACAAGCGCAGCCGCTCGTCAGTCGAGATGAACGACGAGGGGTGTCGTCCCGCCTTGGCACAGACCGTCGAGAACATGGGTGCCTATCAAACGGTGTTCGTGGGCTTTCCCGTATGGTGGTACGTTGAGCCGCGCATCATCGACACGTTCCTGGAGGCGCACGAATTCGCTGGCAAGACCATCGTGCCCTTTGCCACGAGTGGGGGAAGTGGCCTGGGAAGGGCCCCACAACGTATGCGGCAGCTCGCCCCGGGTGCGAACGTGCTCGCCGGCAAGGTGCTCAACGGTCGCCCGAGTGCGGCCGAGCTCAAGTCCTGGGCCAAGGGCCTGTAACGAACGGAAAGAAGGGGAGAACATGGCAGAGAGAATCGTGCAGACCGCGGGCAGGGACCAGCTGGGGGCCTTCGCGCCCACCTTCGCCCACCTCAACGACGACGTGCTGTTTGGGGAGGTGTGGAACGAGCCTGCCATAGACGTCAAGACCAAGTGCATCGTCACCGTGGTCGCGCTCATGGCATCGGGCATCACGGACTCGTCGCTCGTCTACCATCTCAAGAACGCCAAGGCCCGTGGCGTCACCAAGCAGGAGGCTGCGGCCATCATCACACATGCGACGATGTATGTGGGCTGGCCCAAGGGCTGGGCGGTGTTTCGCCTTGCCATGGACGTGTGGGCAGACGACGAGCCCGCGCTCACGGACAAGGACCGCTTCCAGAGCGAGATCTTCTTCCCGATTGGCGCCCCCAACGATGCCTTCGCGCAGTACTTCGTTGGGCAGAGCTACCTCGCGCCGGTGTCGGCCGAGCAGGTGCCCATCTACAACGTGACGTTTGAGCCAGGCTGCCGCAACAACTGGCACGTCCACCACGCCACGCAAGGCGGCGGCCAGACGCTCGTGTGCGTGGGTGGCCGCGGCTACTACCAGGAATGGGGCAAGGACGCCGTGGAGATGACCCCGGGCACCGTGGTCAACATCCCGGCAGGTGTCAAGCACTGGCACGGCGCGGCGGCCGACTCGTGGTTCGCGCACCTGGCGGTGGAGGTGCCGGGGGTCGACGCGAGCAACGAGTGGCTGGAGCCGGTGACCGACGAGGACTACCTCAAGGTTCAGGACAAAGGTGACGGGGACGTTCGTCCCACCTGGTAAGACGCAGGCGGCCATTCCCCACCTGTGGGTCCGAGTTCCTAGGACAAATGACCCCGTCACTTTTGTCCTGTCGTGGGCGCTGATGGCGGCAGTCCCCCCTGGCTAGGCACGCTGATACTTCAGCCCTCTTCCCGAGCCAACGGTGGAAACCAGCCCCATGCCGACGAGCTGTTTGAGGATACTCGTCAGTTTCGACCTGCTAAAGCTGACTTGACTAGCGAGGACTCCACCAGACTGGGGCATCGTCGGGCTGAGTAGGTCATAGACGAGCTGCTGGTCCGTGCTGAGGCCAAGGTCCTTCGTAAGTACGGGAAGAGATACCGTCACCGTGTTGTCGGTGACGGAGAACCGGGGCTTGCTCGAGCTCTTCGCGTAGGAGTCGTTGATGCTGAGGATGCCTGTACCGAACGCTTCTATGAGGCCAAGACGCAGGAAGACGTCGGCGAGGATGCGGTTTCTCCTTACTGACACCTTGTCGGAGAGGTACTCTTCAAAGGTGAGGCTTGCTGGCAAGCCGCCGAGGGATGTTACCTCGATGTGGTCTTATGCATCCACCTCGATAGTGGCGCTATCGCTGCGCTTGTATGCCTTCGATCGATAGAAGTAGGGTTTCGTGCGTCCTGTAGACACCTTGAGCTCGACGGTGGCATCAGCCTCGTGCTCAGCCAGTGAGTGGGGTGGCTGGGGGACGATTGAGTCGTTGATCTTGTTCTCTATGTCGAGACAGCTCTGCACGGGGTCTGCGAGGCCGACAGCGTGGCCGCGGTCATCCACCCCAAACAGTATTGTTCCACCGCCGTAGTTGGCAAACGCTGAGACGGTCTTCAGGAAGGAGTTCGTGACAGCTTCCTTAAACTCTCGTGATTTACCCTCCTTCGCACGGAGACAACCCAACCATAATTACGCGCAAAAGTACGAGAGAATTTTACTCGTAGTTTTGCGCGTAAGTGAGGGATATGTCAAGGGTTGCCAACGGAGATATAGCGCCGGTTGTCCAGCTGCAAATCCTCGCGGACTTCGAAGGCGACTTTGGTAGGCATGCGCCGGCTCGCCTGGTGGAGCGGATGCGTATGGTCTGGCGTTCCGTCCCCTCCCAGCTCGCGCGAGAGAACAGACGCTTCGTGTATGGAGCCGTGCGCCAGGGGGCGCGGGCGAAGGACCTCGAAGAGACAATTCAATGGCTTCGCGACTATGGGGTCGTCACAAAGGTGCCAAGGGTGAAGGCTCTGCGCTGCCCCCTGTCGGGATACGAGGACCTCTCGGCGTTCAAGCTCTATGCCCTCGATGTTGGCCTGCTGGGCGCTCTGTCCGAGCTCCCTCCAGCAGTCGTGCTTGATGGCTCGCGGCTCTTCACAGAATGCAAGGGTGCACTTACGAAACAGTATGCACTGCAGGAGCTGCTCACGCAGGGGAGGAGACCCTTCTACTGGAGTGCGGAGCAAGCGACGGCCGAGGTCGACTTTGCCGTCGACGAGGGAACTGGGGTCATCCCTTTGGAGGTGAAGACCTCCGAGAACCTCAAGGCGAAGAGCCTGCGGGTTGCGCGTGAGGCGTTCGACCTCAAAAGATGCGTCCGGACGTCCCTTTCTGCGTATCGAGATGAGGGATGGATCGTGAACGTCCCCCTCTGGGCCCTTTCGCAACTCTCGTGCGCATACGCGGGCGATCGCAATTGAGAAGGGCGGGGCAAGCCGCGCCATTTGCGAAAAATGCACATGTTCAAAACTCATGCATATGTAACATGCCATGCGTTCTACGCATAGAAGGCTGTGCAATCGGCATTGTACAAGCGGCTCGTTGCAAGCGACAGAGAGATTCGCCGCTTGCCGCCTTCTTACTTGGCGCCAAGCACCTTTGCCGTAATGCCGCGCTCCGCAAGGCGCTGCTGGACGGGCCGCGCGTCGGCCAGGGAGACGTTGCGTACACGCTCCGGGTTTTGGAACAACGGCACACACCACAGCGCGTCATAGTCGAGCTCGATGGTGGGCTCCTCAAGGAGTCTCGAGAGGAACGCCACGAGGTGCGCATCGTCTAGCCCAACGCCTATGGCGCGGTTTTGGTAGCACGCGCGTACCAACGCGTTCCTAAAGTACAGGGAATGCGCTTTGAACGGGCAGTTGTCCACATCGAACCCCATGGAGCGCAGGTAGAGCTCGAGGAACACCGCGACCGTGCGCGTATTGCCCTCAAAGAAGGGGTGCACCATCCACACGTTTGCCACGAACCGGGCGAGGTTGCGTGTGTCGGCCCACGATAGAGCGGGGCCATCAGTGTAGTTATCGTACGCATAGGCCAATTCGCGAGAGAACAGCATCTCGAGCGAGCGGGCGTAGAGAGCGGGTACCCCATAGCTCACGCTGTCACCGTTGAGAACCTCCTCGCACTTGACGAGCTGCTCGGTTTTGTACTCGCCAGGATGATACGCGCCGTCGTCGATGCCCTCGAAGAGCCAGCGGTGGATCACGCTGAGCATGGCCGGGTCGAACGAGAATGAGCCGTCCTCGAGGATTCCCACTATGCGGTGGCTGACCTTGTCGGCCTCCTCGGTGCGCTCGGAGTCGCTGGAGCCGTGCGACGAGTAGTAGCGCTCCAGCTCCGCGCCCACCTCGTCGAGCGACTTGCGGCCGTAGACGTTGTCGTTGGCAAGCTCCCTCGCATATGCGGAGGGCTCAAGCCCGTCGGTTGCCTGCAGACCGAACGCAGCGTCCCACAGCTGTGCCTTGTAGGCGGGACTCTCCGGCTCCGCCTTCCTGTGGTACGTCGAGTCGTATCCTCCGGTCATGCTGGCCTCTCTTGGTCGCGGTTTCTTGTACGCCCATCTTAGTATAATTCGCAGATAGTCGAGGCAATGACTTCTCGCGAGCACCGTGGCATAGAAGTTTCCGTGGGTTATGCCAAGCCTTGTCCGAGCATGCCTGCACGATTGCGCCGCGGCCGGCAGAGCTGAACAGGCAGAGCTCATTGACAACGCATCCCTTGTGCATAGTTTCTTGGAAAGCCACGTGGTACTGCGCAGCCTGGGCACGATTGCGCTATCCTTACGCGTACTATGAGAACAGACGAAAAAAGACAGTTGCTTGTGGGCATCGACATCGGCTCGACCACCGTAAAGGCGGCCGCCGTTGACGCATGCAGCCACAACATGGTGTTTAGCACCTATCGTCGCCATCACGCCCATCAAGCGGAGACCGCCATACTCGTGCTGGACGAGGTTGATCAGGCGCTTGCCCAGCAGTTTGGTTCTGAATCGTCCACCATCTTCCTCGCGGTAACCGGCTCGGGCGGGAAGGACTTGGCCAGTGCTCTGGGCGTGCCCTACGTGCAGGAGGTGGTGGCGAACTCCATCGCTGTCGCGACGCACTATCCCAAGGCGCGCGTGGCCATTGAACTGGGCGGTCAGGATGCCAAGATGGTGTTCTTCGAGCCCGGCCAAGAGGAGGGCACGCTCAAAGTTACCGACATGCGCATGAACGGCAGCTGCGCCGGTGGCACGGGTGCCTTCCTGGACGAGATTGCCTCGCTCCTCAAGACTCCGGTTGAGGAACTGGACGGCCTTGCCGCACGCGGCACCACGCTCTACAGCATCTCCGGCCGCTGCGGTGTGTTTGCAAAGACCGACATCCAGCCTCTCATCAACCAGGGTGTCGCCAAGGAGGACATTGCCCTGTCGACCTTCCACGCCGTGGCAAAGCAGACGCTCGGCGGCTTGGCGCAGGGGCTCGACATCATTCCCCCCGTCATCTTTGAGGGCGGTCCGCTCACGTTTAATCCCACGCTCATCAAGGTGTTTGAGCAGCGTCTGGGCATTGGCGGCGAGGATGCCATCGTGCCCGAGAGCCCCCAGACCATCGTTGCGCGTGGTGCGGCGCTGTCGCTCAAAAAGCTGTTCGATCGCGACGACGATGTGAGCGGGCAGCAGGTGGCGCCCCTGGCCCTCGACGAGGCCAAACGACGCCTGCAGGATGCGCTTGCCAGCCTGCAGCAGCGTGCGAGCAGCAGCGCACCGTTCTTTGCCTCAGATGAGGAGCTCGCCGCATTTCGCGAGCGCCACGAGTTGGCGCCCGCCCCCCCAGGTCCTGCTGCCTACCAGGCAGGCGAGAGCGTGCCCGTGTACCTGGGCATCGACTCGGGCTCTACCACCACGAAGTTCGCGCTCATCGACGAAGACGACGAGCTTGTTGACAGCTTCTATGCCAGCAACGAGGGCGAGCCGCTCGACGTGGCGCGTGAGGCGCTCATCGCGCTGGGAGAGCGCTGGCAGGCCGCAGGCGTTTCGCTGGACATCCAGGGCATGGCCACCACCGGCTACGGCGAGATGCTGTTTGCCAAGGCCTTCCATGCCGACTGCCATGTGGTGGAGACCGTCGCTCACGCGTTGGCCGCCGCATGCTATGTCGACGACGCCACGTTCATCCTCGACATTGGCGGCCAGGACATGAAGGCCATCTGGATCGACCGTGGCATCGTTACCGACATCCTGGTAAACGAGGCCTGTTCCAGCGGCTGTGGGTCGTTTTTGGAGAACTTTGCCAAGACGCTGGGATTTGCCACGAGCGAGATTGCCAACGCCGCCTTCCGCTCCAAGAGTCCCGCCGAGCTTGGTAGCCGCTGCACCGTCTTTATGACCTCAAGCGTGGTAACCGAGCAGAAGAACGGCAAGTCGCCCGAGGACATCATGGCGGGACTGTGCCGCTCCATCATCGAGAACGTGTTTACCAAGGTCATCCGCGTGCCAAACCTGGACAGCCTGGGCCAGCGCATCGTGGTGCAGGGTGGCACGTTCGCCAACGATGCCGTGCTGGCGGCATTCGAGGCATACGTGGGCCGCGACGTCACGCGTGCGCCCTATCCCGGCCTGATGGGTGCCATCGGCGCCGCCCTGTTTGCCAAGCGCAACGCGTTGCGCGAGAGGCGCGCGACCAACCTTCCCGACGGCGCGCGACTGTACTCGCAGTTCATCGGCCTGGAGGGCGTGCGCAATCTCACCTACACTACCGAGTCCAACGTCACCTGCCCGTTCTGCACCAACAACTGCGCGCGGTCTGTCGTGACCTTCTCCGATGGCTCGCATTGGGTCACTGGCAACCGTTGCGAGCGCGGCGAGATCGTGGGAGACCCACGCGACCTGGAGGTGCGCGAGCGACTTGGCGCCGTGCGCAAAAAGCGCTCGAGCGTGCCTAACCTGTTCGAGACGCGCGAGAAGCTGCTGTTTGCCACCTACGACGCTCCCTCACTGGCAGAGCCGCGTGGCATCACCATTGGTCTGCCGCGGGTGTTGGCGTTTTGGGACACCATGCCGTTTTGGACCACATTCTGGCGCTCGCTGGGCTTTGCGGTAAAGATATCTCCGCCCTCAACGCGCGACCTGTTCGAGCGCAGCCTGCCCGCCGTGGCATCCGATACGGTGTGCTTTCCCGCGAAGCTCGTGCACGGCCACATTCGCGCCCTCGAGGACGCGCGCGTCGATCGCATCTTTATGCCGTCGATCACTACCGTGCCCACCGAGAACACCGAGAAGACCAGCGAGTCGATGTGCGCCGTGGTAAAGGGCTACCCTATCGTCATGCGCAACTCCGACAATCCCGAGCAGCGCAGCAACGCGGTCTTTGACGCGCCGCTGTTCCACTGGTACAGCGAAGCTGACTCCGAGCGACAGCTGTGTGCGTGGATGGGGGAGACGTTTGGCATCGATTCAAAGCTCACGGCACAGGCAATCAAAGCTGCCAACGCCGCACAGTCCAAGTCCAAGGCAGACCTGTTGGAAGCAGGTGCGCGCGTCATCGAGGAGGCTCGCCGCAACGACTCGTACGCCGTCGTGCTGGCCAGCCGTCCCTATCACAACGACGCACTGGTTAACCACAGCCTGCCCGACATGTTCGTCGAGCAGGGCATTCCCGTCCTCCCGCCCGACGCCGTGCCGGACATCAAGGACATCGACCTGTCCAAGAGCCGCCTGGACATCGTTAACAACTACCACGCGCGCATGATAGGCTGCGCCATACGTGCAGCCTGCGACCCCAGCTTGGAATATGCACAGGTCGTCAGCTTTGGGTGCGGTCACGACGCCTACCTCTCCGACGAGATCGTGCGCGTGATGCACCAGATTGGCGAGAAGTCACCGCTTGTGCTCAAGGTGGATGAGGGCGATGTGGCCGGCCCGCTGCGCATTCGCATCCGCTCGTTTGTTGAGACGATCAATATCAAGCGCGCCGAACATGTGGCGCTGCCAACGCGCCCGTTGGAAGACCCCTACGCCGTGAAGTTCCGCAAGTCCGACCGTCGGAGGAAGGTCGCGCTCGTCCCCAACACGTCGAAAGCGTTCTCACGTCTCATGGCAGTTGTGCTGAGCAAGCAAGGTATCCGCGCCGTGTCCATTGCCATGGGACGCGAGGAAGCCATCCGCCTGGGCAAGCAATACGTGCACAACGACATCTGCTTCCCCGCGCAAATCGTAATCGGCGAAACGCTGGCAGCGCTGCGCAGCGGCAAGTACGATGACGCCGACGTAGCCGTCTTCACCGCCAAGTACATCGGCGATTGTCGTCTCACGCACTACGGCGCACTGCTACGCAAGGCGCTCGACGACGCGGGCTATGCGCACGTGCCCATCATCACGAACGACGATGTGGACTACCACGATTTGCATCCAGGCTTCAAGCTTAACACCCTCTCGTCTGCCCGCATTGCATTCGGCTTGCCAATGATCGATGCGCTCGAAGAGCTTCTGCGCAAGATGCGTCCTTACGAGCTTGTCCCCGGAAGCGCCAATGCGGCATTTGAGCAGGCTATCGACACCGTGATGGATGGCATGGCAGCTCATGGCATCCGCGGTGCTCAGACCGGCTTCAAGCGTGCTATTAAGATTATGCGTGGCGTGGAGTACGACCGCTCCAACCTGCGCCCACGCGTGCTCATCGTGGGCGAGTATCTGCTCAACTTCCATCCCGGCGCCAACCACGACGTGGAGCTGTACCTGGAGGACAACGGCTTCGAGATCATCGAGGCAAAGATGACCGACGTCATTCGCAAGACGTACTTTTACAAGAAGGCGCAGATTGCGGAATATGGCGTGGACAAGCCGTCCACGGAAGCCGCGTGGTATTCGATTGCAAACCGTCTGTTCGATCACGCCCACAACATGTGCGACCGCATCGCGTCAGCCCATCCGTTATACGAGCCCTCCACACGAATGCCCGAGCTGGTCGAGGGCTCCGACCCCATTATCCACCATACGTTCGACGCTGGTGAGGGCGTACTCATCCCTGGCGAGATAATTCATCATGCCAACCAAGGCTGCGAGGCGTTTCTCATCCTGCAGCCATTTGGGTGCCTGCCAAACCACATCGTGGGACGCGGCATCGTAAAGCGCCTCAAGGAGCTCTACCCATCCGTGCAGATTCTGTCGCTTGACTACGATCCCGACGTGAGCTTTGCCAACATCGAGAACCGTTTGCAGATGCTGGTGATGAATGTGCGTGAATCGCATAACGAGGATGCGCCCCAGATCGATTTGGGTGCCTTGGAGCAGTCAATTGCCGACATCGTCAGCCAAGAAACCATGCTTGCCGAGGAGGTGCTTCGCAACACCGAGGTGTACGGCAACATTCAAAGCGACGAGGTACCCGACGCCATGAGCGCACTCACCGAGAGGATGCGCGAGATTCTGGAGATGGAGGACCGCCTGGCCGCCAGCGCACGCGATGCCCTCGCCTCTGCGCGCCGTGCCGCCCAACAGGCACAGAAGGATGCCGCCGATGCCTCCGAGAACCTCGTGGCCGCAGCGCTACATGCCTACGAGATTGCTCGTGACATGCGCACGCGCACGCGTCAGAGCATGGCCGCCACGCAAAGCGCGCTCGCCAGCATGAGCAGCGGGGCATCCGAGACCCTCTCACGCGTGGCCGAGGAGGTGCAGGTTCGCGCCGAAGATGCCCGCACGTTTGCCAACCGTGTGATTGGGGAGGCCAAAAAGATTTCTGGCCGTCCCTAGGGACGTTCCCGTGTTCA
>JAUMWN010000008.1:26010-50775 GCA_030529625.1 Coriobacteriales bacterium
GCACGGGGGACAGTCCCCCGAACACGGTTTCGCCGCGACTGTGTGCGATTCAGAAGAGACGGTCGACGAGACTTGCAACGCCCTACTCAAAGTACACGCAGCGATAGGTGAAGTCCTGGGGGTTGTCGAGCGTGATGCTGAGAAGCTTCTTGCCGGTGGCGAAGTCGATTACGGCCATGTACTCGTTGTCCTTCGTAGCGGCGCCAAAGCTCACCACGTAGAGGTCGCCATCCACGCGCTGGGCCGACCCGCATGCCTTTGAGAACTTGTGGTTGAAGCTGTGAATGTCGGTGGTGTCAACCGTCTTGCCCTTGGTGTCCACCTCCCAAGTCACGATGCGCGAGAGCTGGTTCTTGTTCCCGTTGTCGTACACGGTAACCCGATTCCCGTCCACGGTAACGTAGTGCTGGCAGGAGGACTTCTGGTAGTCAGCCAGGCCAAACTCGTCGCCTGCGCCCGAGAGCTTCCAGAGTATTTGGTCGCTGTCCTTGGTGCGGTCTAGGCAGAGTATCGTGCTGAGATTCCTAAACGAGCACACTAGGTTGCCCTCGTCGTCCAGGCGCATGGCGTTAAAGTGCATGATGTCGGGCGCATCCGTCTGCTCGTTGGCGTAGTCGGCCGCATCAGGCGTGCCGTCGGTTACCGTGAGCCCATACAGCTCGGGGTAGTCGGCGCTACGCCAATCCCACACGACCTTGCCGTCATCCACCTCCTGCAGGTACGAGTACACGACCTTCGAGCCGTCCTCGTGACCGGGAACGTTGTACACCGTCTCGTGAATGTAGCCCGACAGGATGTAGTGGTCGAGGTCGATCATGAGGAAGTCGTGACCGTCAAGCGGGTCGCCCTTTTCGACGACGTCGGACTTCTCAAACGTGATGCGCTTGACCTCGTTGAAGTTCTCGTCCAGTATCACGCGCTCGCCGGGCGCAAATCCGTTGAGCCCGTAGTTGTCGTAGGCGCCGGTCTGGTCGTGATAGCTGTAGTACGTCTTGCCGTCTATCACATGCTTCTTGAAGTCCCACCAGCCGGTCTTGAGTCCTTGTGCCGGCTGGTCCTCGTGCTTGGACCACACGATGTTGCCCTGTCCGTCGAGCATCGCAATGTCGCGGGTGTACACCCACGAGAGATAGAAGTTGCCGGGCAGATCCGTCGAGCCTTCCACGTGGATGGCGGGCAGACCCTCTGCCACGATGGGTTCGCTGGCGTTTTGGTGTGCGGCCGTCGAGTCTTGGGTTGCAGGCTGTGTGGGATTCGAGTCGCAGCCGCCCAGAAGCACTACAAGTGCGACAAGCGTTGCGGTCAGCAGGGTCGTGAGGTTGCGTTTCATGTGGCGCCTTCCATACGATGAGTAGTGGGGAGCACGCTTCTCAAGTATAACCCACGTATAATGGCGCGAGAACAGACGGTTACTTCGGCGAGTTCGGCTACCATAGTGCGTACCCAAAGAGCAGGGCGAAGAGAGGCGGGCACGATGGACCTTGCGGCATATGTGGACGGTGGCGTCCAGGACATCCTTGCCACGGCGGGCACGTTTTATCTCTCGCATCCGCGTGGTCTCAAGTTCCTTGCGAACGAGACTGTCTATATTGCACGGGCCAGGCGCAGGCGGCGCAAGGCCCAAGAGGCGGGCCTGCACGTTCCGGTTTTTCTCATTGCGAGCATTGCCAGCGAATGCAACCTCGACTGCGTGGGTTGCTACGCGCGTGCGAACGGCTCCATTGGCCCCAAGGCCAAAGCGCGTGAGCTGACAGACGAGGACTGGGGTCGCATATTCGACGAAGCGCAGGAGCTGGGCGTCTCGTTTGTCCTGCTTGCGGGTGGTGAGCCCACCATGCGTCCGGCGGTACTCAAGGACGCGGCGGCCCACGAGTCGATCGTCTTTCCCGTGTTCACCAACGGCCTCTTGCTCGACGAGGATTACCTCGAGTTTTTTGATATGCATCGCAACCTTGTCCCGGTCTTCTCGCTGGAAGGAGACGGCATGCGCACCGACGCGCGGCGTGGTCCCGGTGTAGCCCATGCCGTGCACCCCAAGATGGTCGCTTGTAGGCAACGGCGCATTCTGTGGGGCGCAAGCATTACCGTTACGACCGAGAACCTGGGACAGGTGACGAGCGACACCTACGTGGGGGAGCTGCATGACCTGGGATGTGGCCTTGTCGTGTACGTGGAGTACGTGCCGGTCGATCCGTCAACACGTCACCTCGCGCTTGGCAAAGAGGAGCAGCAGCTCCTGCTCGACCGCGTTGCCACCATGCATGCCGACGAAGCCTATCGCGGTACGATGCTGGTAGCCTTTCCCGGAGGAGAGGAGCGCATGGGCGGGTGTCTGGCCGCAGGGCGTGGGTTCTTCCACATCGCGCAGGATGGTGCGGCCGAGCCGTGTCCGTTTAGTCCCTATAGCGTGGCGAACGTGCGTGACGTGGGACTCGAGGGTGCGCTTCGCTCCAGCTTCTTCGAGCGCGTGCGGGCCATAGAGGGCGCCCATGCCTTCGAGCACACCGGCGGGTGCACGCTCTTCCTGCATGCCGACGAGGTCGAGCGGGCGTTGGAGACAAAGGAAACGCCAAAGGGATGTACTGGGGGGACAGTCCCCTAAACTCAGGGGACTGTCCCCTGAGTTTAGGGGACTGTCCCCCCAGTACAGCTAGAGGTGCCTGGCCGGGCTGAGCAGCGCGACCGAGAGATAGTCCAACTGGTCGGGGACGTGGTCTGTGCACAGGAAGACTCGCTCGCCGTCCATGCCGCACCGCTCCACCGCACGCAGCTCGCGACCCGTGCGACGCGCGGCCTCACGCAGCTCTGCCATGCGACTGCCCGACTTCATAAGTACCTGCGTGCCCGCAAGCGTTGGGATGGGATTGCCATGCGCAAGAGGAATCACGTGCAGCGGCTCGTCCCACATCGCGAGCGGAACCCTCAGGCGTGCGGCGGCGGCGCAAAACGAAGGAACGCCGCTCACGAGCTCCACGTGGTAGCCATCGTCTTGGAGGGTGAGTTGCATGTGAGAAAACGTGCTGTAGATGCCGGGGTCGCCCAGTACGAGGACGGCCACGTCCTTTCCCGCGTCGAGCTCGTGCTCCACGTGGCGGGCGTTCGTGCGTTGCGCCTCCGCCACAACGGCGCGGTCGTCTGTCATGGGGGCGGGAAGGGCCATCAGCTCCTTCTCCCCAAGCCAGGGCATGGCGGCAGCCGCGATTTCAAAGGCAACTGACGTCTTGCGGTCCCTGCCGGGAAAGGCAACCACGTCGCATGCGCCCACGACTCTGGTGGCCTTGAGGGTTACGAGCTCCGGGTCGCCGGGTCCCACGCCAACGCCATATGCCGTACCAGCCATTAAGACCTCCCGTCACGCATCCAGGATCATATTGTCGCATAAGACCGCACGTGGGCGGGATTGGGGTTGGAGAGGTGGTACGATTCCAACGTGCCTTGCAGCTTTGGGTGCAAGGCCTCACCCCGTCTGCAGATTGGAGAGACATGCGCCTGTTCGTAGCCGCCCAGCTTCCCGTCGAGCTCGTTGACGCGTTGGCAGAGACTTCCGCGTCGCTGCGCTCCTGTGTGTCGGGCCGCTTTGTGGGCCCGGACCTCTTTCACGTGACGCTGGCCTTCTTGGGCGAAGTTCCCGCAATGCAGGTCACGGAAGTCGCCTCGCTCGTACGCATCTCCTGTGATGGCATGCCGCCCTTCTCCACGACGCTCGGGGCGTTGGGTAGCTTTGGCCGCCGTTCGCAGGCGGTGTTATGGCAGGGTTTCTCTGCCGGGCAGGATGAGTGGGCCGAGCTCGCTCGCCGCGTACGCGCTGGGCTCGACGAGGGTGGCTTTGCATACGATGGGAAGGGCTTTTTGCCGCACGTCACGCTCATGCGTCGTGCCAACGTGGCCCACGGCACGCTTCCCGTTCCGTGCGTGGAGCGAGGCGTCGTGGACACCGTTGTGCTCTACGCATCCGATCTGTCTGGCCCGCGCCCTCGCTACGAGCCCATCGAGTGTGTAAAGCTGCAACAGGACGGGTGAGACACTCCGGGGCAGTTCTTCTTATGGCGGCAGCCGCACGTTGTGCCTACGCAAATCCGCGGAACAGATAGATGCCTAGCACCGCATCGAATCCCACCGCCGCAAAGACGCTAAAGCGCTCCACGACGCCAAAATATGCGGGAGGCACCACGCCTTGGCCAATGGCGCCCACTAGCATCATGGCTAGGGCCACAGCCGCAAAAGCGCCCATACCGCGAACGCCCCTGCCTCGGCATCCTGCCACGATGAGCAGGACAAGGGACGCGATGGAGAGCAGCACCACGGCGGTCGTCACCACATACACGTGCATGATGTTCTGAAGTCCCTGCTGGCCTGTGCCGGCCTCGCTCAACGGGAACATTCCGTAGCCCACGTACGAAACCCAGCGCATGATGGCAAACAGGTAGACGCCCAGCCTAAATCCCCTCGATGCCACCCTTCGCTCGCTTACAAAGATCGATGAGCAGGTGGCGCACACCACGCTGCACACTCCGTACGGGGTCGCCAGCTGGTCCCACAGCATGCGAGAGGGGGCGCTTTGCGCAGAGAGGTCACTCACGGCCTGAGACATCCAGTCGTATGCGGGATAGGCGGTGGGGGAGATCACGACTGCCACGGCGTACGACACGAGCGCGACCACACCCGTAATGCCAAGCCAGTTTATAAGCGTCCTGCGCATGAGAAGCTCCATCCGTTGGGAGGACCAGGCGACCCTTAGTGCCGACTATTAAGTAATTCTATACGAACGCTCGTACTGGGGGACTGTTCCCCCTCAACGCGCAGGACGTACGCGCGAAGACCTCGTCGGGAGTACTCCCAGCGTCTGAGTGTCGTTTGTCGCCACAGGCCGTACAGCAAATCGCCGCCCCGACGCCGGATTTGTCGAAATCGCGAGTGGTGCCACAGAATCTGCCGGAATCGCGTGTTTTGCCAGGCTTGACTCTAAATTCCAGCAGAAATCGTGGCAGGACTCGAAATCCCAGCAGAAATCACCCGTCTGCCGTGGCAGGACTCGAAATTCCAGCAGATTCTATCCTAACGGTCACTGTAGGACATACGCACGAGGACGTCGCGTGCCATCTCCGTGTGTATGTCCCGCCTCAGTGCGACCCGCAGGCCACGCTAGTCTCCCACGTCGGGCATCACGCGCGCGTCGAACTCCCATCCCGGACACTCCTCGTTGCATGTCGCAACAATCTGGTCATGCAGCTCCATAAGGTCCCCGGCGCCATACTCGGCGATTGCATCGAAGTGCGCGATGCGGTTCTGCGGGTCTATGTACAGGCCGCGCAACTCAACCACACGGTCGTGTCCCCACACGATGCGGGCTACGGCCGCGCGAACCTCGCGCGCCTCCTCATCGTCGTCGGCGTCGGCGTCGGGGTATGGCGTCACTCCAGCAAGCTTGACCCCGCACGCATTGAACACGCGCTTTTGCACGGCGCGCGCCACTCGGTTGAACTCGGCCACGGTCATCTGCCCGTCCACCGTTACGTGGATGGCGCCGCCCAGCCGGTTGGGGCCAAAGTCCAGCAGCATCACGTTGCTTGCAAGACGCACCTCCTCCACCTTGCGTGCTTCCCGCTCCACGCGAGCCACGATCTTGGGATCCGCCCGCTCGCCCAACAGCTTGGATGCCGTTTCGAGCAAAAGGGAAATGCCACTTTTGATAATGAGCAGCGAGATGCCGGCAGCGAGCCACGACTCGATGCTCACACCTGTCGTGATAAACAGAATGCCCGCGAGGAACGTTGCCGTGGAGACACAGCCATCCATGAGAGAGTCTATGCCAGAGCCTATGAGCGATCCAGATTCAAGGGTCTTGCCCATGCGCTTGAGGTAGTATCCCAGTCCAAACTTGACGATCGCCGCACCTGCCACGATGGAGAGCGTGACCGCGGTGTATTGGGACGGGGAGGGGTTGATGATGGAGCGAATCGACTCGATGCATGCGGAGAGGCCAGCCGAAAGAATGAGGGCGGCGATGACTATGGACGACAGGTACTCTATGCGGCCGTAGCCAAACGGATGCTCTCGGTTTGCCTCCATCCCTGCCAGCTTTGTGCCAATGATGGCGATGACCGAGCCCAGCGCGTCGGTAAGGCTGTTAATGGCATCGAGGGTGATGGCGATGGAGCCGGTAAGCGTGCCCACCACGCCCTTGACTGCTGCGAGCATGGCGTTGCCCACGATGCTGATTACGCTCGCCTTGATGATTTGCGCTTCTCGGTTCATGAGTGCCCCCTCCCATACGCATAGTTGATAGGCTAGCATATCAACCGCGGCATGGCGCAAAGAGCTTGGCAATTGGCTACTGTCCGATTTCGGCTGGCTCGGAGGGTACTCGGCCGTAGACGCGTGCGTGCATACCAGTGGGAGTGCCCCCGCCGCCCCGATCCTCAAGCCGCTTTGGCGCAGTGCTACACTCCATGCTACCGATAGCGATATTAAGACAAAGGAGCGACATGAAGACAAAGTCACTTTTCGTTTGCAGGCACGCTACGCTTGCGGCAATTGCGGCGCTGGTTTTGGGCGCAATCCTGGCTTTGGCCGCACTTCCCGTGTCCGCGCGGGCAGACAATAGCGACTCGCCGTCCGTGCCTGAGTCCGTGGTATCGGAGGAAAACCTCCTGAAGGCAGACCCAGAGGCGCTCGTGGGTGGGTTTCCCTTCATGGGCAACGACTATGTGTGGTGCGGCGAGAGCCTGGAGTTGGGCTCCCACAAGGTGAAGAACGACCTTTTGGCTGCCGGTCGCACCATCAAGCTCACGGATGTCCAGGCGGGAGGCAGCATTCGAGCCGCGGGCGAGAGCATCGACGTGGCGGGCTCGAAGGCAGGTGAGAACATTACGGTTGCGGGTCGAGTCGTCACGGTGAGTGACGCCACGTGCAACGCCTGCGCGGCTGCCGGCCAATCGGTTGCCGTGAGCGGAACGTATGAGCAGCTCACGGCGTATGGCTCCGACGTCTTTATAGACGCGACCGTAGAGGGCGACGTTGCCGTTGGCGCCGGCAACGTGAGGATAGGCAAGAACGCAAACATCAAGGGTACGCTGCACGTGTCCTCCGGGAAGGAGCCCGTGCTGGACCAGGGCGCGAAGGTAGGCAAGGTCGACTTTACCAAGACCGAGGACGCAAGCAAGGAGGTAGAGAGTGCCACGGCCGGAATTGGCGTAGCGATCGGCATCCTCTCGATCATCGCGGGCGTGGTGGGCACGTTCGTCGTTGCCATACTGGCCGAGTGGCTCTTCTCGCGTCACACCGCCAAGGCTGCAGAGATGGTTCGCACCCGCACGGTTCCCACCATCGTTTCGGGCCTCGTGGGTCCCATCGCGGAGCCAATCGCCCTCATCCTCATGTTCGTGCTGGTGATTACGATTCCTGTGGCGATTGCCATCATCCTTGCGCAGGTCGCCATGTTCCTGGTGGCCACGGGCTTCTTGGGCGCGTCGGTGTTCAAGCTCGTGTTCCCCAAGCTTGGCCGGTACAAGTGCGCGATGGCCGGTGGTGCCATCGTTGCCGTGGCAAGCGCCATTCCCTTCCTTGGCGCCCTGGTGCATGTAGTGGCGTTCGTGTACCTGTTCGGCTACGTCTTGCAGTCCCTCTTCCTGGGCATACGCGAGCGGGAATCGTAGGCTAGGACATCAATAGGCCCGTTGATTGCACTCGGGGGACAGTCCCCTAAACTCAGGGGACTGTCCCCTGAGTTTAGGGGACTGTCCCCCGAGTGCAACCTTGCGTTCTTAGTTGCGTCGAAGCTCGACGGTTATCGTGTTGAGGTAGTCGAGTGCCCCGGCCTCCACGGCGGCGCGGTCGTTGCGGGCATACTCGTTGTCGCACTCCAGCCAGTCGGCCCACGCCTCCTTGGTGCAGCACATCTGGTGCATGTCCACGATTGTGGCGCCTGCAGTCTGCTCGATGTTGGCGCGCCACCACGTCATGTCGTGCATGTAGTCAAGCTGCTCTGCGGTCCAGGATCGCAGCAGGCATGCGGGAAGGTTGTCGTGACAGTCGCGCGTCATACCGGGGATGGCAAAAAGCAGCGTTCCCCCGCGCTTGACGAGTGGTAGCAGGTGCGTGCCCAGGTACTGGGGGTCTCGCCCAAAGTAGTTGTAGGAGTCAACGCTCACCACGGCATCAAAGAACTCGTGGGCAAAGGGTAGGGCGTTGGCGTCTGCCTTGAGGGGGATCACCTCGCGATTGGTGAGTCCCACAGACTCAAAAAAGCGCATGTTGTCGCTGGGGTTGCTCCATAGGTCTGCCGCGTATACCACAAATCCGTACTCGCGTGCCATCAGGGCGCTCGTGAGGCCGGCGCCGCTGCCCAAGTCGAGCACGACGGAGCCGCGTGGCATGCGCGCGCCTGTCAACAGCTCCTCGCACATCTTGAGCGGGTTGGGGCCCATACTCCTTTGCAGCATGATCGACTTGGGGAAGGAATCTGCCTTGGCATAGTTCATGGTCGTATCCTGTTCTCTAGAAATCCTTACATGAGGAGGAATCGGAGCACAACAACCCAAGGCACCGCTGGCGCCCTTCTTTACTGATCGGTTGTGCGCTTCCGAAGGAAGCGTCAGAGAATAACCTGCGATGGTTGGCGAGGCACGCGCGAGCGCGGGAGACGGGCGGAGGAGGGAGTCGTACTGGGCGTACGTCGACCGACGACAACCGACTCCCGCGCCGCGCGGGTCCGCCAAACGTGCAGGTTATTCACTGACGCTTCCTATAGAACAATGACCAAAAAGACATCCCCTTGGATGGTTTTGCGCAAGGCCCCGCGCCTTGCGGTGTTCTCATCTTACCATGGAGACGGGAGACAATCAGGGGAGGGTGTCTTGCTGCGGTACAATTGGCTGACTAGCCAAGAGACCCGAGAGAAGCAATCATGCTTATATACTATACGCTCATGTTCGTCATGTCTGGCCTGCTCATGCTTGCCTATCTTGCAATTTGGCACAAGCACCTGGACATGCACATCACGCTCATCTTCGTGCTCGTTCCCACCTCCAATCTGGGTTATCTCCTGGTCGCGAAGGCACAGACGCTCGAGGCGGCGCTCGTGGCAACCAAGATGTCCTACATCGGCGGCTGTTACCTGCTGCCCATCCTCATGCTCGCGGTGTTTGGCCTGTGCGACATCCAGGTAAGGCGTGCGGTGCGCATGGTTCCGCTGTGCCTGAGCACCGTGTTATTCCTCGCAATTCTCACCATCGGCTGGTCACCCGTCTACTATCAAAGCGTGCTTTTGGAACACGCGGACGGCGTGTCGTTCTTGGTAAAGCAATACGGTCCCTGGCATACGGCGTTCATCGTGGTGATGATCTCCTACATCTGCGCGACGTTTGCCGCCTTGATCTATAGCTATCTGCACAAGAACCAGGTGTCTCGCAAGAACCTCGCGCTGCTCATGCTCACCGAGGTGGTGGCATCCATCTGCTTCTTTGCCGGAAGAAGGGCGCTTCCCAGCGTCGAGTTCCTGCCCATCAGCTACAACTTCGCGCTTGCAGTGTATTTGGTGATCGCCTCTCGCATAAGCCTGTACGACATTGCCGACTCCTCCATTGACTCTCTGCTCAAGACGGGCGAGACGGGGTTCGCGTCTGTCGACTTTAAATGGAACTACCTAGGAAGCAACAATGCGGCAAAGCTGGTGTTCCCACAGTTCGCCGAGCTCACGGTAGACAAACCTCTCGCGGCAAACGAGTACATGGCGTATACGGTGCTTCCGTGGCTCAAGGAGTTCGCCAGCGACCACACGCAAAACGAGTTCCTGTACGAGCAGGGCGAAGACACCTACAAGATAGGCGTGCAGGACCTGTACAGCGGGAGGCGCAAGCGGGGCTATCAGCTGGTGATCACCAACGACACCAAGTCGCAGCGCTACATACGGCTGCTCAACACGTTTAACACGCAGCTGCAGACCGAGGTCGAGAAGAAGACGACGCACATCGTGGAGATGCACGACAACCTCGTGCTGAGTATGGCAACGATGGTGGAGAGTCGGGACAACTCAACGGGTGGGCACATTCGCCGAACGAGCGAGGGCGTGCGCCTCATCGTGGAACAGATGCAGGAGGCCAACGACGCACGTCTTACCTATTCGTTCTGCCGCAACGTGGTGAAGGCGGCGCCCATGCATGACCTGGGAAAGATAGCCGTGGATGACGCCATCCTGCGCAAGCCGGGTCGCTTTACCCCCGAGGAGTTCCAAAAGATGCAGGCGCACGCGGCCGAGGGCGCGCGCATCGTGCACGAAATCCTCAAGGGGACCGACGACGACGAGTTTAGGCAGCTGGCCGAGAACGTGGCCCACTATCACCATGAGCGATGGGACGGTTCGGGATATCCGGAGGGGCTGGCCGGCGAGCAGATTCCGCTGGAGGCGCGCATTATGGCAATCGCCGACGTGTACGACGCCCTGGTGAGCAAGCGCGTGTACAAGGAGGCCATGCCGTTTGACCAGGCCGACGCCATCATAATGGAGGGCATGGGTAGCCAGTTCGACGCGGGTCTGGAGCCGTTCTATGTGCGGGCCCGACCGCTGCTCGAGCAATACTATGCGGCGCAGTAGACAAGGTCACGAAGAGACGCGGTTGCCGTATCCGTCGATTGCGGGCGGCCTTGGGGCACGGACCTCCGCCGATTGACCAGACAGTGTTTGGAATACTAGGAGCTAGAAAGCCTTATTCCATCGTTATGGAGTACGTTGTGGACGCCGAATGGGCTATCAGCTTTCTGCGGGCGGGCTTGAGGAAGTTTCGCCTGAAGCTCTGTGACTGACCGTAGAACTTACGATACGTTCTCGAGTAGCTCCCCTCCCGGTAGCGCATGCGGGCGAGTTCGACCGAGCAGAAGTAATCGGCAACCTGCGCGAGCCTGTAGTCTCGGTACGAGATGAGGCGCCATTCCACCGCCTGCTCGCCTAAAATGAGGTCGAACGCGCGGTGGAGTGCCGTCGTGACCGCCTGCTGATCCTCGTCGTAATAGACAGGTACCTGCTCGAACGACTGGAACCACTCGAGGTGGTCGTAGGCGAAGTTCACGATATCTCGCCGCATCCGCGCGGCCAGGTTGTCCCTCGTGGTGTCGTAGGAGGAGTAGGAGAAGGTACGGTACTCCACCGGGAGCTGCCTCACAAGGGCGTTGAAGTGCATGAGCAGGCCCTTGCGGACGTCCGGGTCTACGCCGTCGTATTCGCCATGCCCGTGCAGGAGGTCCTTCATGTGGAACGGTATGTCGGGGAGCCGGTGGGAGGCGATTCGGCGCTCGTAGTCGGCGACAAGGGTGTCTATCGGCACGGACTGGTCGTGCACGACGATGGTCATGAGGTAGTAGCCCTCGGACATGTCCTGCTGGCCGGACTCGTCACAGAAAATGGAGAGGACCTTCACCGCAAACCCCCTAGAAACGAAAAAAGCCGGGGGACCGCCCCCGGCGCTTGGAACCTCTGCGCCAGAAGGCGCTTCAGCAATCCATTTATACCACATCCCGACCCGTTCCATACGGTCGGCAGTGTGATTGTCGGCAGGCGCCCGATGCTCGCCGGCCGCACAACGAAAGCCGGACAAGGGTGACGGGGACGTTTGTCCCAAGTACTCGGATCCACAAGTGGGGGGGTGACCGCCTTGCATCCCGCCAAGGGAGACAAACGTCCCCGTCCCCTTTGTCCCGTGTCCCTAGAGCCGTTCTACGTGCGGGCCCGACCGCTGCTCGAGCAATACTATGCGGCGCAGTAAGCTTGTCTGCAACAATGGGTAATATCCCCACAGTGGCAGTCTTGGAAGGGAGTGCAGCATGCGTTCGTCCTTTTACAACAAAGTTGGTGCGGGGTTCGTTACCGTTGCGATGGCGGTGTCGCTCGTGCTTGGCGGGTGCGCGTTCTGGCTCAAGCCCCACACCCCTGTGTCCACGTCCGACCCCACGCCGGTACCAATCGAATCCACCACAACCGACCAGATGTTTACCGACTCGGCGAGTGGTGAGATATTTGACGTAGTCATGCTCGGCGACGAGGCGATTCGGGTAACGAATGGCGAGCAGCTCGACATGGTAACCACGCCAGACATGCAGGACGGCCACTTCTATCGCGTCGTGGCCGACGTCGAGTACCTTTCTGGTGGCGTAGCCGGCTACGACAGGTACCCCGACATTCAAGACGTGGTGTCTGTAACGGAAGTCTCGCCCAACGAGGTGGACGTTCCCACGTTTGACGAGAGGCGCTTTGGCTTTGTAAAGATTGGCGACTACGCAGACGGTGACTACCTGTATACCTCGTACTATGACGCGGCCGTCCTCAAGGATGGCAAATGGGTGTATACCTACACCAAGGAGTACGATCGTCCCGACGGCTCAAACGTGCGCCATGTAGCCGACGTCAGCAAGGAGAAGATCGAGGAGGGCATCGACGGCGGTGTCGTGTGCTGTGAGGACTACTTCCTCATCCCGCCAAAGAGTGAGAGCTAGCGCAAGGAAAGGGGGCCAAACGAAGGAGCAAACCCTGCGTTTGGCCCGCCATTAGCCGACGGCGTGGTCCTGCCGCCGACGCAGGCCCACTACCACTTGCGATGTGGCCGGGGATTGATGAGCTTCTCGATGCATAGCGCCAGCTCCCCTAGGAACATGAGCTCGCGATAGTCGGCCACCCACCTCAGCTCGGGAACGTAGGCCATGGGGATGGTGCGCCACAGCCATTCTCGGAGCTCGTCCATGTCGCGCACGAGCGGGGCTGCCACGTAGATGCAGTCGGGGGAGAGGGTACAGATGCTCGCGACCAGGTAGTTGGCCACGATCTCGGTCATGCCCTCGTAGGTCCACACCATCTCGTAGGGGTCTCCCGAGAAACCCATGAGCCACGCGATGGGCTCGAGTTCGCCGGCATAGTTGAGGCGTCCCTTTACCAGCTTGCCGTCGGAGACCACGCCCTCGCCGCAGGGGATCATGCCCGTCTGCTGGATGTGGAAGACCACGGAGTCAAAGTCGGTCTGGCTCATGTAGCAGCCCATTGCCGCGGCGTTGGCGTCGTTGTCCATAAAGACCTCAACGCCATAGCGCTTCTTGAGCTTGCGGCCTAGGTCGTAGTCGCGGATGTCGGAGGCAGGCATGGACACGGACTCGCGGTTGATGATGCCGGGCATGGCGATGCCCACGGCGTCCAGCGAACGCACGTCGATGCCGTCAACCTTTATGGTGGCCAGCACGTCCTCGACGTCGCGGAAGTTGACGTGCCGCTTGTATACCATGCCGTCTACCGCCACGCCCTTGTTGGCAAAGACGCGGTAGGCGATGGCCGAGGTGTCGGCACAATGGAGCACCGAGATCACCATCACGTCTTTGGAGTCGTCGATGGGCCGCACGATCGTGAGGTCTCTGCCCACGGGGGCCTGCTCTATGCCCTCGTCCAGGGCGTCGAGCAGCATGTGCAGGGTGGCCTCCACGTCAAAGCGCTGGAAGATCTCGCCGGGAATCTCGATGACGGTTGCGTTGGGGTAGGCTGCCTGCGCGTCCTTGCGGCGGTAGCCCAGCTGCGGGGCCACCATTACCACGTCGTACCGCCCGTCGCTGGCGATGGCGGCATCCAGCGGCATGGCCGTAAAGTCGTAGTGGAGCGAGAGGGACTCGGCAAGCGCATTGAGCTTGCGCTGGTACATGATGGAGGTGATGCCTGCCGTACAACACAGGAGCACGCACGTGGCCGCGCGGGTGTCTCGGCGCTCGAGCGTGTCGGTCATCTCGGCAAAGAGCTCCTGGGCGCGCAGCTCGTCGTTGAGCTCAAAGCGCACGCGAAACATGGGGGCGCCGTCTATCTTACGCACGATGCGCATCTCCACGACCTCGGGCGCGTCTGCCTGCGGGAAGAACGTAACCTTGCCAAACATCGTGGCAGTGGCCAGGCTAATGTGCTCGTTGTCGGTCCAGGTGATGGTGCAGCCGTGGATGCGCCGCGACAGGACCCACTCGCGGTAGCGCTTGCCCACGCCCTCCACGCCAATCCAAGACTCCTGGCAGTAGGGCATGTGCCGGTGCACCTTGCCGTCGGGAAGCTCGCCCAACCGGACCACTTGGTTGTAGAGCACGCAGTGCCACCGGTCACGCACCATGATGTCGTCGTGATAGTGGCCCGAATACCACATCTTGAGGCGCCGCCGATCGAGGTGGTCGTCCACCCGTTGCAGGTAGGCGCTCAGGGCGTCGTCCTGCTCGCGGCTCGCGTCGTAGTGACGCGCCATGGCAAAACGGCGCAGCGTGCGAGGGACCTCGTGAGAGAAGACGTAGTCCACCGAGAAGTTCACGCGCTCCAGGTTTGCCCAACCCTCGTCGAGCTCGGCTTGGCTGGGCAGCTCGCGCGGCCACCAGCTCACGCCCGCAACGCGACTGCGGGTGTCGTGGGAAGTGGCCCCGCCCATGCAGAACCAGCGCCCGTAGGCGCCCATCTCGTACACCTGTCCGCGCAGCAGGTGGATGACGTTCTTGGTTCCGGGCAAAAAGGCCACCTTGCCGCCATGCCAAATCGTGGTGGGAAAGGTGTCGAGCAGGTCGTAGTTCTCGTGGTTTCCGTCCACGAAGAGCGTGGTCCACGGACGGCTGTCCAGCCAGTCGATGAAGAACTTCTCCTCCAGGGTGATGGGGTTGTTCCACACCAGGCCAAAGTCGCCGCATATCACCAAAAAGTCGCTGTGTCGGAGCGTGACTCCGGCAGGCCAGCGGTCGGGTGTGAGCTTGCCAATGTCGAGCCAGCCATGGATGTCGCCCGTAACAAAGACCGCCATGCCCCTGCGCCTCCCCACGCAAAAGAGATGTTGTTATGCTGCCCTAAGTGTACGGCCGCAAGCACTTCCTTGGGATGTGAAATCAACCAACGCGTGGCGGCCACGGTCGTGCAGCTGCACTCGGGGGACAGTCCCCCGAGTGCAGGTGCGAGCGCTAGTCAAGGTCTTCTCCGTTGCTGGCGATGACCTTCTTGTACCAGAAGAACGAGTCCTTGTGCACGCGGCGCAGGTCGAGCAGGTCGAACTCCTCGCGGTTCACGAAGATGAACCCATAGCGCTTTACAAAGCCCTCGTGCGTGGAGATGAGGTCCACGGCGCTCCAGGGGCAGTAGCCCATCATCTCGACGCCATCGGAAATCGCCAGATGCATTTGCTCGATGTGCGCGCGCAGGTAGTCGATGCGGTAGGGGTCGTGCACCACGTCGTTGCCGTCCGCGTCCTGCTCGAGCTTGTCGTAGGCGCCCAGGCCGTTCTCGGTAATGATGATGGGCAGGTGGTAGCGGCCATACACCTCGCGCAGCGTGTTGCGGAAGCCAATCGGGTCGATCTCCCAGCCAAACTCGGTCTTTTGGAAGTGCGGGTTGGGCACGCCCTTGGCAAACCCGGGAATCACGAGCTGACGCTGCTGGTCGCCAGTACGTCCTGCCGCCTCGCTGCCGTCGCTTGCCGCCACGGTGGCGGTGGTGTAGTAGTTAAACGCAATAAAGTCGGGCTTGGCCGCCTGCATGATGGCCATGTCGCCCGGCTCGATGTTCTCGGGCAGTGCGTCCTGGCTCTCCAGCCAGCTCCACACGATGTGGTTGTAGTAGCCAAACACGGCCATGTCCAAGTACAGCCAGTTGCGCAGCGCATTGAAGTTTTGTGCGGCAAGGATGTCCTCGGGCTTGTCAGTCTCGGGATACACCAGGGCAATGTTGGGCGCGGGTCCAATCTTGGCGTTGGGCAGCATCTCGTGGCACATGACCATAGCCTTGGCCTGAGCGAGCAACATGTTGTGGTTCATCTCGTACACGTACTTGTTGGGGTTGTCCAGCTTGGAGAAGTCCAGTCCCAGCACGGCTTCGGCGGCTAGCGTCATCATGTTCTGTTCGTTGATGGTGAGCCAATACGTCACCCGGTCGCCGTAACGCTCGAACATAAGCTGCGAGAACTCCACGAACGCATCGGCGGTGGCGCGGTTGTGCCAACCGCCCTTGTCCTCCAGTGCGGCGGGTAGGTCGAAGTGGTACATGGTCACGAGCGGCTGGATGTCGTACTTGAGGCACTCGTCAATCAGGTCGCTGTAGTATTGCACGCCTTCCTCGTTCACGCGACCCGTGCCCTCCGGCAGCAGGCGCGCCCAGCTGATGGAGAAGCGATAGGTCTTAAAGCCCATCTCGGCCATAAGGGCCACGTCCTCCTTGTAGTGGTGGTACTGGTCGGCGGCGACCTCAAAGCCGCTGGTGCCTGCCGGCGGCTCCTTCACGTCCTGGACCGACGGTCCCTTGCCGTGCGCGAGTGCGGCTCCCTCAACCTGGTAGGCGGAGGTGGAAGCTCCCCACAGGAAGTCGTTGGGGAAGGGCTTGAGCGTCTTGTGCAGCATGTGGCGTCCTTTCGACGGATGACCTGATACCATATTCAAGTATGCGGATAAGAACGTCGCCGCGCAACAGGCGTGCCGACGAGTAGCGACCGATTTCCCACGGAAGGGAAGGCCCACCATGCGCATTGCATTCTTCGACATAGACGGAACCTTGGCGATTGGCACCAACGTACCAACAAGTGCCGCCGCAGCCATCGCGCGCATGCGCGCCAGCGGGGACAAGGTGTTTATTTGCACCGGGCGCGCACGCGCCTACGCCGAGAAGAACTTTGGCTCCTACGCCGACGGATTCGTGTGCTGCAATGGACGGCTGGCGTTTAGCGGCAATCAGCACCTGTACGAGGCGCCTCTTGCCGCTGACCAAGTGGCCGACATCGTGGCGCGTCTGGACGCCTTGGACGCAGGCTACTGCTTCTTTGAGGAATGGGCGGCACACTACGGCGGAAACCCCGCGTATCGTCACGTTGCCGAGGACGTGCTGGGACTGGGCGTGCTGGGCGACGGGGTGGACCCGGAGTCGCTTCGGGCGTACAACTTTGACGTCTACTTTGCCGACGTGGCGCAGCGCGAGCGAATTGCCCAGGCACTTGCCACCACCTGCCTGCTCAACCCGCACGGACCCCATCCAAGTGCCGACATGACGGTGTTGGGCGTTGACAAGGGCGATGCGGTGCGCAACGTTGCTGAGGCACTGGGCGTGGCGATTGAGGATACCTATGCCTTTGGTGATGGCATCAACGACCTGTGTATGCTCAGGGCGGCCGGACACGGCGTGGCCATGGGCAACGCCATGGACGAGGTGAAGGCTGTGGCTGAGTTCGTGACGAGTGACATCGGTGACGACGGCGTGGCACGCGGCCTCGCGCACTACGGGCTGGCGTAGTCCGCGCCCGTTCACGCCGGTGAGCAGACTTGCAAGCCGCTAGTGCGTGGCGCCCTTGGGCAGGGCGGCGATGGCGGCGTTGCGGTACTTGGGGTCGCCTGTCACCTCTCGAATCACCTCTAGCTCGGGCGGGATGCGCACGGGGGTGTCCTCGCGGGACAGCTCGATCTCGGCGATGGCCTGGTCGTTCCAGCAGGGGAATACGTCAATCTCGAAGTACTGGTTCTCGTAGGTGAGGCAGTAGCGCGTCTTGCGAATCTCCCGGCGCTTGGGGTCGGACTGCACGAGCAACATGGAGTACTCGCCCTCGGTGAGGCGGCGCTGCGTTCTCATGGTGTTACGCGTGCCCACCACGCGCTTCTCGGTGAGGTAGTACAGGCTTGTCTCGCCCGACCTGCGGCAGCGGATGCGAATTTCTTGGTTTGGGTCGGAGCGAAGGTAGTGCTGGACGATCTCTACCTTCTCGCAGTTGGGCAGGCTCTCCAGCCATGCGATGTTGGGGTAGCGCACCAAGAACTTGCGCTCGATCTCGTACGGTTCGAGCTCGCCCAAGAAGTAGGTGATCTCGCGTATGAGGGTGCGCATCTTCTCCTCGAAGTCGCATGAGTTGTCGATTACGCGCAGGTAGGGGTGGCCGGTCCATGCGGCGATGAACTTGTCATCCATGGCGGCAGCCTCCTCCGCGGTTTCGGTGCGCGCCTCGTTGTTCTCCAGGCTGTAGAACTCCTCGGCGCCCTTTGCGGCCGTCACCAGATGGAACACGGCGTCGTAGCTGTCGCGAAGCTCGGCCTTGCTCTTGCCCAAGTAGCTCAGCACGCGTGCGAACTCCTCGTCACTCATGTACACGCGGTTGTCCAGCTCGCCGCGGTCGCACACGATGAGGATCTTGTTTGCATCCATGGTGGCCGCAGCCTGCTCGAAGATACGCTCCTTTTGCAGTTGGAGCAGCATCTGGCACTTTTGGTAGTCTTCGTTGGTGCCGCAGGTCCATGGCGCCACGCCGCCGGAGATGAGCGCGGTAGCGGTCTCGGGCACAATGAGCACGGTGTAGCCAAGGTGCGAGAGGTCGCGCTGGATGCGACTGAGGGCGGTGGTCTTGCCCCCGCACGGTCCGCCGGTAATGACGATCTTGGACACGGACATGGCGGCCTCCCTGTTACGCGATGCACGATTCTCTGATACCAGCATACCGCATTGCTTGCGAACTGGGCACGGCCCTGCGATGGCCTCGGTAATGCACGCCGTTTTGGGGCGCGTGCGTTGGCTTTTGAGGCAGGACAGTTCACGCGCCCCAAAAATGAAGGCTGCGAGGTCGCGCCAACTGGGGTTTTGCAAAGGATTCAAAGATTTTTTGGGGCGCGTGAATTGACAGAACGGGCCTTCAATTCACGCGCCCCAAAAAATACTGATTCCGAATTACAACCAACTGGGATTATATTGTATATGTAGTAGTTTACGAGGGGCACGTGAGATGTAGAGCGCGGGGCGTCCTGAGATGCGCGTATACTTGACGCATGGACTACGCGATTCGACACATCACGCAAGAGGAGTGGCCACTGCTCGAGGACTTCCTCTATGAGGCGATCTTCGTGCCGGAGGGATTTGCGGGCGAGGTGCCCCGCTCGGTGATCCACGACGATCCCAAGTGCCGCGCGGCGTTTGAGGGGTTTGGCTCCCTGCCAGACGACCGCGGCCTGGTTGCTGTTGTGGACGGCGCGGTGGTGGGTGCCTGCTGGGTGCGCACGACCAACGAGTATGGGCACATGGACGACGACACGCCATCGTTCTCCATCTCGCTCTACGCTCCATACCGAGGTCATGGCGTGGGCGGCGCGATGATGCGCCGCATGCTTGACGAGCTACAGAGAGCCGGTTACGCGCGTGCGTCACTCTCCGTGCAAAAGGAGAACCCTGCGCTGCGCCTGTACGAGCGCCTGGGGTTTCGCATCGTCGGCGACGGCGCGGACAAGACCGAGTGGCTCATGGTGTGCGGGCTGTTGGACGACGCCTAGGCGGCGGGTCGCGTCGTGGCCTGGATCACTCCTCCTCGCGCGGGCGATTGTAGAAGGCGGTGAGGGAGGCGCCCGCATGCTCGCTTATCATTTGCTCGATCCAGCGGTCACGCATGCTGCAGATGGCAAGCAGCTCGTCGGCGATCTCCTCGGGACTCGATGGCCGTGCGCTTCGCAGGTACGCGGTCATGCGTTCCATGGCATTGTCGGTGCGCAGCTCTTGTGCCAGCACGACGCCAAACTCCTGTGGGTATCCTAGGCGCACGATGGCGTCTATCAGCGATTGGTATGCCTGGTCTGTCACGCGTATCTCCTCCAAGGCGCCCTACCGAGAAAAGGGGTCAGACCCCTTTTCTCATTGACTTCCATAGCATAGCGCACGCGCAACCGCTTGCACCACCAACGGTTGCCCGTGGCATACGGCCAGCTCGCCCAAGGGGCCGCGCTCGTGTTACACTGACACAGGCTATGCGTCATGATGTATAGGAGATGGGGGTGTGTGCCTTGAGTGCGTCTGCGATGGCCCACAAGGATTTGTTGGCCCTTGAGGTGTCGTGCATCCCCGTGGCGGCGTATCGTCTAGACGATCAGCGCCTCGAGGTACTTATGGTTTCGGATGGCTTTTGCGATCTGTTTGGGTTCGACACCCACGAGCAAGCCATGGCGGCGCTCGACGCCAATCACCTGCACAACGTGCATCCCCAAGACGCGGCTCGTGTCACCCGTGCCAAAGACCACCTTGCCGCCGAAGGTGGCACGTACGACGTCGTGTACAGGACGTGGGATGCGGTGGGCAAGCAGTGGCGCCTCGTCCATGCACAGGGCAAGTGCGCATATGCAGAGGAGGACGGGCGACACGCCATCGTGTGGTATACCGACGAGGGTGCATGGCTGAGCGAGGCGCAGGACGACGAGGGCCAGGACGTTTCCTCCGCCTTGCTTGGCAGTGTTCCGCAGCAGCGACACCAACGCCACATTGGCCGCTGCGATGCGCTCACGGGCCTTCCCAACACGGAGTACTTCTTTGAGCTCGCCAATCGCAACCGTGCCCGTCTGGTGCGTGAGGGCAAGCGCGTGGCCGTGCTGTTTGTAAACCTCATGGGCATGAGGCTCTTTAATCGAAAGTATGGCTATGCCGAGGGCAACGAGCTCATACGGCAGGTGGCGCACGTGTTGTCGAGGCACTTTACCAGCCAGAGCTGTGCCTATCTTGGTCAGGGATGCTATGGCGCCATCACGGCGGCCGATGGCCTGGACCATACCCTGCGAGCGATCCTTGACGAGTGCCGTGATCGCAGCGGCGCACAGACGACGCCACTCCATGTGGGCGTCTATGTTTGCGAGGACGAGGGCGTGCGCATAGGCGCCGCCTTGGACAGGGCGCGGGCGGCCTGCAAGACGTGTGCGGGCAATCGATTCTCCGTGCATTGCTACTTCTCCGAGAGCATGCTTGAGGCGGAGGAGGAGCAGCAGTACATCATCGACAACCTGGACACGGCCCTGGAGCAGGGCTGGGTGCAGATCCATTGTCAGCCGCTGGTGCGCGCGGCAAACGGACGCGTGTGCGACGAGGAGGCGCTTGCCCGCTGGATAGACCCCAACAAGGGGTTCGTGTCTCCCGCGCGGTTCGTTCCCGTGCTGGAGGAGTCACGGCTCATCTACAAGCTGGATCTGTACGTGCTCGAGCAGGTCCTCAAGAAGATGGCCATCCTCAAGGAGAGGGGCCTGTACATCGTGCCTTCGTCGATTAATCTCGCGCTCGGACTTCGAGATGTGCGACATGGTGGAGGAGATTCGGCGACGCGTGGACGAGGCAGGCGTCGACCACGACAAGATTGTCGTGGAGATTACCGAAAGCACGCTGGGCGGGGGTCTTGACTACATACGGGAGCAGGTCAATCGCTTCCATGACCTGGGCTTCTCGGTATGGATGGATGACTTTGGCAGCGAATACTCGTCGCTGGACAACCTGCAGCGCATTCCCTTTGACCTCATCAAGTTCGACCGGGGCTTTATGCGGGAGTTCGACAAGAACGAGAAGAGCAGGGTCATCCTTACCGAGTTGGTCCGGATGGCGATCGCACTTGGCGTGGACACGGTGGCCGAGGGCGTGGAGACGAAGGAACAGGTGGAATTCCTGCGCGAGATTGGGTGCAGCAAGCTCCAGGGCTTCTACTTTAGCAAGCCAAATTCCCTCGACGAGATTCTGCGGCGCTACGAGATGGGGACGGCCATCGGGTTTGAGAACCCAGCGGAGTCGGAGTACTTTACAGCGTTGAGCAAGATTAACTTATACGACCTTGCGTCCGTGGCGCGCAAGGACCGCGAGTCGTATAGCCAATACTTCGACACGGTACCCATGGCCTTGGTGGAGTCGGACAGTGACCAGTGCATGATCACGCGCTGCAATGGGGCATACAAGGACTTCCTCCACAAGATTGCGGATGTGAGCGCGCTGAGCGAATGGGTGAGCTACCCTGTGGGCAACCAAGGCGTAAACAATAGATTTATTCGCTCGCTGCAAAAGTGTGCGGTAAAAGGTGGCCTTGCGGTCGTGGACGATCGCCTGCAAAACGGGGTGTCGGTCCATGCGATCATGAGGCGCGTGGCCACCAACCCCGTTACGTGCGTCGCCGCCATCGTCGTTGCCGTGCTGTCCATCGTGGACGAAGCGGAGCGTGACGGAGGGGTGTCGTTTGCACACATGGCCCGTGCGCTTGCGGCTGACTATATTAACCTGTACTACGTGGACTTCAACACGGACGAATACATAGAGTACCGGTCCAACGCGAGTTTGGCGGAGCTTCAGGTCGTGCAGCGCGGCACGGACTTCTTTGGAAGAAGCCTGGATCAGACGCTCGCACGTATCTATGAGGACAATCATGAGGTGTTCTTGGAGGCGTTTCAAAAGGAGCGAATCGAGCGTGCGTTGAGCGAGCGGGGGACCTATACCAGGAGTTATCGCATAGTCGACCAGGAAGGTCCCGTCTACGTGAACATGAAGGCAACGCGCATAGCCGAGGGGGACAGCCATGTGCTGTTTGCCATCAGCAGACGCGGTCGGATGAACATGCCCGAGTCGTGAGCGCACAAGCCGTTCCCGCCGTTCACACAAAGCCCCTTCCTAGTTTGCGTCCTGCGTGTGGATGCCGTGTGGCCTGCGCATACGTGCTATGGTACGGAGTGCGACACAATCGGGAGGTTTGCGCATGCAGGTGGGAAACAGGAAAGTCGCCATCATAGGATCGGGCTTCGTGGGCTCGTCGGTTGCCTATGCGCTGGCATTGCGCGACGTGGCACGCGAGATCGTGCTCATCGACATCAACCACGAGAAGTCCCGCGGCGAGGCAAAGGACATCCGCCACGGCATTCCCGCGTTGGGCACGGCAAACCTGTATGCGGGTGACTACCAGGACTGCAAGGACTGCGAGCTCATCGTCATTACCGCCGGACGCGGACGCCTGCCGGGCGAGACGCGCCTGGACCTTGCCGCCGAGAACGCCCGCATCATGCGCTCGGTAACGACCTCCATCATGGAGCACTACACCACTGGCGTAATAATGGTGGTCTCCAACCCGGTGGACATTCTCACGTACCAGGCCTCGGAGTGGACGGGGCTTCCCAACGGCATGGTGTTTGGCACGGGATGCGTCCTGGACACGAGCCGTTTGGTGCGCTCCATCGCCGACTACCTCAGCCTGAGCACGGGCGTGATAAACGCCTACGTGGTGGGGGAGCATGGCGACAGCCAGGTGCCCATTTGGAGCCGTGCCACCGTGGCCGGAATCCAGCTGGGGGAGTACTGCGCCTCCGTTGGCTTGCCCTGGAACGAGGACATTCGCCAGAGCATAGCCGACGAGACGCGCACCATGGGTGCCGACATCATCCACGCCAAGGGCAAGACACACTACGGCATCGCCACGTGCGTGTGCCATCTGGCCGACGCCATTCTCAACGCGCGCTCCACCATCGCCATGGTCTCCTCGCCCATGCTGGGGGAGCACGGCGTGCGTGACTTGGCGCTCTCGGTGCCCTCGGTGGTGGGGACTGGAGGCGTGCGCCAGCGCATTCGCGAGCGCTGGGACGCCGACGAATACCATCAGTTCTTCGACGCCGCCGAGAAGGTTCGCGCCATCCTGCACGAGGTGGATGACGCGCTGTAGCAAGACGTAAACGAGGTGCGATGCCCCGTCCGCAAGCAGACGAAAGCGAGAACAACATGCAGGACACGGTACAGATCGAACTCATCACCGGCTATCTGGGCGCCGGAAAGACCACGCTGCTCAATAAGATCCTGGGCAACGAGCGCGGCGTGCGCGCCGCCGTCATCGTCAACGACATTGGCGAGGTGAACATCGACGCGGACCTGATAGCGCAAACCGGCGCCGTGACGCAGGTGGACGACACGCTCGTGCCGCTCACCAACGGCTGCATCTGCTGCACGCTGGCAGACGACCTCGCGCGTCAGCTCACCGAGCTCGCCGAGTCGGGCAAGTTCGACCACATCATCATCGAGGCCTCGGGCATCTGCGAGCCCATTCCCATCGCCTTCACCATCGACAACTTCTGCAAGCAGGAGGCCGAGCGGGGCCTCGACATTGACCTGGACAACATCATCGCGGTCGTGGACAGCAAGCGCATGTTTGACCAGTTCAACGGTGGTCGTGACCTGCTTGACGACGACATCGACGAAGAGGACATCGAGGCCCTGCTCATCCAGCAGATCGAGTTCTGCACGACGCTCGTGCTCAACAAGTGCGACCTTGTGACTCCCGAGCAGATTGCAGAGCTCAAGGCAATCGTGCGCAGCCTGCAGAAGGACGCCCGCATCGTGGAGGCCACCAACGCCGAGATCGATCTCGATGAGCTGCTGAATACCGGGCGCTTCGACTTCAACGACGCCTACAACTCGGCTGCGTGGCTCGACGCGATGGAGCATCCCGAGGAGCATGAGGACCCGGAGGTCCTAGAGTATGACATCGCGACCTTCGTCTACGAACGCCGCAAGCCTTTCAGCCTCGCAAGCCTCGAAAAGTGCATCCAAGGCTGGCCTGATGCCGTCATCCGCACCAAGGGTCTCGTGTGGATTGCCGATGACCCAAACATGGCCTATGTCCTCGAACAAGCGGGCAAGCAGGTTCACATGCAGGAGAATGGATGGTTCATCGCGAGTGCGCCCGAGGACGACTTCAAGCGCATCGTGGCACAGAATCCCGAGGTTATGGACGACTGGGACGAGGAGTGCGGCGACCGCATGACCAAGCTCGTATTTATCGGACGTCACATGGACAAGGATGCCCTCATCGCAGGCCTCGATGCCTGTCTCGTACCTTGGGTCCATTAGGAACAGTGACATGCTATACAAGAAACTCTCTATCACAGTGACAGAGCGGTGCAACGCGGAGTGTGCCTTTTGCTGTCTGTCCTGTTCGCCTCGAAAGACGCGCACCCTTTCGGTTGATGACATGAAGCGCGTAATACGCGAAGCGAGCGAAGCCGGAG
>JAUMWN010000121.1 GCA_030529625.1 Coriobacteriales bacterium
GGTTTGGCATTCTAACACGATGCCGTACCGTCTGCACCCAAAAATGCCACCATTAGCGACTTTTTTGCTATGGCCCATGCTGTAGGGCCTGTCACCTGTGCACTGGGGACAGTCCCCTGCGCACGGGTGGGGCGCGAAGTAAGGCAAAATCTAAGTCCACAGCACGCACATGTTTGCACAAACCCATGCATAAGCCCCATCAGAGCGGGTAGGATGTGCATATATGTATACGTATACGAGGAGTAAGTGGCATGGAAATGAACAACAAGAAGCGACGCCAGTCGATGATTCTGTACGTGATCATCGCACTCGCCGTGCTGTTTGCCGTCAACCAGTCATTCGTCTCGTTCAATAACGCTCAGATAAAGAACGTGAGCTACAGCGAGTTTTTGAGCATGGTTGACGCCAACAAGGTAAAGGAGGTAAAGCTCAACACCGGAACGGGCACGATTCGCTTTACCGACGGCAAGCAGGGCGAGGAAGGCACCCAGGTCTATGAGACCTCGCAATTCCCCAACGACGACGCGTTGGTGGATCGTCTGACCCAGCACGAGGTGACATTTGCCGCCGAGATACCCGACACCAGCAACGACCTGTGGATCTACATGCTCCTGAGCTACGGCATCCCCATTGGCATAATGGTGTTCTTTGGCTGGCGCCTCAACCGACGCATGAAGAAGGCCATGGACGGCGACGACCCCTCCATGGACTTTAGCGGTGGCTTTGGCGGGTTTGGCATGGGCGGTCTGGGCAAGTCCAACGCAAAGATCGTGGGCGAGAAGGAAACCGGCGTCACCTTTGCCGACGTGGCTGGCCAGGACGAGGCCAAGGAGTCTTTGCAGGAGATCGCGAGCTTCCTGGAGAACCCCCAGAAGTATGCGGACATCGGCGCGCGCTGCCCACGCGGTGCCCTGCTGGTGGGTCCTCCGGGCACCGGCAAGACGCTGCTCGCGAAGGCCGTCGCCGGTGAGGCCAAGGTGCCGTTCTTCCAGATCTCGGGCTCGGAGTTCGTGGAGATGTTCGTGGGCCGCGGCGCTGCCAAGGTGCGCGACCTCTTTAAGCAGGCCAACGACAAGGCGCCCTGCATCGTGTTCATCGACGAGATCGACACGGTAGGCAAGCGCCGCGACATGGGTCTTACCACCAACGACGAGCGCGAGCAGACCCTCAACCAGCTGCTCACCGAGATGGATGGCTTTGACAACAACAAGGGCATCGTGGTGCTGGGCGCCACCAACATGCCCGACTCGCTGGACATCGCCCTCACCCGCCCCGGACGCTTTGACCGGCGCATTCCGGTGGAGCTGCCCGACCTCGCCGGTCGCGAGGCCATCCTCAAGATCCACGCCAACGACGTAAAGATGGAGCGCAACGTGGACCTGTCGGTGGTGGCCAAGGCAACACCTGGCGCCTCTGGCGCGGACCTAGCCAACATGATCAACGAGGCGGCACTTCGTGCGGTGCGCATGGGACACAAGCTCGTGACCCAGGAGGACCTGGTGGAGTCCGTGGACGTGGTCATCGCAGGCGAGAAGAAGAAGTCCACCGTGCTCAACGAGCACGAGAAGCAAGTGGTGGCCTACCACGAGACGGGCCACGCCATCGTGGCGGCGTCCCAAAAGGGCTCGGCTCCGGTGAGCAAGATCACCATCGTGCCGCGCACCTCCGGCGCGCTCGGCTTTACCATGCAGGTTGACGAGGACGAGCGCTTCCTCACCACCGCAACCGAGATGCGCAACAAGATCGCGGTACTCTGCGGCGGACGCGCAGCCGAGGAGCTCATCTTTGGCGAGGCGACTAACGGAGCCTCGAACGACATCGAGAAGGCCACGCACCTTGCGCGCGCCATGGTCACCCAATACGGCATGACCGAGAAGTTTGGCATGGTCGCACTCGGCCAGCAGCGCAACCGCTACCTGGGCGGCGGATCCGAGCTCACCTGCTCAGAAGGCACCGCCGAGGACATTGACAAGGAGGTCCAGAGCATCGTTGAGGCAGGCCACCAGGAGGCGCTCGAGACGCTGCGCAACCACCGCTTCAAGCTGCACGAGATCAGCCGTTACCTCCAGCGCAAGGAGACCATCACCGGCGAGGAGTTCATGCGCATCTTCACACGCGAGGACGCCTTCGCCCCCACCCTTCCCAAGAAGGAGGACTAGGAAAGAGTCCGTGTGGGAACGTGAACGGAGGACCGGCCATTGACGAGCGGGGGACGGGCCAAAACCCGTCCCCCGCTCTCTTGCTCTTCTCACGCGCTTCTCAAGCGCTCCTCACACGTTAGAACCGCACCGTACGCGGGGGCTCGGTAAACGACGAGAAGGTGGCCTCGCCGTCCTGGATGTAGTACACCACCGTGTTGCCGTCACCGGCGGCATACATCTTCTTGAGCATGGGATAGGCCTCCAGCAGGGACTCCTGCGCCTCGATGCGGGGGTCTTCCACCAGCGTGCCGCTCACGCGAATCCAGCTGCCCTTAAAGGCGCAGATCTCGAACTTAGGGTTGGCCTCGATCTGTGCGGCCACGGGCTTTCCCTTGCCCGACTGGATGTAGAGCCTGCCCTCAAAGATGTGCGCCGTGCCAAACGGGCGCACGCGCGGCTGGTCGCCATCCGTGGTTGCCAGGTAGTACGTACCGGCGTTCTTGAGAAACTCGCATACCTCATCGATTGCCGCCATGGTCTTCTCCTCTCTGTGGCCTGTGGCCGTTGCGCTACAGCAGCTCGGCTATCTGCACGGCGTTGGTTGCCGCGCCCTTGCGAATTTGGTCCCCACAGCAGAACAGCGTGAGCCCGTTGACACCCTGCGGTGTCGACAGGTCGCGTCGAATCCTGCCCACGAAGATGAGGTCCTGGTCGCTCGTCTCCAGCGGCATGGGATAGCGCAGGTTGGCCGGGTCGTCCACCACGCGGATGCCAGGTGCTGCCTCGAGCGCCTCACGCGCCTGCTCGGGAGTGATGGGACGCTCGAACTCCATGGTGATGGACTCGGAGTGCGAGCGCATCACCGGGATGCGCACGCAGGTGCAGTTGACGAGCAGGTTGGGAAGGTGGCAGATCTTGCGACCCTCGTTCTGCATCTTCATCTCCTCGGAGGTGTACCCCTCGTCGTTGAAGCCGCCAATCTGCGGGATGATGTTGGCCGCGAGTTGGTACGCGAACGGGGCCGTCTCCCCCACTGGCTCGCCAGCCGATACGGCGGCCATCTCACGCTGGAGCTCGGTGAGGCCGGGCATTCCGGCACCCGAGGCGGCCTGGTAGGTGGATACCACCAGGCGCGTGACGCCGGCGACCTGATGCAGTGGCCACACGGGAAGGAGGCCAATGATGGTGGCGCAGTTGGGGTTGGAGATGATGCCCTTGTGCCACGCCACGTCCTGGGCGTTGATCTCGGGAATCACCAGGGGCACGTCGTCGTCCAGGCGGAAGGCATGGCTGTTGTCCACGCAGGTCGCCCCACGTCGTACCGCCTCGGGAAGCAGACGGCTCGCCGTCGCGTCGTCTGCGGCGCCCAGCACCACGTCCACGCCCTCGAAGGCCTCAGGCGTGGCCTCGCGCACCGTTACGTCCTCGCCGCAAAAGGTGAGCGTCTTTCCCGCCGAGCGCGCGCTCGCAAGCGGCACGAGCTCCTTTACGGGATAGTTGCGCTCCTCCAAAAGCTCCATCATCTGGCGGCCCACCACGCCGGTGGCACCTAGGATGGCCACGACCTTCTCACTCATGCGCTCTCCTCCCTCGCAATGGCCACGGCCTGCGCCATGGCCACGGTTCTATCGCTCTTTTACTATAACCGTATCGCCAAACCGGTCGTAGATGACCCGGATGGCATGCTCGAAGTCCTCGTTCTGCACGCCCAGGATGATGCTGATCTCCTGGGAGCTCTGCGTAATCATGCGGATGTTGATGCCAGCCTCGCCCAAGGCCCCAAACACCTGGCCCGAGGTGCCCGCACGCCTGCTCATGTTGCGTCCCACCACCGAGATGAGCGCCAGGCCCGGGAGCACGTTGATGGAGTCGGGCTGCACGTCGCGTTGTATGTCGGCGACGATGGAGTAGATGGTGTCCTTTACGTCGTCACCGTTTACCACGAGTGCAAACGAGTCGACGCCCGTGGGGATGTGCTCGACCGACACCCCGTAGCGCTCCAGGATGCTGAGGGCGCGGCGGATGCAGCCAATCTCGTTGGACATGTGCGCCCTTTGCACGTAGATGCCCACAAAGTCCTTCTTGCCCGCGATGCCGGTGATGAGGTGCTCGCGCGCGTGCTCGTTGGCCGTCTCGCGAATGATGGTGCCAAAGTCGTCCGGGGCGTTGGTGTTCTTTATTTGTATGGGGATGTTGACCTCGCGCACGGGGAAGATGGCCTCCTCCTGCAGGACCGTGGCACCCATGTAGGACAGCTCGCGCATCTCCTCGAACGTGATGCGATGGATGCCGCGCGGATTGTCCACGATGCGCGGGTCGGCGGCAAGAAATCCCGAGACGTCCGTCCAGTTCTCGTACAGGCCCGCGTCGATGCAACGCGCCAGGATGGCGCCAGTGATGTCGCCGCCGCCACGCTTGAACAGCTTTACCTGGCCGTCGACGGTGGAGCCATAGAAGCCCGGCAGCAGGAACGACCCGCCGTTGTGGATCATGGCCTCGCGCAGGCGCACCTGCGTGCGCTCCATGTCCACCGTCCCGTCGTGGTGGAACACCACGACGTCCGCGGCATCCACAAAGGGCATGCCCAGGTACTCGGCCATCAGCTGGCCGGTAAACCACTCGCCCCGCGACACCACGTACTCGGGGGTCTCGGTCTGGATGCTGTTGGCAAAGCGGTCGAACTCCTCCTCAACGGGGAACGAGAGCCCCAGCTCGCGGGCAATCTCCACGAACCGCTCCTTGATGGTGTTGAGCAGGGAGGCGCAGTCCACGCCATACTGGACGTGGGCGTTTACCAAGAGCAGCAGGTCGGTGATCTTGTTGTCGTCCTTTGCGCGCTTGCCTGCCGCCGAGACCACCACGTACCTGCGCTCGGGGTCTGCCTTTACGATGCTGGCGACCTTCTTGAACTGCTCGGCGTCGCTAACGCTGGAGCCACCGAACTTGGCGACCTTAATCATGGCTTAGCCCTCCTTTGGCAATGCCGCCATAAAGGCGGTTGGGTCCTCTTGCTGCAGGCGCTCGAACAGTGAGCGAGCCTGCGTTGCCGTGCGGTTGCGCACGAGCCACATGCCCGGCGCCCACGCGTCGGCGGCCACCGGCATGGTCGACGAGCGGAACACGTAGTCGCTCGTGAGCAGCGTTGGGTCGTACGTGAGACCGCGCGAGAAGTCGTACACCTGCCTGCGCCCACGCATCACGTCTATCACGTCCTGCACGATGGCGTTGCCGGTGGGCAGGCTTCCTGCCCCCTGTCCATAGAACTTGAGAGGTCCCACGGTAAAGCCCTCGAGCGAGACGAGGTTAAAGTTGGAGGGCACGGCGGCCTCCAACGAGTACTGCGTGATGGCCACCGGCTCGACCGCCACCGCATAGCTGCCATCCTTGCACACGCCACGGCCAAAGAGCTTCACCATCAGGCCATGGGAGGCAAACTGGTTGAGGTCGGTCTTGGTGAGCGTGCGGATGCCCGTAACCGGCAGGTCGCGTACGCAGTCCACGTCGAATGCGACGCAGGCGGAGAGGATGGTCTTGTTGGCGACGTCTATGCCGTCGATGTCGGCAGACGGGTCACGCTCGGCATAGCCCAGCTCCTGGGCGCGGCCCAGCGCCACGTCAAAGTCCAGCTCCTCCCTTCGCATGGAGTCAATGATGTAGTTGGTGGTGCCGTTCATGATGCCCGAGAACGAGCGCACCTCGTCGATGCGACGGACCTTCTCGATGCTGGCGATCCAGGGAATGCCGCCCGCGACGGCCGCCTCGATGAGAAACGCCACGTCGTTCGCAGTTGCCAGCTGGGCAAACTCGGCAAAGTGCGCCGCGACGACCGCCTTATTGGAGGTCACCACGTGCTTGCCCGCAGAAAGTGCCTGGGCGATAAAGGTGTGCGCCGGCTCGATGCCGCCCATGCACTCCACCACGAGCTCGATGTTCTGGTCGGAAACGATCTGGTCGTAGTTGGAGGTCATGCGCGGGTCGGTGAGGCGGTCGGGCAGCTCGAGGATCCGCACGACCGATACGTCGGGCACGCGGCTGCGAATAATGTCGTCCACGCCGCGGCCCACAGTCCCATATCCCAAAAGAGCGATGTTCATAGGCTCCCTCTCGTACTCGCAAACAAAAAGACCGACACGTCGGTACCGCATAACCATACACCAAAGCGCCGACCCGTGATTTGCAAA
>JAUMWN010000122.1 GCA_030529625.1 Coriobacteriales bacterium
CCGCACGGGTTCGGGGGACGATGGGAAGGCTGCCGCGAAGCGGCTTAGTGCAGAGTTCCCTTTGGGACACCGCGCTGTGGTTCTCGCCGTGCTTTGCTCATCCCGGTGTCCCAAAGGGAACTCTTCCCAAACGGACACGGTGTGCGCGTAACGGAACCGTTTGGTCCGCGCCTGGCAGTTGTCCCCTATTCGTCCGTTTGAACTACCTCAAGTGCAAAGGGGTAGTTTTATCGGACGAATAGACTGATTTCTGGCTCCTATTCGTCCGAATAAACTACCTCAATGGCATTGGGGTAGTTCAAGCGGACAAATAGCGCCCCGTTCGTGTGTGGCCCGACCTGGCGTTATCATCCTCCGCAGGGCCCTCAGTCCATGGGTTTTGGGACTTAATCATCCTTCTCTCATCCAATCCGGTACAGGCGGAGCTGGGAGCCTTCGGCGAGGACGGTTGAGAAGCCCGGCGTGTGGTCGTTTATGCTGGTGATGCCCGACCACGCCGACTCTTGGTCCTTGGTGTACTGCCAGAGCCAAATGCCCTGCTCAAGGCCCTGATCGTACACCACGCCCCGATTGAGCAGCAGCACGTAGGCGGCGCCGGTGCGCTCCACCGCCTCGCGTATGCGCGGGTCGCTCGTCCAGGCACTCAGGCGCTCCCGAATGAGCTGGGCATCATCGGTGTGATCGGTGGTCTTGTAGTCCCGATAGTAGGTGTTGAGGCCGCAGATGCCGTAAGCCCACATGCTGCCGTCCGCTGGCGCGTTTATCACCAGCGCGTCTTGCGGGATGGTGCGCATAACGCGATTGACGAAGGCGATTTCCTGGGCGTCGAAGATGGTCTCTTGGTAGCGCTTGCTCACGAATTGGCTGGCCTGTGAAAGCGGCGAGGCGACGGTAAGATCGCCAACGGGAAGCGCTATCGCGGGCACGAAGGTAGCCATGAGCGCGCATGCCGCCACAGTGGCCCCGCCTATGCGCAGGGCTCTTGGCCGCGTGGACGCACGCCGTGGCAGCAGGGCGTCGAGACCCAGCGTGGCCACGGGCATGAGGTAGAGCGAGAGGTTGGCGGCCATGCGGCGCAGGTCGGAGTACCACAGCGCGGCGATCCAGTGCTTGACCAGCCACCAGTCCGCGCGCGATGCCACGTAGCCCAGCGCAAAGAACGCGAGCGGTCCCAACAGCCAGCGGCGTCTGGGGTGGTGCACCACGCATACGATGCCCACCCACGTGAGCACGACCATGCCCACCTGCGGGCCGGTAAACGTAAAGCTCATGCCCAGCAGGTCGGGGATGATGTCGATCAGCTGCGACTGCTCGCGCTCCGTATAGCCAATGGTGGACTGGAGCATGGGCAGCGAGTAGCACAGCGCCCACAGCGCCACGATGCCGCATACAAAGACACATAGGATAGCGATGCGTCGGGTGCGCGGCGCGGGCAGGCACCAGATGCGGTACGCCCCGTAGCAGGCAAGAAACACATAGCTCGAGAACACCGTGGAGGGGTGGGCGAGCGAGAGCGCGACGAAGGCCACAAGGCCGCAGACGGCGATGCGGGCCATGTCGACGTGCGGCCCCTCCTCGCGCAGGAGCGTGAGCGCGAGCGCCAGCGCCCCAAACTGCAGGGCGATACCCAGCTGGTTGGGGTAGAGCGGTCCGGTATGGATGTACTGCCATGGCCAGTTGGCAAACCCCGCGCTCACAAGCGCGCCCAGGAGGATGGCGCGGCGCTCATCGGGCAGCAGTGCGCGCAGGAAGGCGCACATGCCCAGCGGAAACACGACGGCGCAGCACAGCGCTATCTCGGCGTTGATGGCAACCATAAGGTCGGTGCCCGCTAGCGCAGAGACCAGCACCACCACGCAGTTCCACCCTGCCGGATAAAACCCACCGTCGCCCGCTATCGAGCGTGCCTGCTCGGGTGAGGCGAGAAACGTGCTGGTGTGCAGCGAGGACCATTTGCCCGAGTCCAAGAACGACCGGCACAGGTTGAGGTGGGTGATGTTGTCGTGGCGCGGTGCGAAGGCGCCTGCCTGGGGCAGCTGTGTCACGAAGCACGCTAGGCACACGACGGTGGCCACCAGCACGAACAGCGCTGCCGCGACGAGGTCGAACGGAACAGCGTGGCCGGCGATGACAAGGGCGCGCTGGGGGGATGGGGCGATGGCCTGCGTCGCGTTGTCGTGAGCGCGACCGGACCTGCGCATGCGGTCCACGACCCACACGAGCGTCGCCACGATGCAGGCGGGCACGACCACCGTTGCCGGGCTGCAGGCAATGCCCAGCTCATAGTACACAATGGGCAGCGCGGCGTAGGCCGCGACGCCAAACAGGGGGGCGCAGCACAGCGAGAGCATGCGAGAGGCGCCCAAGCCCCGGAAGAACGCACATCCGGGCACGTAGAGCAGCGCGGCTGCAATCACTGTCGCCCATGCCAGCTGCCCCCACACCTTTTGGCCCCCGATCTTCTCTACCAGCGCGCGAGGCGCGGCAGCACGCGCTTGAGCTCGGCGCTCTTGGTTGCGCGACACCACGCGTACGAGAGGGCGAGATACAGCACGCCGCCTGCGGCAATCTCGGCCAGCAGCCCACCCACACTAAACGCGGCTGGGCCGAGCACGGCGGCAAGTGCGCGGATGCACACCAGCATGATGACGCCGATGACCGCGAAGGGCAGCATGCCGCGCACATACTGGGCAAGTGGCAGCTCGGCGCGCAGGACCCATGCCTGGAACGCGAGGACCATGACCTCGGCCGCCACAGTGGCAATCGAGGCGCCCAAGGCACCCGCCGCCGGTATGGCCACCACGTTAATGGCGATGTTGACGATTGCGCCGCAGGCAACCGAGGCGGTGAACAGGCGGTCGCGCTTGGTGGGCAGCAGGTATTGCACGCCTAGCACGTTGGTGGCGCAGATGAGCGGCACGATTACGCACAGCAGGCGCAAAAGCGGCGTGCAGGGACCGTATTGCCGCCCCAGGAACACGATGCAGAACTCCGGTGCCACGGCGGCGATGCCAAACGCCAGCGCCAGCGCGCAGGCGAGCATAAACCACATGGTGGTGCCCACCAGCCGCTTGCCCTCCTCGAGGCGTCCCTCGGCGATTACGGTGGTCATCTTGGGCAGCACCACGGCACCCAGTGCAGTTATTACCGAGAGGGGCATCTTTGAGACCTTCTCGGCGTAGTCGTAGAGGCCGGTTTGCTCCATACCTGCCATGGACCCCAGCATGACCTTGTCCATGATGGTGTACAGACTGGTTGCGATCACGGGCACGAACAGCGTGAGGTTGGGCACGACGTGCGCGCGTATGCCCTTCCAGGTGGGGCGCGCCCAGTCCACGTAGCGGCCCACCACAGGCCACACGAGCAGGGCGTTTGCCAGATAGGAGCCTGCGATGGCAAAGACGTAGCCCCACACGTCGTTGGCGCTGTGCACCAGGACGAAGATGAGCACGATGGAGGCTATGCGCGTGCAGAAGTTTCGGATAGTGGGGATGCGAAACTCCTGCACGCCCCACAGGAGCCACGTGACGTCGAGCACCGCCGAGACCACCCACATGCCCCAGAGCAGCCACAGTTGCAGGTATGCTTGGCCAGGACCTAGGGCATAGGCCAGATAGGCGGCCAGCACGAGTACGCCCACCACCACGTTTTGCAGCCAGAGCTCCCAAAAGGTCTTTGAGCGCAGCGCGCGGTCGTCTCCGCACTCGGCGATGGTGCGCACACCGTAGTTGGTCATGCCCAGCACGGCCACCAGCACGAAGTAGTTGGTGATGGACTGGGTGTAGGTAAACACGCCATTGCCCGACGAGCCTATTACGCGCGAGAGATAGGGCGTGGTTATCAGCGGGGCGGCGGCCACCAGCAGCTGATAGGCGGAATTGTACAAAAAGTTCTTCTTTACGCTGGCCACGCGACCTCCCCCCAGTCGTTGCATTGTATCCCAAAGCGCGCGTTGCGCAAAACTGGCGTGTGGGATTTGGGGCGGTGTGGAGGGCGTGGGGGTGTCCGCTAGGGAAGAGGTCCCTTTTGGACACTGCGTTGGGGTTATCGTCGCGCTGCTCCTTTCCCGGTGTCCCAAAGGGAGCTCTTCCCAAACGGGACAAAGGTGACGGGGACGTTTGTCCCAAAGGGAGCTCTTCCCAAACGGACACGACCCTGCCGTTCATCTATACTCTTGGCTACTGCGGGAAGGAGGGGCATGCAAGCACAGAGACGACGTCACGGGTGGCTGATGCTGGTGGCGCTGGCGTGCACGGTGGCGAGCGTGGCCGTGTCGTGGCTGTTGGCGCCGCCCACCTTTGGCATGAACGACGACGCCAAGATGCAGCTGATCCTCTCGGGTGGCGGCTGGTCTGATCCCAGCGGTCATGCGGTGTTTATAAACTACGTGCTGGGCAAGCTCGTGGCCACGCTCTTTGTGCTTGCGCCCACGGTGCCTTGGTGGTTCGTGTGGCAGGTCGCCTGCATTGCGGCCTCGCTGTATGTGTGGAACCTGTGCGTCGCCTATGCGTTTTGCGGAAGTGAGGGGCCGCCACGCCGCGGTCGCGTGTGCGTGTCGATTGCGATGTGCCTGCTCTCGAGCGTGTGCGTGTACATGTATGCGCTCACGCTGGTGTCGTTTACGCTCACGGCGGGCGCCATGGCGTCGTGCGCGGTGATGCTGCAGTGCGTGCGCATGGCGCGTCCCGCTCTTGCCGCCCGTCACCGCTATGGCGTCTACGAGGCGCTGCTGGTGGTGGGCGCCTACTGCACGCGCTCGTCGTCGGCCATGGCGGCGCTGCCGTTTGCCGCGCTGCTGTTCGTGGCGCCTCTGGCAGACGTGATTCGCGAGAAGGACGACCGACGCGCCCGTGCGCTGGACCTTGCGCGTGCCATGGTGCCGCTAGTGGCGGGCGTGGCGCTTGTGCTGTGCTGCAGCGTGGTGCACTCGGTGCAGTACGGCACGCCGGAGTGGAAGCAGTTCCTCTCGGCCAACGCCGCGCGGCATAAGTACATGGACTATCCACACGACTCCTACGAGGAGAATCCCCAGCTGTACCAGAGCGTGGGGTGGTCGGACGAGCTGGAAACGCTGGTAAACGACGAGTGGCTCTTTATGGATGAGCGCGTGACGAGCGAGGCGTTCCTTACGCTGAGCAAGGAGGGCGCACAGACCGAGCAGCTGGGACTGCGCGACATCTACGACAGCTGGCGCTTTGGCGAGGGCATGTTCGACAGCCGAACCGTTACGGCGCTGGTGGTGCTGAGCGCGCTGTGTGTAGTGCTGCTTGCCATGCTGCTGCGCGGCAGGCGCTGGTGGCCACAGCTGCTCATGGTGGTGGCTGGCGTGGCGGTGTGCATGGTCGAGCTGTACTACCTGGAGATGCGCGGGCGGCTGGTAACGCGCGTGGGCCTAGTGTCGGTGTGGCCTACGCTGGCGTTCCTGCTGGGTCTCACGCTTACCTGCGGCTTGCAGGCGGCGCGCGACCTTGCGGGACGGGATTTGGACCCCACGCGGCCGAGGCGCATGGTGCTGCGTGCGGTGGGTGCCGCCGTGCTGGTGCTGGCCGCAGCGCGCTTTGCGTTGGCGGCGTATCGCACCGATGCGGAGTGGAAGCTCACCTATGCGCTGCTTCTTGTGCTGTGTGCTGGGCTCGTGGTGGCGCTGGGGGTGCGTCGGCGCGCGTGGCTGGCCTACGTGGTGCCTGGCCTGCTCATCCCGCTGCTGTTCGTGGGGTGTCTTTTGGCCAAGCGAGACATTCGCGGGACGCTGTATACCATCGACGAGTACAACGACGCGGCCGACAAGGGCATCTCATACATCGCCGAACACCCGGACCTGCAGGTGTTTAGCATGGTGAGCCTGTTTGCGCCCTACGATCCGCAGGTCACGCAGCTGCCGCCCAACATGGTGTACGTAGGCGGTTGGGAGTTCTACACGCCGGCCTACCAGGCCCGTGTGGCGGCCATCCGCGGAGAGGATCGGCACAACTACGATATCCTGCTGCGCGACGACGTGCGCGTGCTATGCCTTACCGACGAGCAGGCCGACCAGCTGTGCGCCTGCATGGAGCAGGTCTTGGGCAAAGACGTGAGTTGGGAGCGCGCCGGCCATCCCCCGTACGGAGTGCTGTGCCAGTTTAGGGCGGGGGAATGAGAAAAGGGGGGCGTGTGCTGTGGGCGCATCGCCATGCCCTGACGGTCCGATTCGATTAATTGACATTTTGAAGGCTCGAATGGGAAAAGCCCAGTTGGCGGCAAAAACGGCCTCGCAAAATGTCAATTATTCCTCCGGACAAAGGTGACGGGGACGTTTGTCCCACCCGGTGGGAC
>JAUMWN010000190.1 GCA_030529625.1 Coriobacteriales bacterium
TAACCACAGGGGACTGTCCCCTAAACACCGGGGACTGTCCCCCGAGTGCAGGTTCGCGCCAGCCATTCTCCATTTTGCGTGAATCTGTTGGTCTGGGGGCAGCGTTCGCGTATTATCGGGTTCGCACGCTCATCCGAGGAGGGCATATGACAGAGCAAAAACGTCCCACACACGCACGACAAGGGCAAACCCAACGGCGTCCGTCCCCGCGGTCGGGTGGAGCCGCACAACAGCGACCGCCGGCACGCCATGCCGCGCCGGCCCATAGCTCGCGGCAGCCGCAGCGCAGGTCTCAGCCGCAACGTCGGCCCGCTCCACAGCAACGACAGTCTTCGCCAATCCTGCCCATTGTCATTGCCGCAGTGGTGCTCGTGGCGGTAGGCATGGGCGTGTTCTTTGGCGTTCGCGCGTGCTCGGCCCCCAAGGCGGACCCGGCCCAGCAGCAGGACGCCGGCGCACAGGGTACGCCGCAGGAGGGCGGCACGCAGGCGACGCAGGCCAACGTGCCCGCCGGCGCCACCGACATCAACCTGCTCATGGTGGGTGACATGCTCTTCCACTACCAGGTGCGCATGAGCGGCCTGGCCGACGACGGCAGCCGCAACTACGATCACCTGTTCACGCACGTGCTCAGCGAGCTCGAGGGCAAGGACATAAAGGTAATCAACCAGGAGACGCCCATCGCCGGCCCCATCTTTACCGGCAGCGCTCCGGACGGCTACGACGGCTACCCCGAGTTCAATGGCCCGCAGGAGGTGGGAGACGCCGAGGTCAAGGCGGGCTTCAACACCATCCTCAAGGCGACCAACCATGCCATGGACCACAGCGGCAGCTTTGACGACCACTACACGCTGGTAAAGGCCGAGCGAGAGTTTTGGAAGAGCAAGCACCCCGAGGTCGCCGTCATTGGCCAGGCCGACCCCACCGATGCCAACTCGTCGGTAGACGACGTGTACGTGTATGACAAGAACGGCTTTAAGGTGGCGCTTCTCAACTACACGCTGGACCTCAATGGCAACGAGGTAAACGACACCGACGGCATCGTGTCGATGCTGGAGGAGGAGCACATAAAGACCACCATGGCAAAGGCGCGCGAGATGGCCGACATGGTGGTGGTGTTCCCGCACTGGGGCGAGGAGTACAGCCTGGAGCCGGTGGAGGAGCAAAAGGCGTGGGCGCAGCTCTTTGTGGACGAGGGCGCCGACGTGATCATTGGCAACCACCCGCATGTGATGGAGCCCGTGACGGTGCTCGAGGGCGAGGGTGGCAAGAAGGTGCCGTGCTACTGGTCCACGGGCAACTTCGTGAGCACCTCTCCCAGTGACGAGAGCCTCATGGGCGGCATGGCCGAGGTCACGCTCAGGAAGGCGGCCGACGGCACGTGCTCGGTGGTCTCGGCTACGTTCGTGCCCATGGTCACCCACCTGGGCCTGTCTACCGACATGACCACCTACTTCCTGCGTGATTGGACCAACGACCTGGCAGCCACCAACGAGCTGCACACCGACATCAACGACGCGGACAACACCACGCTTACCGTTGAGTGGGCAAACAACTTCTGCGAGCAGCTGTTTGGCTCGGCCTTCGACGCGGAGAAGTCGCTGGCAACGCTGGACCTCAACGCCGCGAGCAGCAACGCGACCACCGAGACGAACGCGGACGCGACCACGGAGACAAGCACGGAG
>JAUMWN010000191.1 GCA_030529625.1 Coriobacteriales bacterium
CGTGGACGATGTGGGGGCAGGGCGCTGGGATTTCGGGGTTGCCAGAGTAGTCACGAACAAAACCGCAGGATTCGGGAAGCCAAAAGGGGCTTGCTACTCGCGAGTACCCGAAATTCCAGCGCCCTGCCCCCACATCGTCCATTGACGGGACCTTATCGATGGAATAAAGCCGCATCCGCACCGTTCACGGACCACAAGGAGTTGCCCTCCGCGGTCCGCCGGGGGCGTCGGCCTGTCCGTAAACAGTTCTCCGCACCGTCTTTGCCCGCACCTTTTCTATGTTTGAGGGGGTTTGGGGAGGTTGGTTGTGCTACCATGCCCTCCTAGGCGATGACGGAGAGGTTTCGTGCTCGCGTTGGGAACGGACAGAGAGGGTGCCCGCGGTTGAGAGGTGCCCACGGACCCAGAGGACGGGAGTTCACTCCACCAGCTGCGACCTGAACGCGGACGCGTCCGCCAGTAGGCAAGCCGTCCACCCCACGGCACGGGGCACAGGGGCTGCAAGGCCCTGAAGGGGACGTGCGCGAGAGACAACGCGCGCGTCAAACAAGGTGGTACCGCGGATCACTCCGTCCTTGTGCATGTGGCACGAGGACGGTTTTTTGTTTGAAAGGGGAGTAGGCATGGCACTATCCGATGACCTCAAGGCCATTGAGTCGCAAGTGCAGGCTGGCCTCGCCGGCGCAACCAGCATGGAGGCGCTCGAGGAGCTGCGCATCAAGGCGCTCGGCAAGAAGGGCTCGCTCACGGCACTCATGCGCATGATGGGCAAGATTCCGCCCGAGGAGCGTCCCGCCATGGGTCAGCTGGCCAACACCGTGCGCGCCAACGTCGAGAGCGCCATCAAGCAGCGCAAGCTCGACCTCGGCAAGGAGCTGCTGGCACAGAAGATGGCGGCGGAGGCGGCCGACGTCACGCTGCCGGGTCGCGCTCGCGCGCTGGGCACGCAGCACCTCATCACGCAGATTCGCGAGGAGATCGAGGACATCTTCGCCGGTCTCGGTTATATCGTGGCCGATGGTCCCTACGTCGAGACGACGTGGTACAACTTCACCGCGCTGAACGCTCCCGCCGACCACCCCAGCCGCTCGGCACGCGACTCCTTCTACGTCGTGGACAACGCTCCCGAGGGCAAGGAGCCGCTCGTGCTCGGCGACTCCGACGTGCTGCTGCGCACCCAGACCTCGGGCATGCAGGTGCACTACATGGAGCAGAACAAGCCGCCCATCTACATGATCTGCCCGGGCACGGTCTTCCGCCCCGACACCGCCGACGCCAACCACCTGCCGCAGTTCAACCAGGTGGAGGGCCTCGTGGTGGACGAGGGCATCACCTTCGGCGACCTCAAGGGCACGCTCGACTACTTCACGCGCGAGATCTTCGGCAAGGACCGCGCCACGCGCTATCGCCCGCACTTCTTCCCCTTCACCGAGCCGAGCTGCGAGGTCGACGTCTCCTGCGGCGTGTGCGGGGGCAAGGGCTGCCGCTTCTGCAAGAACACCGGTTGGCTCGAGATTCTGGGCTGCGGCATGGTCGACCCCAACGTGCTCGAGAACTGCGGTATCGACTCCGAGAAGTACACCGGCTTCGCCTTCGGCATCGGCGTCGAGCGCGTCGCGGCACTGCGCTACGACCTGCCCGACCTGCGCATGCTCATGGAAGGCGACATGCGCTTCCTGCG
>JAUMWN010000192.1 GCA_030529625.1 Coriobacteriales bacterium
AGACGATATGACCCGAACCAACGGACCTGGGAGGTCCAGCCGAGAGAGTTGAAATAGGGCCTCCCTTGCCGCACAATGTCTAACTTCTTCACGGTTGACGGCGCGCGGCGCCACGAGGGACGGGAGGCCCCAGATGAGCAAGGATTGTACCACGGCGAGCACCACGGCGACGGCGGATCCGAGGCCGCGCACCATCTTCGGGATCGACTCCCACGCGAGGACCACGACGATCTGCGCCCTCGTGGTCGAGACGGGCGTGACCAGCACGCGCACGTTCCGGGGGAACGACTACGCGGCCATGGCCGGGTGGATGGCGAGGTTCCCCGCGCCGTCCTACGGCGTCTACGAGGCGGGATGCACCGGCTTCGTGCCGGCGAGGCTGCTGACCACGGACGACGTGACGGTCGCGCCGATCGCGCCGTCGAAGATGCCGACCTCGTCGGAGTCGAGGGCGAGGAAGAACGACCGCAACGACGCGGCCAGGCTCGCGAGGCTGGCGATGGCCGGCGAGCTGCACGAGGTGTGGGTTCCCGGCGAGGAGGTCGAGGGGCTTCGCGACCTCATGCACGCACTCGACGACCTGAAGGACCAGCGCACCCGCGCCTACCAGCGCGTCCTCGGCCTGCTGTGCCGCCACGGGACGGTCTGGGACGAGAGGACGAGGACCGGCAGGCTGAAGAAGTCGTGGGGCGTCGAGTTCTGGAGGTGGCTGCGCGGCATCGAGCTCGACGACCCCGCGTCGCAGGCGGCGCTGCTCGCGGCGATCCGCGCCGCGGAGTCGGCCCGCGAGCAGTACGACGAGCTGCTCAGGCGCGCGCACGAGCTCGCGGAGGCGTCGTCGCTCGCAGGCACGATCGAGGCGCTGCAGTGCCTCAAGTGCGTCTCCTTCGTGACGGCGCTCTCGTACTGCGCCGAGGTGGGCGACTTCTCAAGGTTCGACTCGGGGAGGAGGGTGACCTCGTGGCTCGGGCTCGCGCCGTCCGAGAGCTCGAGCGCGCTCACCCAGAGGCTCGGCGCGATATCGAGGTGCGGGAGCCAGCTGCTGAGGAGCCTGCTCGTGGAGGGCGCGTGGGCGGCGACGAGGTGCTGCCCCGCCAAGGGCAAGGCGTGCCCGGCGTGCGTCGACGCGAGGATACGCGAGCGGGCGCGCACGCTCTCGCAGCGCCTGTGCGAGCGCAGGAGGTCGCTGCTCGCGAGGGGCGTCGCGTCGTGCAAGGCCAACGCCGCCACAGCCGCCGAGCTGGGGAGGTTCATGTACTTCCTCGGCCAGGACCAGCAGGCGATCGAGGCGGAGGCGGCCGCGTAGCAGCCCGCCCGACGGCACCACCACCAGCACCACCACCAAGCAGCAGCGCCACCAGCAAGAACGCCTCTGGGGACGCGCCCCGCGGACGCGAGACCCCGGCGGAGGGAGCGACCGCCCCTATGTGCAGCGGCAGCGCCGCCACGCACGGACCTAGACTGCTCCTATCCGCCAAGCCGGAACACCGATGTGCGGGCCATGCCTACCGAAGCCATGGTATCCGCGGATGTGAGAATGAGCGGGACGCTCGTCAGTCTCACACGCGGGACGTGTCCCCAGGGGCGTTTTGATAGTCGATGACTCTCGCGGAAGACTTATGGAGGTTTTCTGACCGGTAGCTGCTACGCTGTTGACATGGTTCGGGACATATGAGGG